>CAZGVW010000234.1:0-49060 GCA_964529265.1 uncultured Phycisphaeraceae bacterium
AGATCACGCCGGCCTTGCGGTTGGAGGAGGCCTCGCCGGCCTCCAGTAGATCGATGATGTCGGTGAGCATGTCGCCCAGGAAGAAGGAAATGATTGCCGGCGGCGCTTCGTTCGCGCCCAGGCGGTGATCGTTGCTCGCGGAGGCGATGGCGGCGCGGAGCAGGTCGGCGTGGAGGTCAACCGCGCGGATGACGGCGCACAGGAACACGAGGAACGTCATGTTCGTGTGCGTTTCCTCCTGCGGATCGAGCAGATTCACGCCGGTATCGGTCGCGATGGACCAGTTGTTGTGCTTTCCGGAGCCGTTGACGCCGGCAAAGGGTTTTTCGTGCAGAATTGCCGCGAGGCCGAAGCGGCCGGCGATGCGCTCGATCTTCTCCATCACGAGCATCTGGTGATCGGTCGCGATGTTCGCGGTTTCGTAGAGCGGTGCGATCTCGAACTGTCCGGGCGCGACCTCGTTGTGGCGCGTGCGCACGGGGATGCCGAGGGCATACAGCTCCGAATCCAGTTCGGCCATGAAGGCGAGCACGCGTGGAGGGATGGAGCCGAAGTAGTGATCCTCGAGCTGCTGATCCTTGGGGGGCTTGGCGCCGAAGAGCGTGCGGCCGGTGATGGTGAGATCGGGGCGCTCCAGGAAGAAGCGGCGATCGATCAGGAAATACTCCTGCTCAGGGCCGAGCGTCGTGTAGACGCGCGAGACGCCTTCATCCTCGCCCAGAAGGCGCAGGATGCGCATGGCCTGCTCCGAAAGCGCATCCATGGAGCGGAGGAGCGGCGTTTTCATGTCGAGTGCTTCGCCGGTCCACGAGACGAACGCGGTGGGGATGCAAAGCGTGACGTTGTTGGGTCCGCGGTTGAGGAAGACGGGGCTGGTGGGATCCCACGCGGTGTAGCCGCGGGCCTCGAAGGTGGCGCGCATGCCGCCTGAGGGGAAACTGGAGGCATCGGGCTCGCCCTGGACGAGTTGCGCGCCGGAAAACTCGAGGACGGCGCCGCCGGCGCCATCGGGGGTGATGAACGAATCGTGCTTTTCGGCGGTGAGTCCGGTGAGGGGCTGGAACCAGTGGGTGTAGTGGGTCGCGCCGTTCTCGATGGCCCAATCCTTCATCGCGTTGGCGACGGTGTCGGCGATGGAGGGATCGAGCGGATCGCCGCGCCTGATGGTGCGCTGGACGGCCTGGAAGACCTCCTTGGGGAGGCGCTGACGCATGATGCGTTCGGAGAAGACATCACGTCCGAAGGTCTCCTCCATTCGGGTCATTTTGGCGCCTCCGGACTGGGTGTTCTCGCGCCAGGAACTGATCTCGGCCATGGCGGCGTGGCGGCGGTTCGAGGCTGTCTTGACCGAGCCATTGGTGGTCATTTGAGGCGGGCTCCCGGGGGTTTGTCAGGCGGCTGGACGGGGCGTGCGGATGCGCATTGTGGCGGGGGAGCCGCGGGAATCAAGGGTCGCGCGCGGATCGTGGAAAGATTCGCGCACAAAACCGGTCACTTCACTCTGTAGTGACCGCCAGCGCGCGCACAAACCCGGTCACTGCGCCGGGAACGTCCCCTCCACTGGCGGCCGTCTCCTCGATCCGGCGGACGAGTGCGGAGCCGACGATGGCGGCGTCGGCCCCGGCGTCGATGACGGCGCGGACGTGGTCGGGTGTCGAGATTCCGAAGCCGACGGCGATGGGGAGATCGGTGACGGTGCGGAGTTGGGCGATGCGGGGGGCGAGGCCGGAGGTCGGAGACCCGGCTCGGAGAGCCGGGCTACCAGAGCCCCCGGAAGCGTGCTCACCCGTAATCCCTGTGCGGGCGAGGAGATAGACGAAGCCGGTGCTGGCCTTGGCGATTTTTTCGGCGCGGGCGGGGGAGGTGGTGGGCGCGACGAGGAGGGAGGCGGTCAGGCCGGCGTCGCGGACGGGGGCGAGGAGCGGTTCGGCCTCTTCGAGGGGCACATCGGGGAAAATGAAGCCATCGAAGCCGCTTTCGTTGGCGTTTTGCACGAATTGGCGCGTTCCGATGCGGTGGACGATGGAAACGCTGACCATGGCGACGAGGCCGAGGGTGACGCCCTGGGCGCGGGCCTCGGCGACGGCGCGGAAGACGCCGGGGGGCGTGACGCCGGATTCGAGCGCCAGGTGCATGGCCGCGGCGATGACGGGGCCATCGGCGATGGGATCGGAGAAAGGGATGCCGATTTCGACGATCGCGGCGCCTGCGGACTGCACAGCGGCGAGGATGCGCGGGGTTTCGGCGAGGGAGGGGCGACCGGCGCAGATAAAGGGCATGAGGGCGGCGCGGCGGTTGGAGCGGAGGGTGTGGAAGATGGTTTGGATGCGGGAGGGCATGCCGGGAAGACTCCCCTGGCCCCCACCAGCGGGGCCGAACCTACCGGGACCACCATCCGTATCATGCTGGCGGGCAGTCTGCCGATATGCGGGCGTGTCCCCCGGTCCCCAATACGCCGGAGGGTCGGCCACGGCAAGTCTCCCTTCCCCTCTATGCCTGACGCACGCCAGTTGCCGGAGTTCGCCAAACCTCCCGTGGACGAGGTAGCGCTCTCGGTCCAGTTTGAGCCAATCAAACTCACGCTCGCTCATCTTGGAGTGCTTGCGCTTCGGTTCCGCGAGCTTGGGTACACGCGCTTCGAGCAGCACGCCCCCCTTCAGCCCGCGATCGAGCGCTTCGGGCCGCCGAAGACCAGCAGCGTCGTATTCAGCATTGGGCCGCCGGAAGTCCGCCACTGGTTGTATCTGAAGACCGTCGAAGGGTGATTCAGGTCCAGGCGGATCGCTTTATCCACAACTGGCGAAAGACGGAATCAGCGGACGAGTACCCACGATACGAGCACATACGTGACACATTCAGCACGCATCTCAACGCTTTCAGCGCGTTCACGCAGCGGGAGGGTCTCGGCGAACTCCGGCCAAATCAGACCGAGGTGACGTATGTGAATCTGGTTCGGGGCGCCTCGCGGCTTGATCAGGTGGTCGGGATCGCTGGTGCTTCGTACGCGGGTGCTTTCCTGCCCAGCGCCGAGGATGCGCGTGCCGCGACGCGATACGTGATCGAGCACAAGGGCTCGGCGGTGGGGCGATTGCTCATCGACGCCCGAACACTTTCCGGCGGCGAGGATCCGATGATTGTCATCAACCTGACGGCAAGAGGGCAGCCCCTTGAACCGACGATTGGTGGTGTCCTTGCTTTCATGGACCTCGGAAGGCAATGGGTCGTCCGCGGCTTTGCGGACGTTACAACCCCCGAGATGCACCGTGAGTGGGAGAGGCGGGCATGACTGGAGCCACGCTCCTTGAACGAGAGAGTGAGATCACTGCGTTCACCGCGCGCCGCGTTGAGTGGGGCGAGCCAATATCGGGTGAGGGCGCGCGGCCGCTTCCGGAGAGGCGCCCAGTGGTCACAGCGCATGTCGTAAGCCCGCAAGCGTCCGACGTGATCCATGCGGTCGTCTCACGGATCGACGAACTTCTGGCCTTGCCGGGGAACTGGGATTCCTACGAAGCCCAGCCGATTTCCATTGCTGGGGCCATTTCGGCCGTCGGGTGGTTCGATGCGATCGCGTGTCCAGGTCTCCCCGTTCCTGCTGTCGTTCCCGGGTTCGATGGCTCCATTCAGTTTGAGTGGCACACCAGGGGAATAGACCTCGAGGTGTCGTTTCCTCCCTACGGTGCTCCGGAGTTCGCGTTCTCGGATCACAAGGAAGGAAGAGAGAAGGAGGGCCTGCTGTTTGCCGAGCCGGACTACGGACGGTCGTTTGTGCGCACCATCGCCAGCCGCACAAGCAGGTGAGATTCAGCGCAACTCATGGACGACGAGACGATCGCACCGACTTGCGACCTCTTGCGGCGCATTCACCCGAAATGGGTCGTGCGCGATGACAACACGGGACATTCGCGAATCAGTCAGCGGGGTTCAAGGATCCCAACATGTCCGTTCATGTCGGCGATGATCTTCTGCGCGAGGGCCACTCGTTCGAAGCAGTGATTGAGGGTTACCCAGAGTGGGACCTTGCGGCGGTCAAGGCGTTGACTGCCCGGGAACTCGGGCAGGCAGTGTTTCGCGATCCTGTGGCTGACCAACTCTGCCACGGCATCGTGTCGGGAAACAAGCCGCAAAGAATCGCAAGAGCACTGGCGCAAGAAGCCAACACCAACTGGATCATCAATCGGAATCCGTGAGTCAAATCATCCGCGCGCCAAACGCTAGTCCTTGACCCCTTTGACGCGTTCGATGTCGGTGTATTTGGAGAGGGCTGTTTCGAGATCGACGCCGGTGACGTTGGCGAGGGTGGTGAGCCAGGCGAGGACGTCGGCGAACTCTTCGGCGAGGTTGGCCTGCTGGGCGGGGGTTGGGGTTTTGCCGGGGGCGTTTTCGTGCAAAGCGGTGGCAAGTTCGCCGAGTTCCTCGACGAGCCACATGAAGGTGCCGGGCACGCCGCGGGCGGAATCGGTGGCGTGGTAGCGGGTGCGGATGAGGGCCTGGAAGTCGGCGAAGGTGAGGGGGGTTGATTGCTGTCCGGCGGGCTGAGGGGGCATGGGGCGGAGCGTAGCGTGGCGTGGGCGGGGCGGTGAATGGATGGCCGCGGAAGGCGAAACCGGGGCGTGGTTAGGGCGTACTATCTTGTGGTGGATGGAGTGAGACGCCAAGGCGGTTGGCGGGGCGGGCTGCTGGTGGTGGCGCTGGCGGCGGGGGCGGCGTCGCTGGGGCTGACGGCGGGGTGCGCATTCGACAGGCACAGGGAGCGGCTGCGGGAGTTGCACGCGAGCGGACAGTATGAGGCGGCGCACGCGGCGCTTCTCGATGAGCAGACGGCGGAGTTGTACGAGGGCGGCGATGAGTTGCTGCTGCAACTCGACCGGGGCGCGGTGGCGCTGGCGATCGACCACGATGACGAGGCGGTGACGGCGCTGGATGAGGCGGAGGCGCTGATGGAGCAGAGGCGGAGCGAGACGTTTCTCGAATCGCTGGGGGTGCTGCTCATCAATGATCGGCAGGGGCCGTATCTGGGCGAGCCGTACGAAGACATGTACGTGAACGTGCTCAAGATGCTGGCGCACCTGGAGGCGGGGCGGATTCAGGGTGGCGCGAGCGTGGAAGCGCGGCGGATGGCGACGAAGGCGAACACGCTGCGCGACGCGTACCTGAGGTTCGAATCGAGGACGCGGGATGAGTTTGCGGGGTCAGCCGCGGCATCGGCGGCGGCGGGGTCGATGGAGGCGCTGCGGGGCGTGGCGGCGGTGGATTCGGAGGGTGAGTTCATCGAATCGCCGCTGGGGGTGTTCCTGACGGCGCTGACGTACATGCAGACGGGGGATCCATCGAACCAGGCGGTGGCGGCGCGGCGGCTGATGGAGGCGATTGAAGCGCAAGGGTCGCTGATCGGCCCGGTGGATGCGGCGCCGTTCGAGGGGCTGGAAGAGATGGCGCCGGAGCGGGCGAGCGCGGTGGTGGTGGCGCTGAGCGGGCGGGGGCCGTACAAGGTCCCGTTCCGGTTGCCACCCTTGGTGATCTACCGCACGCCGGTGTACATGGAGATTCCGGTGCTGCGGTGGGAGCAGAGCGAGGTGGCCAGGGCGCGGGTGGCGGTGCGCTCGGCTGACGCGGGGGGGACGACGACGGGACCGCTCGCCCCCGGAACTTCGGTGATGGTGGAGCGCGGGAGCGAAGGGGAGGCAATCGGCGCGGACCTGCACCTGATCGAGGACATGGCGGCGGTGGCGAATGAGAATCATCGGCGGCAGTTGCCGCTGATCTACCTGCGCACCGTGCTGCGGACGGCGGCGAAAGCGGTGGCGGCGACGTTCGCGGCGGAGGCGGTGGAGCGGAGCGCGGACAGCGATGCGGCGGGACTCGGCGTGGCGCTGGGGGGGCTGCTGCTCATGCTGGCGACGGAGCGGGCGGACCTGCGGGCGTGGGTGTTTCTGCCGGGGCACGCGCACGTGGGCGTGCTCGATCTGGAAGATGGCGCGTGGGAGGCGCGGGTGGAGTTCATCGGGCTGGATGGGAGGCTGCTGCACGCCTCGGCGTGGAGGCGGTTCGAGGTGGGATATGGGAGGGAGATGACGACGGTGGTGGAGCACTACTGGAACTGAAGCGAAGCGGTGGCGGACGGCGCGGGCACGACGTGAGCAACGAGCATGGAGTGTGACATGATGAAGACGATGAATGGTGGAATGGCGATCGGCATGGCGGCGATGATCGCGACGGGCGCGCTCAGCGCGGGGTGCAAATCGCGGCAGGTGACGCGGGCGGACCCGACGGAGGTGGTGGACTACGACTACCGCTTCGACGAGGACGATGCGCGGATGACGGCGAACACGATGATCAACGATGCGTTGACGCGGCCGTGGATCGACCACTGGCAGACGGAACAGGGCGCGCGGCCGGTGGTGATCATCGGCACGGTGCGGAACGACACGAGCGACTACATCGACACGAAGTTGTTCACGAAGCAGATCGAGCGGGCGTGGATCAACTCGAGCCGGGTGCGGATCGTGGCGGCGCGGGACGAGCGCGGCGAAGTGCGCGACGAGCGCCTGCAGGGGCAGGAGTGGAGCCGCCCGGAGACGGTGAAGAAGGCGGCGTTCGAGCTGGGCGCGGACTTCATGATGATCGGGCGCGTGGGGGAGAACGTGGATCTCTCGCGCGACCGGAAGCGGCGGGTGCAGTACTACCAGGTGAACCTGGAACTGGTGGACGTGGAGAGCAACGAGAAGGTGTGGATCGGGGAGCAGCAGATCGAGAAGCGGGTGCGCGACAGGCCGTAAGAGCGGGCGAATCGCGCAGCGAGTGCGCGGGCGCGCGGGGGCGGATCCCGGCTCAGGAGAGCCGGGCCCACCAGGCGTGGTTATGGGTCGCGCAACGCGTGCGCCATCGGATTGCCGATCTCGAAAGTGAGCCGGCGTGAAGGGGGCGAGCCGATAGAGCGGGTCGCATGCCGGCCATCGACTTTCAGACGGTGCGAGACCGCTTCCTCGGATACATCCGCGTGGAGTGCGGTCTCGCGGCGAACACGATCGAGGCGTATGGGCGCGATCTGCGCGACCTCTTCGACGACCTGACGCGCTCGGGCGTGACGGAGGTGGGGAATGTTTCGCCCAGGGACCTGGCGGAGCACCTGGCGCGGCTGAAGGCGGTGCGGGGGCTGGCGGCGTCTTCGATTGCGCGGCACCTGGCGACGATCAAGATGCTGTTTCGCTGGCTGGCGAGCGAAGGGCACGTCGAGGTTGATCCATCGGACTGGCTGGATCAGCCGGCGCGATGGCACCGGCTTCCGGGAGTATTGAGTCCGAACGAGGCGCGGCGGCTGGTGGAGACACCGGCGCCGCCGCCGGGCGCGGATGAGCATGCGCTGCCGCTCTGGCTGCGCGATCGCGCGATGCTGGAGTTGATGTACGCGTGCGGGCTGCGGGCGTCGGAGGTGGGCGCGGTGGCGCGCTCCGACATTCACACGACACTGGGCGTGATCCGCGTGACGGGGAAGGCGGGGAAGCAGCGGCTGACGCCGATGGGGCGTCCGGCGGAGCAGGAAGTTGACAGGTATCTGAACGACTGCCGGTGGCGGCTGGCGCGGCCGGACGGGCGGGATGAGAACCGGCTGTTTCTGTCGCGCACGGGTCGGCCGCTGGAGCGGGTGGCGGTGTGGCAGATTGTGAAGAGGCATGCCGCGGCGGCGGGGATTCGGGGCGTGCATCCGCACACGCTGCGGCACTCATTCGCGACGCATCTGCTGCTCGGCGGCGCGGACCTGCGCGTGGTGCAGGAGTTGCTGGGGCATGCGGACGTTTCGACGACGCAGATCTACACGCACGTGGATCGGAGGCGGCTGAAGGAAGTGCATCGGAAGTGCCATCCGAGGGCGTGAGGTGGGTAGACGGTAGGCGGTAGACGGTAGACGGGGGGGAGCAGAGGGATGGCGCGGTGCGCACAGCGCGGGCGCGGTCCGATGATTCGGGGGCTTTTGCGCGAAAAGGATCAGATGGGGCGGGAGAGGGGGTCGCCGGGGTCGGTTTCTTTGAGTCGGCGCATGGGGTTGTCCTTGACGCGGAGGGGGGCTGATGGAGCGCCGCCGCCGTTCGAGGATGGGCCGCCGCCGGATGCGCCGCGCTTGAGGCTGGGGGCGACGTCGCTGACGACGTCATCCCCGATGGCGCGGTTGAGGGCGCCGATGGTGCGCGGGGCGGAGGTTGCGCCGAGTTTGATGGACTGCATCTCGCGCTCGAGTTTCTCGTCGAGTTCGCTGACGCTGGTCACGATGGCGCCCTGCTCGATGCCGGCGCTGAAGCGGAAGACCACGACGGCGACGGCGGCGAGGGTGGTGAGCGGGATGATGAGGTGCTGGGCGAAGAAGCGGAAGGATGAGGGCGGGGTGTTCTCGTTCCAGCCGTGGAGGGCATCGCTCTCGCCGGCGAGGGCGGCGTATGGGGAGAAGACGCCGGAATAGGGAAGCGAGGGGAGGATATCGGTGAGGGGGAGGCAGAAGAGGGCGATGGCGATGGACCAGGTGGATGCGGTGACGGCGCGCTCGATGCCGGGGACGGATGCGCCGGCGCCGACTGACACGCCCTGGAACATGAGGACGGCGAGGACCACCGCGGCGACGCAGCCGATGCTCTGCGCGAGCGCGCTGATGAGCGAGAACCAGCGGTCGTTGCGGCCGAGGACGCGGTTTGGATCGGGCGGGTTGGCGGGGGGCTCGACGGTGCGAGCGGGCTGGCCGGTGGCCGCGGCGGGAGCGTTGGCCCTTGGGGGCGCGGAGGTTGCGGCGGTGGGCTGGACGACGACGGCGGCGGCGTGTGACTCGTCGGCTTCGATGGTCGTCCAGCGGGCTTCGGTGAAGTGGACGAAGGCGAAGACGAGCATCTGGAGGATGATGCACACGCAGAGCGTCAAGGCGGTGGTGGAGACGCTGAACCGCAGGTGACGCAGCGCGGCGGAGACGTGCGGTTTGGGTGTGAACTTCACGACCTTGGCTCCGGACGAGGTTTCGGGACGATCCGCAACAGGTCGTATCGGCCGGGGGAGGGGGGGACTCAAGGGAGGCTGGGGGGAGGGCTGGGGTGGTGTGCGGGCTGTTCCGGGCGACCTGAGGAGGGCTGGGGCGGGGCAGTTTTCAGTAGTTCTTGAAAGTTGTGGCGCGGGGGCGTAAGGTGGAGGCCCCGGGGAGGCCGCGGCGGGGCGGCTCGCGGCTCTTGGAAAGGAAGCCTGCGGTTCATGAATGCGAATGGCGCGAATCGGGAGCCGCGGTGTTTTGCGGGGGTGGCTGGGGCGGACCGGGGTCTGCTCGAGGCGGTGGCGGCGGGCGAGGCGCGGCTGACGGCCGAGCAGGGGCTGGAGTTGCTGGAGCGGGCGCCGCTGCATCAGCTGGGGCGGTGGGCGGATGCGCGATGCCGGGCGCTGCATGGGGATGCGCTGCGGACGTATGTGATCGACCGGAACATCAACTACACAAACGTGTGCAGCGCGAAGTGCACGTTCTGCGCGTTCCGGCGGGATGCGGAGGATGGGGACGCGTATACGCTCGAGCCGGAGCGGATTTACGAGAAGATCGGGGAACTCGCGGCGATCGGGGGGACGCAGATCCTGATGCAGGGCGGGATGAATCCGGCGCTGCCTCTGGAGTGGTATGAGGAGTTGCTGCGGGGGATCAAGGCGCGATTTCCGCGGGTGCACGCGCATGCGTTCAGTCCGCCGGAGTTCGTGGAGTTCGTGAGGTTTTTCGATCCGCCGGGGGACGATCTGCGGGCGAAGACGAAGTGGGTGATGTCGCGGCTGAAGGCGGCGGGGCTGGACTCTGTCCCGGGCGGGGGCGGGGAGATCTTCGCGCACGTGGTGCGGAGGAAGATCGGGCTCGGGAAGTGCGACGCGGAGTCGTGGCTGACGGTGATGGATGTGGCGCACGAACTGGGGATGTTCACGAGCGCGACGATGATGTTCGGGCACATCGAGGGGCGGGCGGACCGGATCCATCACATGGCGCTGGTGCGCGAGCGGCAGGATGCGGCGCTGGCGGCGGGCGCGGGGCACTACACGGCGTTCATTTCGTGGCCGTTCCAGCGCGAGAACACGCCGATGGGCAGGCTGCGCGAGTGGGGCGAGCGGGAGGAGGAGATGGGCGAGGCGTTTCCGGGGGACGTGGTGGCGGACTTGGCGGGGGACGGGGATGCGCGGGCGCATCCGGAGTTCGGGCGGCGGCTGCGGATGGCTGGGGCGACGGAGTATCTGCGGACGCAGGCGGTCTCGCGGCTGTTTCTCGACAACATCTATTCGATCGGCGCCTCGTGGGTGACGATGGGGCCGCACGTGGGGCAGGTGGCGCTGTCGTTCGGCGCGAACGACATGGGCAGCGTGATGATGGAGGAGAACGTGGTGTCTGCGGCGGGCACGACGTATTGCCTGAACGAGGCGGTGCTGTGCCGGCTGATCCGCGACGCGGGGTTCGTTCCGGCGCAGCGGGACAACTTCTACGACGCGCTGCGCGTGCATGCGGGGGCGGATTCGCCGGACTTGAGGGTGACGGACTGGTCGCAGCACAGGGCGCGGCGGCTGCATGCTGAGGTGGAGGTGAAGGCGCCGAAGGCGGAATCGCCGCGTGAGCGGGCGGTGGTGGAGATCACGAGCAGCGTCGCGGCGCGGTGAGCGCGGGGCGGTGCGCGAGGGCTCGATGAGCGCAGAGCACACGAAGGCGGGCGGCAAGGCGGACGACGGCGGCGCGCGGCGCGTGCCGGTGTCCGCGTCGCCGGGCGTGGCGCAGGCGCTCTACCTGTGGATGGCGGGGGTGTTCGTCACGTCGCTGGTCGTGGCGAACATGATCGGGGTGAAACTGTTCCGGTTCGAGGCGGGCCTGGGGCCGTTCTCCGATGTGCCGATCGAGCACACGGCGGGGATGCTGCCCTTCCCGGTGACCTTCCTGCTCACGGACCTCTTGAACGAGTACTACGGGAAGAAGGCCGCGCGGCGCGTGACGTACCTGGCGTTCGCGATGGCGGCGCTGGCGTATGTGTTCATTGCGGCGGCGAGGTGGCTGCCGATCAAGGAGGGCGTGCCGGGAACGGCGACGCAGGAGGCGTTCGAGATCATCTTCGGGTCGGCGTCGCTCATGTACATCGCGTCGATCACGGCGTTTCTGGTGGGGTCGCTGCTGGACATCTTTCTGTTCGGCGTGTTCAAGCGGTTGACGGGGAACCGGCTGATCTGGGTGCGGACGACCGGGAGCACGGTGATTTCTCAGCTCTTCGATTCGTTCGTGGTGACGTTCGTGTTCTTCATGGGGCTGCCGCTGGTGACGGGCGGCGTGGCGGCGGATCTGAAGTTCACGGCGCAGACGGCGCTGACGGGGTACATCCTGAAGTTCGTGATTGCCGTGGCGATCACGCCGCTGATCTACCTGGGCAGGTGGATGATCAGGGAGTGGTTCGGGCTGAAGCCGCTGCCGCCGGAGTGATGTGCGAGGACCCGGCTCGGAGGGCCGGGCCACCAGGAGTCGCAAGACCCGGCTCCGATGCGTGAGCGGCGGCGTCCGCGGGCCGATCCGCGGCTGGGGACGGCGGGCGGGCGACGCAGATATGCTGCCCGCCGGGGCGGGGGACGCCGCTATACTCTCCGCCCCACACGGAAGATCTCACGCATCTTTGACCCAGGCCCTTGCGTGGGGCCGATGAACCCGACGCCTCCGCAGGAAGGACCAGCATCGTGCGAGTGACCGAAGTCAGCCCGGGAATGGCCGTTCAGATGAACGGCAAGCTGTACGTGATCGCGAAGGTGGAGCACCGCACGCCGGGCAACCTCCGCGCGTTTCACCAGATCAAGCTGCGCGACGTGCTCACGGGGCAGTACCTCGACAAGCGCTACGGCAGCAGCGACGACCTGGACGTGACGACGCTGGACCGGCGGCCGATGGAGTATCTGTTCGCGGACAACACCGGGTTCACGTTCATGGATTCGGAGACGTTCGACCAGATCACGCTGAACGACGACCTGGTGGCGGAGAGCAAGTTCTATCTGTCGCCGAATCTGAAAGTGGTGATCCACATTCACGAGGGGCGGCCGGTGATGCTGGAAATGCCGCCGAGCGTGGACCTGAAGGTGACGGATACGCCGCCGGGCATCAAGGGGGCGACGGCGACGAATCAGCTGAAGGAGGCCACGCTGGAAACGGGCCTCAAGACGAAGGTTCCGCCGTTCATCGGGATCGGGGAGACGATCCGCGTGGCGACGGCGGACGGCTCGTATCAGTCGCGGGCGTAGGGGCTCTTGGGGGCGCGCCGGAGAACGGCGCGCGTGGCTCGGGTGTCTTTGGATGAATGGGAAGGCGCGATGGGATTGAACGTCGTCGTCGATCGAGTGGACCCCAAAGACACGGCGCTGATGTCGCATCTGTTCAATCAGATCTTCCGCCCGCCGCGGACGCCGGAGCAGTTCGCGCGCCGGCTGCTCTCGCGACACAACCCGCTGTTCATGGTGGCGCGGGTGGACACTGCGGCGGTGGGGCTCTACGTGGGGCTCGAACTGAAGCCCTCGGTGCACTTCGCATGGCTGTGCGGCGTGATGCCGGATGCGCGGCGGATGGGCGTCGCGACGCAGTTGATGCACGCGGCGATGGATTGGGCGCGGACGGAGGGGTACCACTACATCCGCTTCGAGTGCGACAACCGGCAGCGGGCGATGCTGCACTTCGGGATCTCGGGCGGGTACGACATCATCGGCCTGCGGTGGGACCCGGATCGCGGGAGCAACCTGGTGATCTTCGAGCGGCCGCTGGCGGAATCGACGGACGCGGCGTGAACGCGCCCCGGGCGCGCGTGCGGCTCTGTGCTTCTGATGAGTTGAGCGGGGCGCCGGCGATCAATCTCCGGTTTCATCTCCAACGGGCGCGCGCTTGAGACCCTCGCCGGTGCACATGCCATCGGGGCGGTTGCAGCACTTCTTGTACTTGCGGCCTGAGCCTTTGGGGCATGCGTCGTTGCGGCCGAGTTTTTCGTCGGCGGGGCGCGCGGAAGCCCCGGCGGGGCCGGAGGGGGGCTGCTGCGCAACGGGGGCGGGTTGGGGGGTGCGCACCGCGGCTTCACGGCCTGCGGCGCGATCGACGGGCGCGGGCGCCGGTTGATCGCCGGGCGCCGCCGAGGGGCCGTTGGATGAGGGCGGCGCTGGGCGCGGGGCGGCTCGTGGAGCATCGAAACCGGGGCCGGTGATGCTGGCGGCGCCGAAGACGGGCGCGGCGGCGGACGCTGCGCCCGCTCCGGCTGCACCACCTGCAACACCCGCCGGGCGCGGCGCCGGGGGCGAGGGCGGCGCGGGCGGGGCGACCTGCGGCGAGAAACGCATCTTGAAGGCGTACTCCGTGACGCGATCGCGGATGGATTCGAGCATGTCATCGAACATGCGCGAGCCTTCGCGCTTGTACTCGATGCGCGGATCCTGCTGGCTGAAGGCGCGGAAACCGATGGAATCGCGCAGTTGATCCATGGCGCGGAGGTGGTCTTTCCAGGTGGAATCGAGCACTTCGAGGAGGACGAAGCGCTCGAACTGGATCATCTCGGAGCGCAGGATCGCTTCGACGCGGGCGCGGACGGCTTCGGCCCGCTCCTCGCCCTGAAGACGGAAGAGCGTATCGGGGACGGTGGCGCCGTAGCGCTCGCGGAAGTGCTCGGTGAGCGCCTCATCGGTGGGGCAGGCGAGGGCCTCAACGGCGGCCTGGTCCACCGCGCCGGACTCGATGAAGGCGCGAGAGGCCTTCATCAGTTCGTCGTGGAGTTGCTGCGGCATGCGGGTGCGCACGACGGATTCGTCCCAGCCGAGTTTGAAGCGCGTGTTGGCCCAGCGGACGAGTTGCGCCCCGGCCTGCTGCGATGACTGGCGCATCATGGCCATGGTCATCTGAAGGGCGAAGGTGACGGGGTATTCGACTTCACGCTCGCGGTATTGAGCCGCGGCGCGGTCGGTGATGAGGGCGATGACCTGATGGCGCTCCTCGAGCGGCTCGATCTCCTCGGGCGTGACTTCGATGCCGAAGCGGGTGCGGGCCCACTTGCAGAGTTCGCGGAGGCCGTAGCCCTTGTCGGTGTACTGCTCGACGCCGGCGAGGTCGGCGGTCTCGATGTGGGCCTCGGCTGCCTCGACGAGACGGCGCTGGACGTCGAGGCGCGACATCTCGCGAACTTCGTGGGGCTGGATTTCAGCGCCGAACTCGGAGCGGGCCCAGTTGCAGAGGCCGGTGAGGTCGTGGTCTTCGGGCGCGGCGTCGCCGGGCATGTATTCACCCAGCGTGAGGCTGATGTCGGCGCGGGCCTCCTCGCGGGCCACGGAAAGGACGCGGTCGATGACTTCCTGCCCTTCGCGGCCGCGGAGGCGCTCCGGCGGGATCGAGACATCGAGTTTCTGGCGGGCGGCCTCGGCGACGCACTCCAGCGGATAGTCGCGGTCGAGGAAGCGGTTCACGGCGTCGGTGACGGCGTCCTCGATGTACTCGAAGATGAGTTCCTTCATGCGGCGGCCTTCGAGGACGCGCTGGCGCAGGCCGTAAAAGGTGCGGCGCTGATGCTCCATCACCTCATCGTATTCGAGGATGTTCTTGCGGATCTGGAAGTTGCGCTCCTCGACCTTGCGCTGGGCGCGGGCCACGCTCTTGCTGAGCATCGGATGCTCGATGGCGTCGCCCTCCTTCATGCCGAGGCGGGCGAGGATCTTCATGGTGGTCTCGCCGGCGAACATCTTCATGAGGTCGTCGTCGAGGGCGACGAAGAAGCGCGATGATCCCTTATCGCCCTGGCGGCCGGATCGGCCGCGGAGCTGGTTATCGATGCGGCGCGATTCGTGGCGCTCGGTGCCGATGACGTGGAGGCCGCCGAGGCTCTCGATGGTGCTCATCCAGCCGATGCGGTGGAGGAGGAAGCGGCCGCCTTCATCGAGGGAGGCGCGCAGGGACTCGGCGTCCATGGAATCGACCTTGCGCGGATCGAGCCATGTGTTTTCGGCGGTCCACTTGCGGAGGAGATCGAGCTCCAGCTGCTCGAAGGGGCGCTCCTCGGCTTCCTTCTTCTGGATGCCGAGTTCCTTGGGCGCGATCTTGCGGTAGATGGCTTCGCGGACCTGGTCGTCGGAGGCGTCGATGGTGAGTTCGCGCGGGGCCATGCCGCGGCGCTGCCAGTGCTCGAGGAGCTGGGTGCGCTGGACGCGGCCGAGTTTGATGTCGGTGCCGCGACCGGCCATGTTGGTGGCGATCATGACGGCGCCGAGCTGGCCGGCGTTCTCGATGATGTGGGCTTCGCGCTCATGCTGCTTGGCGTTCAGGACTTCGTGCTTGACCCCGTGGCGCTTGCCGAGCATGTCGGCAAGTTTCTCGCTCTTCTCGACGCTGGTGGTGCCGACGAGGACGGGGCGGCCGACGTCGTGGAAGGACTTGATCTCATCGACGATGGCGGTCCACTTGTCCTTGCCGGTGAGGTAGACGGTGTCGTCGAAATCGCGGCGGACGACGGGCAGGTTGGTGGGAATGCTCACGACGTCGAGCTTGTAGATGTCGTTGAACTCCTGGGCCTCGGTGTCGGCGGTGCCGGTCATGCCCGCGAGGCGCTTGTACATCTTGAAGAAGTTCTGGATGGTGATCGAGGCGACGGTCTGCGTTTCCTGCTTGATCGGCACGGCTTCCTTGGATTCGACGGCCTGGTGAAGGCCATCCGACCATTGGCGGCCGATCATGGGGCGGCCGGTGAACGTATCGACGATGACGACGCGCGGCTCGGTCTGGCCGGTCTGCTCGTTGGGCTGGGGCATGATGACGTAATCGCGGTCGCGCTCGTAGACAACGTGAGCGCGCACGGACTGCTGGAGCAGGTGCGGGAGGTCCACGTTCTCGCCGACATAGAAGGAGCCGACGCCGGCGATGCGCTGCGCTTCGACGGTGCCGAAGTGCGTGACGTGGGCCTGCTTGCGGTCCATCTCGACTTCGTAGTACTGGGTGTGGCGGTCGCGATCGGCTTCGAGTTCCGGGAGTTGCTTGCGGGCTTCGGCCAGGTCCTGCTGGAGCGCCGGGACGGCGGCGCGGTCGCGGGCGTTGCGGATATCGCCTTCGAGCCCCTTGATGCGCATTTTGCACTTCTGGACCCTTTCGTCCGCGTCGGCCCAGGGCTTCTGCTTCTGGACAAGGTGGCGGGCGAGGCGATCGGCGAGGTCGTAGCGCGGCATGTCCTCGAAGGCGAGGCCGGAGATGATGAGGGGCGTGCGGGCCTCGTCGATGAGGATGGAATCGACTTCGTCAACGATGGCGTACTCGCGGGCGCGCTGCACCTGCTGCTCGACGGAGCGCTTCATGTTGTCGCGCAGATAGTCGAAGCCGAACTCGGCGGTGGTGCCGTAGACGACGTCGCAGCGGTACATGATGCGCTTGACGTCCTCGGGCTGCATGTGCATGGGGTGGATGGCGCCGACCGTGAGGCCGACGGCGTGGAAGAAGGGGTAGACCCAGTCGCGGTCGCGCTGGACGAGGTAGTCGTTCACGGTGACGACGTGGCACTTCATGTCCTCGATCGCGGCGAGGTAGCCGGCGAGGGGCGCGACGATGGTCTTGCCTTCGCCGGTCTTCATCTCGGCGATCTTGCCCTGGTAAAGCACCATGCCGCCGATGAGCTGCACGTCGAAGGGGCGGGCGCGGAAGGGCGGGCGGCTCTCGGGGTAGAGTTCGCGCACGGCGTCGTAGACTTCGACGGGGATATCGACCTGCATCCAGCCCGGCTGGGGCTCGGAGCAGCCGAGGAACTCGCCGATGGGCGGCGCAGGCTCGCGGGCGTCGATCTCGGCCTTCGTGCGGTCGTAGAGGTCGCGGGCCGCGGCGGGGAGGCGGGAGGGATCGAAATCCGCGGCGAAGCGCGGGTTGAAGATGTTGCGGATGCCGACGGCGCGGTCCATGGCCTCGCGGGCGACGGCGAAGGCCTCGACGAGGAGGTCGCCGGACTTCGCGCCTTTCTTGACGCGGTCGCGGAACTGCGGGGTGCGCTCGCGGAGCTGGGCGTCGGTGAGGCGGCGGATCTCGGGCTCGAGGGCGTTGATGGCTTCGACGCGCGTGGTGTAGCGCTTGACGAAGCGCTCGTTGCGCGTGCCGAAGATCATCCGGAGGAGTGTTCCGACGACCGGAACGCCGATCTGAGAGTTTGGTGGCATGGCGGAATCGCCTTTTTCGGCGCGCCGGGCCGCGCCTTGCGCGGCGGCGCGTGATTGTGCTGCGTGATGCAGGCGCCCCGCTGCCCGCGCGGCGGAGAAACCCGCCGCGCGTCACGAAGCGAACTGGGTCGCGGGCCGAGGAACGGCCGAATGTGTGGAATGGAGCCCTCTGACCGCGCGGCCGAACCCTCCCCCGGCGGGGAAGGCCGGAATCCCGGCGCGGCTTACGCCGCCGGGGCGGGGGGCGGGAGGTTGAGCAGGTCCGGCCGCTGGTAGATGCCCGCGGGGCGCGAATCCGGCTGGGTCGGCTTCGGGGCCGGGGCGTTGGCGGAGGCATCGCTGAGCAGGCCGGAGGACCAGGTGGCGACGACATCGAGCGTGGCGCCCCGGGCGAGGCTGCGGACGGCCCGGGCCATGGCGCCGGAGGCCTGCCGGATCGGCCCGCCCTCGCGGGCGGCGGCCTGGGCCTGGCGGGCCTCCTCGATGAGCCATGAGCGGTCAACGGAGGCCGGGACGCTCACCACCAGGGCGAGGAGCAGCAGGAGCGCAAAGCCGCCGCCGGCGGATCGCGCGGGCTGTCGCTCGGGATGGGGGTGGGCGTGGTCCATGGACTCCCAAGACAGTATCGGCGCGGGATGGGGCGGCGGCAAGCGGCTCTGGTGGCCCCAAGGGCGGCTGATAACCTGATGACCATGCGGGATCTGGATCTGCTGGCCCCGATCGAGCGGCTTGAGGAGGTCGATTCGACCAACCTCGCGGCGAGGCGGGCTGTGGAATCAGGTGAACTGGCCGGGTCGGGGAGGATGCTTGTCGCGAAGCGGCAGACGGCGGGGCGGGGCCGTTTCGGGAGGGCCTGGGCCAGCCCCGAGGGCGGACTGTGGTGCACGCTGGCGTGGCCGGTGAGTCTCGACCCGGCGCGGGTGCTGGAGGGGCTGGGGCTGCGCGTGGGCGTGGCGTGCGCGCATGCGGTGGAACATGCGCTTGCGGCGCACGGGCATGGCGAGGGTGTGCGCCTCAAGTGGCCGAACGATGTGCTGGTGAATGGGAAGAAAGCGCTTGGAGCGCTGTGCGAGGCGCTGGAGCGGGATGGGAAGACGTACATCCTCGTCGGCGTCGGTGTGAACGTGAACTTCCCGGAGAGCGCGTTTCCGCCTGAAGTGCGGCCGCTTGCGACCACGTTGTCAACCGTCGTGCACGGGCAGGTGAACCTGGAGCGGCTGCTGCATGACCTGCGCGAGCGGCTCGTGCAGGCGCTGATGACCGAAGGGCTCACAAAGGGGCTCGTCAACGATGCGCGAGCGCATTTGTTCGGCGTCGGCAGCCAGGCCACGATTTCGCTGGCGGATGGATCGAAGAAAGGCGGCGTGCTTTCGGGGCTGACGGATGACGGCCGCGTGCGGCTGGACACGCCTGAAGGGCCGTACGTGGCCCCCGCGGGAGCGGATGTTCAGCATCTGATCACGCCGTAGGGGCGCGACTTGCGCGGTCGCGCGAGGGGCGGGCGCCATCCGCGCCATTGGGGTGTAGCCGCGGGAGCGTTCGGTGGGGCGGATGCCCTCCTACGCGGTCGGCGGCCCGGAGGTCGGGGCGCCGATGACGTTCCCGGGACCCCTGTTTGAGGAGCGAATCATGAAAGCACTGCTGAGAACAATCGCTGCGGGAGTGGTTGGCGCATGTCTGGCGACGGCGGCCACGGCCGGAGACAGCGCTGCATGCACCGCTGCGGCGAAAGCCGCGAGCGCGCAGACCGGCGCCGAATGCACGAAGGCGGAAGGCGCATCGGCGCAGAATCCGTTCGCGGCGCGGCTTGCCGCGGCGGGCGCCCCGCTGATGGAGTGCAAGGTCGGCGATACGACGACGAACTGCCCGATCGAGGCGTTCACGCTCGCCACCAAGACCGGCGCCGCGGCGACCTACTGCGTGGCCGGCAAGACGTACACCGACTTCGCGGAGGCGACAAAGGCCTGGGCCGGCGCCCTGAGCCGCCGCCTTGAGGAAATCACAACGGTGCAGTACGCCGTCGGCGACTCCTGCACCTACTGCCCCGATGAGGCGAAGGCCGCTTCGGCGTCGAGCGGCGCGAAGGTGCGCCTCATGCTCGCTTCGCACGAGTATTCGTGCGCCGATTCGGTGAAGTCGGCCGCGGTGGCGGCCCTGAAGGCCGCGGACGCGGTGCCCTTTGCGATGTTCGTGGGCGACACCGAGTGCGCCTGCCCCGCGATGGCGGCGAGACTCTCGCGCGTCACCGGCGCCCCCATCACCTATGCTGTCGACGGCCAGAAAGTGAACTGCGAACTCCTGGCGTCCTGTTTCCTGAACGCCAGGCGGGTGCTGGCCGCATCGGATTCTCTACGGAGCGGATGGCAAGGCTGAGCATGGCAGAGCGGAGCAAGTTGGGGGTGGACGCGGCCGATCCGGCGGTGCGGACGGCGGGCGAAGCGCCCGCGCCGCCGATCGGCCAGCGCCGAGCGTCTCGGCCCGATGTGGACAGCCTGCGGCCGAAGAGCGCGCTCCGCGGGGAAGCCGCGCTGCGGGGCCTTCTCACGGAGGGGCTCGACCCGCTCTATCGATTCATCCTCTTCCGCGTGGGCTGCGATCCCCACCGGGCGGAGGACCTGCTCCAGCAGACGGCGTACATCGCGCTCAATCACGAGCGAGCGCCGAAAGATGCGCAGGAGCAGGAATGGTGGCTGAAGGGCATCGCGCGGAACCTGATCCGCCAGCACTGGCGGCAGCGGCGCCGAGCGGAAGCGGCGCTGGGCGATGCCTCTCTCAACGGACGGGGGCGGACGGCCGATGCGGATGACTCGCCGCCGGCCGCCGCGGCGAAGGGCAGCGAAGTGATGCGCCTGATGACGGCGCTGACCGACCTGCCGAGCGACGACCAGGCGCTCGTCTACCTGTTCTACAAGCGCCGCAGATCGACGGCCCAGATCGCGGAGGAACTGGGAGTTTCGGAAAAGAGCGTGGAGTGCCGCCTGTACCGGATCCGCCATGTCTTGCGGAACGCACTCAGCGAATCGGGAGCCCAGTCATGAACGCGGAACGTGAAGACCCTCTTGATCGCGCATTCGATGAGCGGCTGCGCGCGCTCGGGCCCGATCTGCCCGAGCCCGCCGCGCCGAAATCGTTGCGCGAGGCGATCGAAACAATGTTGCTCGAACGCGCCGCTGAGACGCGCGGCGTGCGACCCGGGTTTCGATGGTCGTCCATGGCGTGGGTGTCCATGGCCGCCGCGGCGGCGCTGGCCCTGCTTGCCGCCCATTTCTTCCAGGAAACGCAGCGCATGCGCGAGGAGCTCGCCCTGCTCCGCTCTGCCCAGCACAGCCAAACGCCCGCCGATGCGCCCCGCCTCGCCGTCGTCGCGTTCGATCACATGATGTGCCCCATCGCCGCGGAAGTGCGCCCGAAGTTCGCCGAAATGATGCGCCGCCACAGCGAAGATCCGGTCGATTTCCTCACGCTCTACGTCGCCGACAAAGACCTTCCCGAGGCCCACAGGCTCGCCGGCGACCGCGGCCTTGAGTGGATGTTCCAGGATCGCCCGGTCATGCAATCGGGCAGCGTCAACGTGGTTGACCTGGACGATATGAAGATCCTGGCCACCGCCATCGGCGCCCGCGGCGTCGATCAGGTCGAGCAGATGCTCAATGAGCGCCTCCATCCGGCGCCCAACGCGCGCTCACCCCTCATGCATCACTGAGCCGCGCTTCAGTGAACCAGCGCCACCGGCGCGTTCACCTTCCGCAGCACCTGCCCCGTTGTGCCGCCGCCGAAGAACAGTTGGTGCAGCCACGTATCCGGGTAGGCGCCCATCACAAGCAGCGCCATGCTCGCGTGCGACGCCGCGGCTTCGATCTGCGCCGCCTCCGACTGCCCCTCCGGCCCGTAGTGGATCACCTGCGCATCCGGCGCCATCGCCTGCGCCTTCTCCAGCGATTCCTCCAGCGTGAGCCCGCGCCCGGACACCGCGAGCACGGAAAGCGGCCAGCCCGTCTGACGCGCCGCATCCTTCGACCACGCCACCGCCCGCTTGGAGCCGCCGCTGCCATCGAACACACCCAGCACGCGATTCACCGGGTGCAGCGGCCCCGTCGCAACCACCACCGGACACGGGCTCTCGCGCACCAGAGCCTTCGTCGATGACCCGATCCCCGCCCGCGCAAACCTCCCCTTCATGCCCACGGCGATCAGATCCTCAGGATCAGCCAGATCGACCAGCGCCTCGATGAGCCAGCCCGCCGCGACCACGCTCGAATACGGAACCGATCGCTTCGCGCAGTACTCGCCCAGTTCCTCGAGTGATTTCTCGGCCTTCTCGCGCTCCGCCTTCTGCTCCGCCTCATCCGCCGCGGCAACCTGCATCAGGATCGGGTTCGGATCGATGCCCGACACCGGGTCCGCGGGCATGACAACCGGTGGCGCAGGCTCCAGCGCGTGCATGCCGAAGATCTCGACCTTCGCCGCCTCGGCGAGCATGACGGCGTAGGCGAACGCCTCCCGCGCCAGTTCCGAGCCGTCGTACGCCACGATGATGCGCTTGATCATGAGCGCTCCACAAACCCCGTGGAGACCATCATATCGCGTGCATCGTCGCGGCCGCGTCGATTGCGCCGAGCCCTCCCGCGCACGGCGAACGCTACGATCCCGGCCTGCCGTTTGACGCTGCCGCCGCACGCACTCGAGCGCCGCCCCGCAATGCCTCCCTGGGTCACCATCCCGCTCTGGATCGCCGCCGGCTTCTGGCTCCTCGGCGCCATCGTCTGGTGGCGCGCCCTCCGCCTCGTGCCCGACCTGCCCACTGGGTCGCCGACCACCGAGAAACCCCGCGTCTCCATCATCGTCGCCGCGCGAGACGAACGGGCCCGAATCGAAACAACGGCCCGCCGCATCCTCGCGCAGCAGGGCATCGATCTCCAGGCGATCATCGTTGACGATCGATCCACCGACGGCACGGGCGAAGCCCTGCGCGCCATCGCCGCGGATGACCACCGCCTCGCCACGCTCCGCATCGATGCGCTCCCCGAGGGCTGGCTCGGCAAGTGCAACGCCCTCCGCGCCGCCGCTGCGCAGGCCGATGGCGACTGGCTCCTCTTCACCGATGCGGATACGTGGCTCGCGCCGAACGTCGCCGCCCGCGCCATCGCCGCCGCGGAGGCGGAATCCGCCCAACACGTCTGCCTCATGCCCGGCTTCCATGACTCCACCTTCCTCGGGCGCGCCACGCTCCTGGCCTTCTCACTCTCCTTCCTCAAGTTCATGGCCCGCGCCAATCTCGATCGCCCCCGCTCCTACGTCGGCGTCGGCGCATTCAACCTGGTGCGCGCCGATGCCTACCGGGCCATCGGCGGACATGAGCCCCTGCGCATGGAAATCGTGGACGACATGAACCTCGGCCGCCTGCTCCGTCGCGCGGGCTTCCGCACGCGCTGCTTCCTCGCCTGCCGCGATTGCGAAATCTCCTGGGGCGGCGCGCCGCGCGATATCCTCCGAATCCTCCAGAAGAACCACTTCGCCATCGCGCGATTCAACGTGTGGCTCGTCGCGCTGATCCTCGCGATCGGCGCCACACTGTGGCTCGCGGGCGTCGCGGGGCCGCTGACGGGTGAATGGGCGGGCATTGCCGCGGGCGCTGCGTTCTGGTCCGTGGCGCTGCCCGCTCGGACGCTGGCGCGCCAACACGGCTGGTCATGGCGCGAGGCGCTCGCGGCGCCGCCGATGATGGGCCTGCTCATCGTCTCGATCGCCAACTCCGCCTTCACGACACTCCGGGCGGGCGGCGTCCGCTGGCGCGAGACCTTCTACCCGCTCGCCGACCTCCGCCGCGGCATGATTCGATGACCGGGGGGCCGGGGGCGGATTTCCGATGCCCCGCGGCCCAGGCCGATAGGATTGGACCACAGGCAATCGCCGCCGCCGCGGGATCGTTTGGCAGTGCAGCCGGGGCGGTGTTGCCGCGGCTGTGGAGCCCGCGTCCCGTGCCACGAAATCAAACCCAAGCCGCCGCCGCGGATCTGAGGCCGATCGAGCCCGCCGGGTTCGGCGAGGAAGAGGCCCGGAGGCTGCTGTGGCGCGCGGGATTCGGCGGGTCGCCCGGCCAGGTCCGCCTGCTCGCGTCGTGGGGGCCGGTGCGGGCCGTGGATTCGCTGCTCTCGCCCGCGCCGTATGAGCGGCCCGAGGAGCGCGAGTTCTCGGACGCCCTGATGCCGGAACTCTCCACCGACCAGCGCGCCGCCTTCCGCCGCGCCCAACAGATGCGCGACGAGGACACGCTGGCGCGATTCCGCGTCCAGCGTCAGCAGCGCGAGGCTGAGGATCGGCAGCAGATCCGCCTCATGCAGCGCTGGTGGCTGGCCCGCATGATTGAGACGCCCAATCCGCTCGAAGAGAAGATGACGCTCTTCTGGCACGGGCTGCTCGCGACCAGTCACCGGACGATCGAGAACTCCTGGCACATGCTGCTGCAGAATCGCCTGTTCCGGAAGCATGCGCTCGGAAACTACGGCGAACTGCTGTTCCAGATCGTCCGCGACCCCGCGATGATCGCGTACCTCGACAACCATCGTTCGCGCAAGGAAAGTCCCAACGAGAACCTCGCCCGTGAACTGATGGAGCTGTTCAGCCTCGGCGTCGGCGGCTACACGGAGCGCGACATCAAGGAGGGCGCTCGGGCCCTGACCGGGTACACGTTCGAGGGCAGCGAGTTCGTCTTTCGCGAGGCGTGGCACGATCGCGGGCACAAGGAGATCCTGGGGCGATCGGGGAATCTCGACGGCGACGACTTCGTCTCCGCGATTCTCTCGCGCCGGCGATGCTCGGAGTATCTCGCGAGCCGGCTGTATGCGTACTTTGTGGCCGATGTGCCGGAGGATCTGCGCGATGCGCCCGATGCGAGCGCCGCGATCCGGCGGATGGCGTCGGAGTTGCGCCGATCCCGCTACGACGTCAAGCCCGTGCTGCAGCGGCTCTTCCTCTCGCAGCACTTCTATGAGCGGACGGCCCGCGACGGGCAGATCAAGTCGCCCGCAATTCTGGTGGTGGGCGCTGTGCGATCGCTCGGCGTGCCGGTGCGCGACCTCGGGGCTCTGAACGAAGCGATGTCGCTCATGGGGCAGGAACTCTTCTTCCCGCCGAGCGTGAAGGGCTGGGAGGGCGGCCGCGCGTGGATCAATACGTCCACCATCTTCATCCGCCAGAACATCCTGACGTTCCTCCTCACCGGCGCGGGGCCGGGCGGACGGAATCCGCTTCCGGAGGGGCGCGGGTTCGACCCGGCCCCCCTGCTCACCGCGGCCGGGGGCGCATCGGGCGGGGTGGACCACGCGTGCGGCGGACTGCTGCGCATCGTGCTCGGACCGCCGCCCGGAGGCGCAGGGCGGGGCTGGGGCGACACCGATCGGGCGCGGTCGCTCGTTGAATATGTGCAGGCCCGCGGCGGAGAACTGGATCGCGCGACGGCCACGGGCGTCATCGCGCTCATCACCGCGATGCCGGAGCATCAGCTGTGCTGAAGATGACGGGGAGCATGCCATGAGCAACGGTGCGCAGGACAATGCGTTCACTCGGCGGGCGTTTCTGCATCATGGCGTGACGTTGGCGTCCGCCTCGATCACGGTCCCGTGGTTCGTGCAGGGCTCGGCGTCGGCGCTGGCCCAGGCACTGGGCGGCGCGACGTCCGTCGCGGGCATTCCCGATGATCGCGTGCTCGTGATCGTTCAACTCGGCGGCGGCAATGACGGGCTGAACACCGTGGTTCCGTTCGGGATTCCGGGCTACTACCAGGCGCGGCCGGGCATCGCCGTGCCAGAAGGACAAGTGCTGCGCCTGAACCAGACGCTGGATGTCGGCCTGCATCCGCGCCTGGCGGGGCTCAAAAGCCTGTATGACGAGGGGCTTCTGTCGGTGATCCAGGGCGCGGGGTATCCCAACCCGAATCGCTCGCACTTCAAGTCGATGGATATCTGGCACACCGCGGAGACCTCGGGAACCGGCGACGGCTGGATCGGGCGGTATTTCGACTGCGAATGCGGCGGCGAGCCGCTGCCGCAGGGTGGGATCGCGATCGGCCGCGAAGCGCCGCTGGCCATGCAGGGGCGGATCAACAAGCCGGTGTCGTTCGAGTCACCGAGCCTGTTCCAGTGGACGGGCGCGGGCATCGATGAGGACATCGATGAGACGTATGAGCGTCTGACGCGCTCCGGCGCGCCGGTCGGGGCCGACCCGAAGTCGAACGCCGCGTTCCTGATGCGCACGGCCCTCGATGCTCAGATCGCGAGCGATACGATCCGCCGCGCTGTCGATGCGCCCTCGGCCGCCGTTTATCCGCGCAGCTCGCTGGCGGGGCAACTGCGCATGGTCGGCGCGATGATCCGCGCCGGACTGAAGACGCGCGTGTACTACGTCTCGATGACGGGGTTCGATACGCACGCAGGCCAGGGCGGACCGCAGGGACGGCACGCGACGCTGCTCGATCAGTTCGGCTCGGCCCTCAAAGCCTTCTACGACGATCTGAAAGCTCAGGAGAACGATGGCCGCGTGCTGACCATGGTGTTCAGCGAGTTCGGCCGGCGCGTGTCGCAGAACGCGAGTCAGGGCACCGACCATGGCACGGCGGCGCCGATGTTCCTCGCCGGCCCGATGGTGCGGCCGGGCGTGCTCGGCGACCACCCGTCCCTCACAGATCTCGACGAGGGCGACCTGAAGTTCACCGTCGATTTCCGCTGTGTCTACGCCGCGGTCCTCGAAGACTGGCTGAAGATCAAGCCGCGGAAGGTGCTGGGGCGGGATTTCCGTGTGGCGAAGGTCATCCGGGGCTGAGTCTGCGCGACATGCGCTGCGTCACTTCTTCGCGCCGGTTTCCTTCTTCATGATCAGCAGATAGTTGAACCCGCGCAGGAAGAAGTTGCCCTCCTCCGCCGCCTTGCGCCAGTTGCCGCGCTGAAGTTTGGCGTTGTGACGCACGACGGCGATGATGTCCACCGGCTTGAACCGCTTCCGCAGGAGCGCGAAGAGTTCGAAGCCGATCGGCATGAACGGCCGGCCCTTGCGGAACGAATCGCTCACGTACACCGCCAGGTAGCGGCGATCCTTCATCACCCGGTGCGCCTCCGCGAACACCCGCTCCATCGCGGTGTAGTACGCCGCGCCGTCGTCATCGCCCCCGGCGTCGAGTTTGCCTATGCAGCGCGGGTCGTCCGAGTATTCGATATGCGTCGAATACGGCGGATCGATGAACACGAAATCCGCCTTCTCGTCTTCCAGCGGCAACTTTCTCGCATCAGCGCGAAGAACATCCGACCGCGACGGCGCGAGGTCATATCCCACCGCCCGGCGCTTCAGATCCCGCGCCACGTCGATCGTCGTCCCGCTGCCGCACATCGGATCGACGATCAGGTCGTTCTCGCGCGTATACCGCTGGAGCAACTGCCAGATCACCCACGACGGCGTCGCGCCCACGTAGCGCTGGTCGCCCTGGATCGCCGATCCATAATGCTGGCTCGGATACTCCCACAGCGTCGTGGTGAAGATGCGCAGCGGCGGCTTGCGAAGGGTCTTCCGCTTCGTGCCTCCGGCGCCACGGTTGCCGCGGCCCGTCTCGCTCACGAGAAGTGCTCGAGAATCGCCGCGACCACCCGGCGCTTCGCCTCCGCGATCGGCGCCTTGATCTTCGCCCCCGCGGCCTGTGCGTGCCCCCCGCCCCCGACCGTCTTCGCCACGTCGTTCACGTTCACGAAGGCGCCCCCCTGCCGCCGCAGCGCCTTGCTCCGCAGGCTCACCTTCGTCACGCGCGGCTCCAGTTCCGTCAGCACCGCCGCCACCTGCACCTTCTCGACCGTGAGCAACAGGTCGCTCAGACCGCCCGTGTCCTCGACCTCCGCTCCGCACGCCTCCATGTCCCCGCGGCTGATCGCCAGCACCGCCACCCGATCATCCGCGTGCATGTCCATGCCGCTCAGGGCCCGCCCGATGAGCCGCAGCCGCGCCGGCCGGTCCGATTGCTCGATGATCTCGAACAGCGATGTATGGTCCGCCCCCGCCTCGAGCAGCCCCGCGGCAAGTGAAAAAACCGCGGGAGACACGTTCGAGTGACGGAACCACCCCGTGTCCGTCGCGAGTCCCACGTAAAGCGGCTCCGCGACGTCCCGAGGCAATGCCGCGGGCTCAGCCACCCCGAGCAGCGTCTGGCACAGTTCTGCAACCGGCTGACACGTCGCCGCGACGCTCCAGTTGATCAAACGCATCGTCCCCACGTTCGGGTCCCCGTGCAGGTGGTGGTCGATGACGATCGTGCGCTCCGGGTGCTTCTCCAGCCACGGCCGGCACTCGGTCAACTGGGCCCACGAACCTGTGTCCAGCACGCAGATCAGGTCCGGGTCCACGCCGCCCGGCGGCAGCTGCGCCCACGACCCGATGCGCACCGTCTCCGTGTCCCCGATGATTTCATCAAACGAATGCGTCCACGGCCCCATGTACGCCGGCAGCGCCCTCACGCCGATCCGCTTCAGCGCCCGCGCCAGCGCGAGTGTGGAGCCCACGGCGTCGCCATCCGGCCGGGCGTGCGTCACCAGCGCCACGCGCCGCGCCGAACGCAGCCGCGCCGCGACCTCGGCCAGCGTGGCGTTTGAGGACCACGTCGGCGGCCCATCGAGGTCCGCATCCGGCGTCCAGCGGGGGGGAAGTGCGTGCGTGCTCATGCCAACGCCTCCGCGGTGTCGCGTTTCGCCCGCGCACCGGCGCAGGCGGCCCCCTTGTCCATGATTTCGCGCGTGCGTTTCACGTCGCGCGACATCTGTTCGAGCAGTGAATCGAGCGAATCGAAGCGAATTTGATCGCGAATCCACGAGTTCAGCGTCAGACGCAACGCCCAGCCGTATTCCGGCCCTCCCTCCGGAACCGGCCCGCGCCAATCCAGCACAAACGCCTCCGAAACCCGCTCGGAGCGTCCAAAAGTGGGTTTTGTGCCCACGCTGATCGCCGCGGGCATCACCCGCCCATCCGGCAGCGTCGCCTGCCCCGCGTACACCCCATCCCCCGGCAGGAGCAGCCCCGTTTCCAGATTCGCCGTCGGGTACCCGATCTCCCGCCCCCGCCGATCCCCCCGAACGACCACGCCCATGAGTTCGTACGGCCTTCCCAGCACCAGAGCCGCGTCGCGGGCGCGGCCGTTGGCCACCAGCCAGCGGGCAATGGTGCTGGACGCCCGCACCACCGTCTGGTCGCTCAGCGTGGTCTCGACCGGGTCCACCACAACCGCCTCAAACCCGAATTCTGCGCCACTTTCCGACAAAGTGGACACATTTCCGGCGCGCCCGGCGCCGAATCTGAAATCCGCCCCTTCCACGACCGCGACGGGCGACAGGGGCGCCACATGCCTCCGGAGAAACTCCCGCGGGGGGAGGCTCAACAGGTCCGGCGATGGATCGAGACGCTGGATGTCGTCCGCCCCGAGCGCCCGCAGCCACTCAGTCCGCTGCTCGAACGTGGAGAGCCGGGCCGGTGCGAATTCCGGGCGCAACTGGGTCAACGGGTGGGCGTCAAACGCCAGGACGACCACTCGTCCACTCGGCCCCACCAGTTCCCGCGCGCGGCGGACCAGCGCCGCGTGCCCGATGTGGACGCCGTCGAAGTTGCCGATCGTGACTGCGGTCGGTCCGGGCATAGGGGGGAAGGGTAGAGCGCTGGCGATGATCCGGCCATTCGGGCCCTAGAGGGCGGCCGCGACCGTGGAGAGCCCTGCCAAGGCGCTCTTGATATCCCACTTCTGGAGGTTCCGGTCGCCTGTGGCGTTGCTGATGACGCGAATTTCGAGAAATGGCGGCATCGGCGCTCCTTCAGCCGCGGCGATCCACTGGAGGGTGAAGCCGATCGCGGCGCCCTCCATGGCCTCGGCGATGGCGCCTGTGCGGCGGGCGATGTCGGCTGCGGCGGAATCCGTGCCGGAACACGTGGAAACCGTCGCAATTGGGCCTGAAACGGTCGTAGTTGAGCGGAATTCGGCCAGCAACCCTTCATCGCCTCGCACGGAGACGCCCCGGCCGGGGCCGGGCGGGAAACCCATGTCGTCGAGGTCGTGGAACCGGGCGGGCGCGATGGCGCCTTCGTCGGCGTAGACGCTCTCCGTGCCGAGGACGACGCTTCCGATGGGTAGGTGGCTGCCGCCCTCTTCCCACGGAAGAGAGCCCGCGACGCCCAGATTGAGCACGATTCGGTGGCGTTCTGCTCGAAAAACGCGCGAAACAGCGCCCGCGGCGTTGGCTTTTCCGACTCCGGTGAGCAGGACATCAAATTGATCACCGACAGGCGCCGCGCGCCACGGCGCGGGTGCTTCCGCGCCGCCAGCCGCGCCGCGCAGGCCCCGAAGCACGGCGCGGGCCTCCTGTGGCGCGGCGACGACGAGGAGCGCCCGGGCGCCGGTCTCAAGGCGGGGGAGCAGGGTCGGCATGAGAGGCAGCGTAGAGGCGGACGGCGCGGCCTGCCCCACGGGCGGGCGTTCCCGGACGACGCCTGTCGGCGGGACCGGCTGGGCGCGGCTGGTCCGGATGCGCGGCTGGGAGGGCCGGTCGGTCTGGGGCAGCGCGGTGAACTGCGCTGTGGTTCCGGCCGATGTCAACCCGGGGAACGGCTGCGCCGATGCGGCGCAGGGCGGTCCAGGGTCCGAGGAGAGGAGGCCGCGGAAACATGGCGTTCGGCATGCTCGCAAGCAGCGCTCCGCCCATCGCGATTGAGTTCGGTGTGGCTGCGCTCAAGGCGCTGCAGATCGAGCATGGCGATGCGCCGAGCCTCGTCGCCGCGGCGTGTCTGGAGACGCCGGATGAACTGCGCGGGGATCCCGCGCGGCGGTTCGAGTTCCAGGCCCAGGCGCTCCCGCAATTGCTCAAGAACGCGGGGTTCAAGGGGAAGAGGGCCATCTGCTCGATTCCCGCCGGGCACATGCTCGTGCAGCACATGCAGATTCAGAAGGTCGAGGGCGCAAGCCTGGCGACGCAGGTGCTCTCGCAGTTGCAGGCGCAGATGAACTGCATTCCGTCGCAGGTGGTGTGCCGGCCGATCGAGGTGCCGGAGGGCGCGCGGGGCGGCAAGGCCGAGGTGATCTGCATCGCGGCTTCGCGGGACCTGGTCCTGCGGCAGGTGCAGGCGCTCCGGGCGTGCAAACTGGAGCCCGTGGGCGCCCACAGCGAGCACACCGCGCTGGTACGCGCGTTCGAGCACCTCGCGAGCGCCGAGGGCGATGATCGCAAGGTGACGCTGTTCCTCGACATCGGGGCCGGCTCAACAAAGGTGGCCATCGCGCACGGCGGGGACATCGTGTTCGCCAAGACGATCCACGTCGGCGGACGGTCGCTCGATCAGGTGGTGGCGTCGCAGTTGCGGATGTCGCCGCAGGAAGCGCGCGTGCATCGCCTTGCGATGACCGAGGTGGCGAAATCGAAAGCGCCGGCGCCCGCGCCTGAAGTCGCGGAGGCGGCGTCCGAAGGCGAAGAAGCATCTGCGGGAGGCATGGCGATCCTGAACGCGGCGATCAGGAAGGCGGGGGGCGACGATGCGCCCGCGCCGCCCCCCCGAAACCCCGCGCCGGCCACGGCGACGGCGGTCGCCGGGGACTCGGGCGTGTTTCCGTCGCCCGTTGCGTCCACGCCGGAGCGGAAGGCCGATCTCTCTGAACCATTGGAATCGCTCACGGACGAAGTGGCGATGTGCCTGCGGTATCACGGGGCGCTGTTTCCGGGCCGCAAGGTGGAGCGAGCCATTTTCGTGGGCGGCGAGGCTCGGCACGTGCCTCTGTGTCAGCACATCGCGAAGACGCTGCGGCTTCCGGCGCGGATCGCCGACCCGCTGGCGAACATTTCGAGAACGGGCAAGGAGCGCTGCCGCGGCGTGGACTTCTCCACGGCGCAGCCGGGGTGGGCGGTGGCCTTCGGGCTGACGCGCTCGCCCGCGGACCTGTAAACCGGGGCGGCGAGGGACGGAACGGACGAACGGTGTTTTCTGAGGCCGGCGGCCTGAATCAGGTGGAAGCGGCGCCGGCGACTTTGCAGCGGAGCATCAGGTCATGCGCAATCCATTCGGCGGACCAGGCGACGCTTCGGGTTCGAGCTTTCTTCCCGAGGACTACATCGAGAAGAAGGCCGACCGCCGCGCCAACGTCATCTATCTCTCGCTCTTCTCCGTCGTCATTCTCGGCGTGGTGGGCGCGTTCTTCGTCACCAATCAGCAGTGGACGAGCGTGAAACGCCACCAGGAGGCGATCAACGTCCGGTACACGCAGGCGGCGAAGGACATCGAGCAGTTGAAGGTGCTCGAGAAGCAGAAGGAGCAGATGCTCGGCAAGGCCGAGCTGACGACTTCGCTCCTGGAGAAGGCGCCGCGATCGCTGCTGATGGCGGAGCTCATCAACCGCATGCCGGACCGCCTGACGCTTCTGGAGTTCGAACTGGAAGCCAAGGCCGGCGAGCCGGCCCGCGTCTCCAGGCCTGCGCCGGTCGCCGGCCGGACCCAGGGCAAGAGCCTGGCGAGCAAGGCCGATGCGGCGGAAGCGGAAACGGCCCCGCGCGCCCCGGTGTTCGACACGAAAGTGGCGATCACGGGCGTGGCGGCGACGCACAACTCCGTGGCGCAGTACGTCTCCGCGCTTCAGATGTGCGAACTGCTGGAGCACGTGGAGCTGAAGTTCAGCGAAGTGACGATCATTGACGACCGGGAACTCACGAAGTTCCGCATCGAGGCGAAGCTCCGCCCGAACGCCGATGCGCGGACGATCGAGCCCGCACAGCCGCGGGCCGGCGCGTTCGGCGAAGCGAAGCGGACGCCTGAGGAACTGCAGGCGCAGCAGCTGGAGAAGGAATCGGGCGGCGTCGGCGACGCCATCCGAGGCCTGTGGCCCGGGAAGAAGGAGCGCTGACATGCGATTCGGCATCCGTGAACTGGTGTTCGTCCTCGTGCTTCTGGCGGTGCCGCTGGCTTCGTTCTGGTTCGTGTTCCGGCCCCAGAACACGGAGATCTCGCAGGCGAAGAAGGAGATCGAGCACAAGGAGCAGATGCTCCAGTCGCTCGCGGCCGCGACGGCCAAGACAGCCGACCTGGCGAAGGCGAACGAGGAGATCCGCCGCGCGATCGAGCTGATCGAGGCCCGGCTTCCAACGAACAAGGAAGTGGACGTGGTGCTCGACCAGGTGGCCGAGATCGCGGCGGGCCGGAAGCTCGACCTCCAGAAGGTCAAGAGCGAGAAGCCCGTGCGGGCCGCGGCGTACATGGAGCAGCCGCTCGAGATGAAGATCACCGGGCCCTTCGAGGGCTTCTACTCGTTCCTGCTCGACGTCGAGCAGCTGGACCGCATCACGCGCATGCCCAAGATGAAGGTGAAGCGCTCGGACAAGGTGGACGGCGTCGTTGAGGCCACGTTCACGCTCAGCATCTACTTCGAGTCCGACGAGGCGCCGGGAGGGAAGTCATGACGACCTTCGGAGGCCCTTCGCCAGAGGACCAGCAGGCCGGCGGCCTGATGGTCGGGGGGCGGGGCGACGACGAGAACAAGCCGCTGGCGTCGCCCTTCACGGGCGGCCTGGGCGGCGAAGACTCGGCCGCCGCGGCGTCGCCGCAGCGGTCGCGTCTGATCAGCGGCGCACTGGTGCTGGCGCTGGTGCTCATGATCGCGGGCGGCGCCCTGTTCATGATGCGCAAGTTCGCGCTGACCGGCGGTCTGCGCTTCGTGGACGTGAAGATCGACTATCCGATGGATGGCGGGGCTCGGGTGACGGATGAGAAGCACCTCCGCATCATGCGCGATCTCAGCGCCAGCGACGAAGTGGTGCAGGTTCCGCTGAAGGACCTGGCGCGGAACCCGTTCGTGCTCGGCGGATCGGAAGAGGCGGAGGCGCTGCCGGACCCCACGTTCGACGCGGTCGACCCTGAGTGGGCGAAGCGCGAGCAGCGGCGCCGCGACATCGAGAACACCCTCTCGGCCCTGCAGTTGAATGGCGTGATCACGGGCGCGCAGCCCATCGCTCGGATCTCGGGCAGGGCGTATCGCGTCGGCGACGTGGTGGCGGACCTGTTCGTGCTGACCGCGATCCACGGGCGCGACGTCGAGCTTCAGGCGGACGGCAAGACGTACCACATTTCGCTGGGCCAGTGAGCGGAGCGCGATGGGCAGCCCTTCCTTCCAGGTGCGGCGGTCCCGAGGAGCGAGCCGGTGGGCAAGTTCGACATTGACAATCTCCTGAACGAACTGGGCGTGGACGATGACTCCGCGCGCGGGCGAGGCAAGCGGCCCGCCGCGGGCGCCGGCCCTGCGCATCCTGCAAATGGCTCGACCGGGACTCCGGGCTTCATCGAGATTCCGGACGATCCCGACGACATCGACGACAAGGCCGGCTCGAACTCCGGCTCGATGATGACGCTGTACCAGCCGGAAGACACGGAGGACTGCGGCGCTTCCGAACTGAGTCACGCGCTTGTCGCCCGCGGCGTCATCACGAGCGAGCAGTTGACGGCGGCGCAGACCGTGCTCAAGCAGTCCCCGGGGCGCCGGCTCGTCGAAGTTCTGCTGGAGCAGGGCGCCGACGAAGAAGGCGTGCAGCGGATGGTCGCGGGCCTCTCGCGCCTGCCCTTCGAGCGGCTCAATCTGAACAAGATCGATGAGGCGGTTGAGGGGAAGCTGTTCCAGCGCCTCACGGGCGTCTTCTGCCGGCAGCACGAACTGCTGCCGCTGCGGATCGAGGGCAACCGCGTGGTGATCGGCGCCGCGCGGCCGGACGACGTGTTCCTGCTCGACGAGGTGCGCCGGCGGCTGAACGTCGGGCAACTCAAGGTCGTGGTCATCACGCGCAGCGACGTGAAGGCCGTGCTGGACATCTTCGGCGAATCGCAGACGGAGCAGATGGACGTCGATGAGATCCTGAGCGACATCGACGAGGACGACGTCCAGGTGCAGAAAGCCGCGGCCGAGGAAGTTGACCTCGAGAAACAGGCCGGCGAATCGCCCGTCATCCGCTATGTGAACTACATCCTGCAGACGGCCGTGAAGGAAGGCGCCAGCGACATCCACATCGAGCCGCAGGAAGGCAAGCTCAAGGTGCGCTTCCGCATCGACGGCGTGCTGTTCGAGATGATGAACCCGCCCTCGGCGATGACGGCGGCGATCATTTCGCGCCTGAAGATCATGGCGAATCTCGACATCTCCGAGCGCCGCCTGCCGCAGGACGGCCGCATCCGCTGCGCCGTGCGCGGCCGCAAGCTCGACCTCCGAATGTCCACCATCCCGTCAACGTACGGTGAGAAGGTGGTCATGCGTATTCTCGATACGCGCTCGATCAACGTGACCCTTGACGAACTGGGCTTCGACGAGGACACGCTGCGGATATGGAAGAAGCAGATCGACGAGCCGCACGGCATCATCCTCGTGACGGGCCCCACAGGCTCAGGCAAGACGACCACGTTGTACGGCTCGCTGCGGCAGATGGACAAGCAGAAGATGAACGTCTCGACCGTCGAGGACCCGGTGGAGTACCACCTCGACGGCATCACGCAGACGCAGACGCACGAGAAGATCGGGATGACGTTCGCCAAGGCGCTCAAGGCGCTGCTGCGTCAGGACCCGGACGTCATCATGATCGGCGAAATCCGCGACATGGAGACCGCGCACACCGCCGTGCAGGCCGCGCTCACCGGCCACCTCGTGCTCTCCACCCTGCACACCAACGATGCGCCCTCATCGATCACGCGGCTCATCAACATCGGCCTCGAGCCCTTCCTGGTGGGCGCCGCGCTCAACGGCGTGTTGGCGCAGCGGCTGGTGCGCCGCATCTGCCAGAACTGCAAGCAGCAGGCGGCGCCGACCGGCGAGTTCGCGGAGTTTCTCGAGATGAACGGCCTTCCCACCGACATGACGTGGGAGGGCAAGGGCTGCGACAAGTGCCGCAACACCGGCTATTCCGGGCGCGTGGGCATCTACGAACTGCTCGTCATGGATGACCAGGTGCGCGACATCATCGCCCGGAATCCGAACGTGTCCGAGTTCAGGCGCCTCTGCCTCGAACGGGGCATGGTGACGCTGCGCCAGGACGGCTTCCGCAAGGTGCGGCACGGACTCACGACCGTCACGGAAGTGCTCCGCGTCACGGAATCCGGCCACTGAGCCGCGCGAAGGCGCGAGCGATCAGTCACCGCCGGAGGATTCCTTCTCGCGCAGGATGCGATCGCGCGGCGATTCCTTGCGCTTGGCGTCGAGGCGGCGCCCGCCCGAACCCTGCTCCTTCTTCTCGTCGGCCGCGCCGACCGGGTTGCTCTGCATCATGCGCAGGATGGCCGCGAGCCCGGCGGGGTTGGCCGCGCCCTCAGCCGCGGGTGTCTCGGATGACCCGACCTGCGGCGCGGCATCGCCGGCCTCGGCAAGGGCCTGGGCCCGGTCCGCGGCTTCGGCATCGCGAGCGGCGATCTCCAGCAGTTCGGCGATCTCCGCCGGCGGCACGCCCGCCGCGGCAAGTTGGGCTCGGATCTCATCCGGCGTGCGCACTTCGACCGCGGGCCCGCCTTCAAATGGCGTGATCAGCGTGACCGGCGCGGGCTCGGGCTGATTCGGCCCCGGCGCCGGGCGCGCGTTCGGCGCGGCGTCGTAGAGGCTGAACGCGATGTTGAGATCGCCGCGGGCGAGGATGATGCGCTCCTTCTCCGGCTGGATCGCCAGCACCTTCCATGCGCCATCGTCGAAGGTATCGCCCACGCGGTAGAGGCGGCCGGAATCGTCGGCGCGGGGGTGGCTGATCATCGCCGCGGCATCGCCATCGACGCCGAGCACGCCGCGGAGCCTGACTTCCGCGATCTTGGCGCCCATGTGCGCGGGCGCCTCGGACCGCGGCGTGATTCGGATGGATTCGATGGGATCGCCGGGGGCCGCGGGGCCGCCGGTGGGCATCGAAGGGCCGTGCTCGGGCGTGGCGGCGATTGTCTCCGCCGCAGCGGCGTCGTCGGCGGAGCGCGCCGTCTGCGACGCTTCCGAAGGCGCGTGCGCGGCCCAGAACTCGCGCTCGGAATCGAAATAGTTCGCTTGCGCGAGCGCATCGACCAGCGCCTGGCGCTCCTCAACCGGGCGAAGATCGAACACGAGGGCAGGCGCCGCCGGCGGCGGCGCGGGCGGTTCGACATCCGGCGCGGGCAGGGGCCGAAGGATCGCCGCGGCGCACCAGGCAACTGCCAGGACCAGCGCAACAACTGAAGCGCGGCGCGCCCACACAAGCCCGCTGCCCACAGGGCCACCGGCGGGGGTGAGGCGCCGGGCGCCGAGAGATTGCACGGTGATGGGCGGCCTTTCCTTCGCGCGATCGCTCATGCGCCCGTCTCCTCTCCGAGCCACGCCAGGGCTTCGAGTTCAACCGTCACGCGCACGCCGCCGGCGCCCATGGCGCGCGGGCCGGGTCCATTGACGCTGAGCGACGAGATGTTCGTCACCACGTCCGGCAGGTTTTCGAGCCGATCGATGAGCCTGTGCACCACGTCCGGGTTGAGGGCGGTGAAATCGAATGAGAGGCCGATGACGCGCACGGGCTCATCGGGCAGGGGACTTCGAACGGCGCCGGCGCTGGAGGCATCGAGCGTGAGATCGAGCGCGGCCATGGTTGATTCGACGATGTCGCGGAGGCGCGCGGTCGCCACCTCGGCGCTGGGGGCGGTGATCATGCGCTCGCGGGCGCTCTCCCACTGCTCGCGGGCCTGCGCGAGCAGGGCGCGCCATTCGTCGGCCTGCGCCACGAGGCCGCGGGCGCGCTGCACGACGGCCGCCTGCGCGAGGTATGCCTCGCGTGCGCCGCCGGCGCTTTCTTCGCCGCCTCCGAGCGCTCCGGCGCGATCCGCCGCCACGAGCGTTGCGAGCGCGCCGATGGCGACGCCGCCGATGATCAATCTGGTTCTGTTGGGCATCATCCCGCGCCGCCCTCCCGATCGCGCGTGGCGCGAATCTCGACGACATCGAGCCCCGTGGCGCTGCTGCGCTGGATGGGCGCAAGCAATCGCGCGCCCGAGAGACGCGGGCTGGCCTCCAGGGCCTCCAGCGCCGATGTGGCGCTCGCGACCTCACCGCTCATCGAAAGATGCTCCGGACCCAGTTCGACGCGGTAGAGGAAGCCCCTCTCGCCCAGGGCGGATTGCGCCTCGAGCAGCGCGGGCAGGGCGCTCCTCCAGTTGCTGGTGGGCGTGGCGACGCCGGCGGTCAGGATGCGCAGCGACCGCTCCGCCTCCCGCCGCATGGCCTGGGCTTCGCCGAGCGCAGCCTCGACAGCCGTTTGTTCCTGCGCGAGGCGCGCGGCGCCGCGCTCCAGCCGGGCGTTGAACACCGGGCCGGCGGAGAGGAACAGCGCCGCCGCGACCGCCGCGGCGGCCGCGGGAGCGATCCACCGCCGCGGCGCGGGCGAAACTCGGCCACCCAGCGGGCAGAACGATCCCGCGGCGACGACCGGCGCGAGCGCAGCGCCCAGCGCCAGATCCTGCGGGCCGATCTGCGCGTCATCGGTTGCGGACGCCGCGCGGTAGATGAGGCGCCGGCCCCATGGCTCATCGCTCGTGCGCGCTGATTCGCCGACAGCGAGGGGGCGACCCCATGCGAAGCGCAGGCGCTCGCCCTGGGCATCCGGGCCGGGGCCAAGGGGCGACAGGAACTCCGACTGCGGCGAATCCTGCAGCCCGAGGCCGAGTGCGGCGATGTGCGGGGAGTAGACGTCGATGGAGTGCGACGGCAGCCCCGCGGCCCGCGCGAAGGCGTCGAGCCAGGCCTGCGCAATCGACCGCCGGACTGCGATGAGCACGCCTCCAGTCGCCGCGGCGCCGGGCTCGGCCGGGAATACGTCGAGCAGGCCGACAAGCGCATCATCCGGAGGAATCGGCAGCAGGCGATCGAGCGAGCGCAGCACTTCATCCCTGGCCTTCGGCCAGGCGGCGGTGGTCATCTGGATCGGACGTGTGGCGCACCAGGAATCCGGCACGACCAGTGCGGCGCCGAGCAGCCCGCGCATCGCGCCGCCGCGGCCGAGTTGATCGAGCAGGCGCGTGATGGCGCCCGCGGCTTCATCGGGCGGCATCGCCAGGAATCGCTCGAGCACGACGCCCTCCGCAACCCGGACGCCGCGGAGCGTGGACGCCGCAGCGACGATGTGCAGAGTGTCTCCCACGATCGTCGCCGAAACCCTGCGCCATGGTCTCAGTGTGAGCGGCATCGCTCCCTTCCCATCAGCCCGAAGTTCCTGGGGCGCCCGGCGAGATCGGGACGCCCGATCCGCGCCACGGGCGAACGTGGATCGCATCCACGCCCCCGCGATTGCTCACGATAGCCTCCGCCACGAAGGGCGCCCACGACCCATCCGCCGGGCCGATCCGGAGGCGGACGTACGAGGTTGCTTCGAGGCGCAGGCCTTTGATCGCCTCGCGCGAGGCGATGCCGAGCGCCTCACGAATGGCGGCGTCGGTCAGCGGCGCCTCGGCCCGCGCCGCGAGGAGCCGCTCCACGCCCGGCGGCGTCATCCCTTCGACGCTCAGCAGCACCGACCGGGGCGCCGTCCCCGCATGCACAACGCCATCGCCCGCGACCGTGACGCTCGTCGCGACGCGCTCGAAGAGCGGCCGCGTCATCGCCGGCAGGTAGAGGAGTTCCTCCACTGCGGCGAAAGCCCCGTTGCGGATGAGCACGCCGCGGCGAGTGTAGTCCTCGCGCTCGGCGCCGTTCGGCTTGCGGAAACTATCCTTGTCCCGCCAGTCGATGACCTGATGCGCAAGCCGTTCGGCAAGCACCGGAGCGCATCCCTCCGCTTCAAAGAACCGGACGAGCGCGTCCTCGCTCGCGAGATTCAGATTCAGAAGGCCCGCTCCGTCAATGCACTGCACGAGCCATCGGCGCTCCCCCACCTGCACCTCGACGGGCGCCACGGGGAGACCGACTGCGTTCAGAACCCCCAGGGCGCCGTTCGATTTCTGCCTGTGCAGAACGATTCCGCCCGGTGGAGACACGCGCTTCGCATCGTCATCGTCCTGCGCCTCATCGAGCATGCCCTCGAGCAGCCGCTTGATCTCCGGCGGCAACTCCGGAATCTCCGGCGCCTCGACCGGCTCGGGCTCATCGACCTCCTGCGGCGATGCGCCCCCGGCGGGGACAACCACTGCCTCTTCGATCGCTTCAGCCGCCTGCGGCGAAGTCGTCAGCGCCATGAGCGCGATCGTCGCGGCGGAGCGCGCCTCGAACTCCAGTTGCGCCTGCTCGCGGAGCGCCGTCGTCTCGACGATCGAGGCGCGCAGCGATGCGCCACCCTGGATCGCCAGGGCGAAGATCGCCGCGACGGCGACCATGACGATCACGAGCGCGAAGGCGCGATGACGAAGAGGCACGTGAACTCCTTGTCCTGCCAGGTTCCTGTGATCCGGAATGTCGAGAGGCGAACGGCTTCCTCCGGCTGGTCCGCCTCCTCCTCTTCTTCGGGTTTGGCTTTCCCGGCGCCCGGCGCGGCCTTCGGGTCTTCGTTCCGATCCGCCTCCCGCGACGCCGATTCCAACTCCTCTCGTGTCTGCAGACGCGCCCCGCCTCCGGCCTTGCCTGCATACAGCCCGCTCTCGTCCTTGACCGCGGTCCACATCGGCGCCGAAGCGTCGAAGAGCCCTGCCGGGGCGGCCTGCCGCGGCGCCCGCTGCTCCCACCGGAGGTCGAAGCATCCCTCGAGCAGAACGATCCGCTCCGACTCAGGCGTTGCGACGCCGCTCGTCGCGGACAGTTTCGCATCCGTGGCGCCCGGCGCGACGATCGGCGTCTCCTCATACACAAGGCGCGACGGCGCGGGCTCGCCGAAGCCGGGCGGCGGATCGCGCTCGATGATGAACGCGGCGCGAACCAGGGGCCACTCCCGCGCCACCGCCGGCGAGGTGGTCACGAACTCCAGCCGTTCCTCCGTCAACCGGACCGCCAGTCCATCCTCGCCGAGCGCGACCATCGAGCGCCGGTCCGCCCACTGACGGCGCATCAGGTCCAGGGCGCGACGCGCATCGAGCGCGTGCTCCAGCCGCGTGTTCTCCCCGCTCCAGGCCCGCGTCTGCGACCACAGCGCCGCGACCATGCCGGAGAGTGAAGCCAGCATCGTGATGGCGACGAGAAGTTCGAGCAGCGTCATCGCGCGGATGGAGCGCCGACAGCCGCGACGCCGCGGCATCCAAGCGTTCAAGCGCCAAAGGCCGCGCCTCATGGCTTCACCGGCGTCAGGAGTTCGAGCGATACGTCGCCCGCCGTGACGGAGTACCGATCGAGCGTCAGCGTTTCAGCAAGCGCCTCCTCGCCGCCCCGGTCGGCCGCCCATGCAAGCGCGGGGTTGGGCATCTGAACGCGCTCGCGCTGGCACACGTAGGGCACGCCGTCACGATCGCCTTTCCACAGGATGCGCTGCGTCGGATCGCTCGGCGTCGGTCCCTCGCCGTCTTCGAGAAGGCCGGCGATCGCCATTTCGAGTGTGACTCGCGCCGTCTCTTCCTCGCGCTGCTGCGTGTCCACGCGCCGGCCCACCACCATCGCCCGCGCCCGCATCTCCAGGCACGCAATCGCCACGCCCCCGAGCACGACGAGGGCGATGATCGCCTCCAGCAGCGTGAAGCCCCGGCGGATCATGAGTCAGCGAACCCGTGTGCCTGTATTCGTGATTCCCGATGCGGACTCGAGCCCGCGCAGGAACACCGCGACCGCGAGTGCTCCCTCATCTCCGGCGTCAAGCGACGACGCGAGCGCTCCCAGCGAGCGCGCCGAAGTCGCCGGGGCCCCGGGATCAGGCGCCTTGTCGCGCCGCCCCTCCGCGGGCGCCCGCCCGGGCTGCGCGCTCTCTCGAGGGGCATCCTGCGGGTCCTGCTGCGGCTCGGCCGGACCATCGATGATCCGCGGCGCCGACATCTCGGACGACATGCCGACCGCGAGATCCGGAGTCAGCGCCACTGCGAGCGGCGCATCGAATGATTCGAGCGCCGCCTTCACACCATACGCGCCCGCCAGAAAATCGCTGAGCACACCATCGGATTCTTCCGGCGTATTGACGACCTTCGGCGTAATCGCCACCAGAATCTCGGTTCGCTCGGTCGAGTTGTCCACGTTCTGGAACGCGAGCCCGACAATCGGAATTTCTCCGAGGATGGGCACTTTCCCCACACGGTTCGTCTTTCGGTTCTGCACGATGCCGGCGAGCAGCAGGGTTCTGCCGTGCGGCACCAGGACCGTCGTTTCGACCTTGCGCTTCGTGAACGCAGGCGAATCGATGCCGCTGGTCTGGTTCTGCACGGCGTCCAGCACCTCGAACGTGATGCGCATCACGACGTCGCCGCTCTCGTTGATCCGCGGCTGGATGTTGAGGATCACGCCCGTTTCGCGGTAGTCCACGTCGTTCCGGATGCCTGTGTTGCCGTCGGTCTGCGTCGATGAATCGATCTGCGAGGTGATGATCGGCACCTCGGCGCCGACTTGGAACGCGCCCTCCTCCTTGTCCATGAGCGTCAGGCTCGGCCGACTCAGCAACTCGACGTGAGTCTCCTGATCGAGCGCCTCGACCACGGCGAAGCCGTCGGTCGCGATGAACGAGGCGACTCCGGTCGGCGCGAGAGGTCCGAACTGCGTGGCGCTGCCGATCAGCTCGAGGATGCCGTTATCCAGTTCGCTCTGCAGGAAGTACTCCACCCCCCACTGCAGCCGGTCGCTCAGCGTGACCTCCGCCGCCACAGTGTCGATGGTCACCTGCTGCCGCTGCACATCCACGCGGCTCAGGTAGTTGTAGAGATCGGCAAAGTCCTGCGGCGTCGCGAGCACCGTCAGCAACTCCTCCTCCACCGCGAGCGTGAGGCGCATGCCCGCCTCCATCGGGTCGTCCTTGCTGCGCTCCAGGCGCTCCGCGAACACCTCTTTGAGCAGGGCGCCCAGCGTCGTCGCATCCATGTGCTGGATGCGGTACGTGAACATCTGGCGGTACGAAGCGCCCGCGGGCTGATCCACCTGCTCCACCCAATTCCGCACGATGCCCTGCAGCGCCTCGCTGCGCGAAATCACCATGAGCCGGTTCGCCTCGGCGAGCGGGACGAACGTCACGGCCGCATCGTTGGCCGAGTTCACCGAAGACGCCTGCGCGATTGTCTGCAGCGTCTTCGCGGCCTCGACCGCGCTCTGCGCCGTCATCTGGTAGGTCCAGATCTCCGCGCCCTCGAAGGCCGGCTCATCGAGCGCCGCGAGCACCTTCGCGATCCGATTGATCTGCCGCACGCGATCGAGCACGAGCAGCGTGCGGCCGGCCACGACCGTCTTCGCCCCGGTGCTGATCAGATCCTTGAGGGCCTCCGCCGCGGCGCTCGGCGTCAGGTGCGAGAGACGGAACACGCGCATCGCAGTCTCGTCCGTCGGCAACACCGACATCGCCTCGACGAACGGCGACGTCGCGCTCCGCGACATGTGCGTGTCCGGCGCGAAGATCAACACATCGCCGCGGCGGTCGATCGCCCACCCCTGCAGCGCCGCCAGCGCGCCCACCAGGTCCATGATGTCGCGATCCGTCATCTCCTCATCGATCTGCAGCGTGACCTCCGGCTTCTGCTTCACCAGCGCCGGCTCGAAGGCGTATGACCGCCCGAGCAGGTCGCTCAGCAGAACTTTCACCACCTCATCGATGGGCGCCGAACGCACGGAGTACTTCACGTGCCGCGTCGGCTCGACGCCACCGTCGATCACTGCAGGGTCCGCCCGGTCGGCATGCTCCGCCGCCGCCGCCGTGAGCCGCTGCTTGTGCAGGAGCCTTGCCGCCTCCGCGGCGTCCATCGCCCCGCCGAGCCGCTCGTGCGACGTCACGATCGGCCTCGCCTGCTTGTTCAGGTCGGGAAGCGGGCGCATCGCGCGCGGCTCCGGCTTCGGCGCCGATTCGCACGCGGCGAGACAAAGCGTCATTCCGGCCGCCAGTGCGATGCACGCTGCTGCGCAGTTTCTCATGGCCGTCTCCACGGCCCGCCGCGGGCGATTCCCGAGGCCGGCATCCTTGTTCCGTGAGCCGCGCGGACCGCGACCCTCCCTCTCAAAGCCCGCCAACGTCGTTTATCGTCAACATCCCGGAAACGAGGCTATAGATGACCCACCCGACGACCCCCGCCAGGAGCAGGATGATCCCCGGCTCCATGAGCGTCAAGAGTCGCCCGGTGGTCTCTTCCTGACGCTCCGCACACAAATCCGAGGCCCGCCGCAGCGAGCCGACCAGGTCGCCGCTCTTCATGCCCACGCGCACGATCGTCGCCGGCATGGGCGGCAGCACGCCGTGACGCTCCAGAGCCTCTCCCAGATCGGCCCCCTCCCGGACATCTCGCCTCGCCAGCCGGAGCCGCTCTCGCAGCACCTCCGACCCCAGCGCCCGCTCCGATTGCTCCAGCCCCGCCAGCACGTCCCCGCCCCCCTCGATCATGGTGGCCAAGGTATCCGCGGCCATCCCCGCCTGAGCATGCCAGCGCAACGGCCCAACCACCGGCCAGCCCAGCGACCAGCGATCCAGTCGCCTCCTGGCCTCTGGAGGCAGCGCAATCGACCGTGTCGCGAGCAGCACGGCGAGCAGGGCGATCGCCGGGGGGAGAATCCACACCAGCCACTTGGCCGCGACGAGCGTGACTCGGGTGCTCATGGGCAGCGTGGCGCCGGTTGCCTCCAGCGCCCCCGCAAACCGGGGGATGACGAACGTGGACAGGAACCACACCGCCCCCAGAGCCGCCGTGAGCAGGATCACGGGGTACACAAGCCGCGAAGCGATCGTCTTCCGCAGCCGCCGCTGCGTCTCGATGGACTTGTCGATCAGTTCCACCGCGTGCCTCAGGCGGCCGGATTCGTGCCCGACGCGCAGCAGGGCCAGATGCTGCGGCCCCGCCAGCCCCGGAACCTTCTCCACCGCGTCCGCCAGCGACGCCCCGCCCCGGAGGGCCTCCCGCACGTCGCCGCAGGCCTGCGCGATCCGCGGCGTGGGGGCCAGTTCCCGCAGTGTGGATATCGCCGTCTCGATCGGGGCCTTTCCGTCGAGCAAACGCCTCAAATTCTGAAAAAACCACACCGTTTCGGCGCGTTTTGCGCCGCGGCGGCGAAAAAGCCCGCGCATCGCGTCTATCGCCGAGAGCGGCCGCACCTCGACCGGAATCAGCCCCTGCTTCCGCAGCGATTCCCGCACCGACGTCTCATCCGCGGCTTCCAGCCGCCCCGCCACGACGCCGGCAGCCGCGGCCCCGGCCACTCCCGCGCCGGCCGGAATCGCCTTGTACGCAAAGCGCGTCACGCTCCATCACTCCCGAGCGCTGCGCCGCGGATTCCGTGGGCGCCCGCGGCGTCCTTCGGCTCGATCTCCGCCGCGCTTCCCGCGTGCCCGAGCGCCCGCGCCACCTCCGCCTCATCCGTCACGCCGTCGCGCACCAGCCGCGCCGCGTCCTCGCGCAACGAACGGAACCCATCCGTCTGCAGCGCTTCGCGCAGGCGGCGCTCATCCGCGCCCTCCGCAATCGCCCTCTTCACGCGCGTCGTCAGCCCGCTGAACTCCATCACCGCGACGCGCCCGCGATAGCCCAGCCCGCCGCAGCGCTTGCACCCTTCCCGCTTGGCCGCATCATTCCGGCAGTCGGCGCACAACCGCCGCATGAGCCGCTGGGCCGATACCCCCTCCACCGCCGCGTTCACCAGGTACGGCGCCACGCCCATATCGATCAGCCGAACAAAAGTCCCCGACACGTCGTTCGTGTGCAGCGTGCTCAGCACCATGTGCCCCGTGAGCGCCGCCTGAAACGCCATCTCCGCCGTCTCCTGATCGCGGATTTCGCCGATCAGGATCACGTCCGGATCGTGCCGCAGAATGTGCCGCAGCGTCGTCCCGAACGTGAGTCCGATCGCAGGGTTCACCTGGATCTGGTTCACCCCGTCCATCGCGTACTCAACCGGGTCCTCCACCGTGACAACCTTGAGTTCACTGCTCGCCATGCGATGCAGCAGCGAATACAGCGTGGTCGTCTTGCCGGAGCCTGTCGGCCCGGTCACGAGCACGATGCCGTGGCTCTTATCCGCCGAGGCCACCAGCTGCGAAATCTGCTCCGCGCCGAACCCCAGATCCTCCAGTGTGATCTCGCCCAGCCGCTGCCGATCCTGAAGGCGGATCGCCGCATCCTGCCCGTACATCGTCGGCACCAGGCTCACGCGCATATCCACCATGCGTCCGCGCAATCGCATCCGGATGCGCCCATCCTGCGCCAGCCGCCGCTCCGCGATATCCAGCCCCGACATGATCTTGATCCGGCACAGCAGCGGCTCGTACATCCGCGGCGGCGGCGCCGGCTGCTCCACCAGCACGCCGTCCACCCGCATTCGGAGCGAAACGCGGTGATCGAACCGCTCCAGGTGAATATCGCTCGCGCTCATCTCCATCGCGCGCTCGACCGTCTGGTTGAAGAACCGCACGACAGGCGCCTCGCTCGCCATGTCGCGCAACTGGCTGATCTCGGTGGAGACGTCGAGCGCCTCCTCCGCCCCCGCCGCGGCCACGCCCGCTTCCGCGTCCCGCTCCGCCAGGTGCTTCGCGATGTCCCGCGCCGTGCCGAAGAGCGCCTCCGCCGAATCGCCCACCTGCCCCGCGATCGCACGGCACAGGTGATGATCCGATGGATCGGCGATCACCAGCCGCCGCCGCCGCGCCGTGCCGCCTTCGCCCTCATCCGCCTCGAACAGTAGCACGCCGTTGGCGCGCATGAACTCCAGCGGCAAGCCTTCGCTCAGCGGCGCTTCCTCGCCCTCCGGCGACCACCGCGCGCGGCCCGCGTGCGCCGCCAGACGATCCGCCAGCGCATCCTCGCTCATCACGCCGAGATCGAGCAGCGAGCGGATCGGCGTGTGGCCGTTCTGCCGCGCCACTTCCTCCGCGAGCCGCCAGTCCACGTCCGTGAGTTCGCCCGATTCCACCAGCGCCCGCCCGAACGCGCGCGCATCGAACCCCAGCAGCGAGCCGGCATGGACCGCGGCGCTCGTCACGTGCGGTTGTCCAGATCCGCGTTCTCATCCTCGCCGCCCGTGCGCCCATCGGCGCCGAGCGAGCGGATGCGGAAGCGCCCCGCCTCGTCGTGCACGTACTCGAAGGCGTGGCCCCACGCATCCTGCGGAACCATGTCCTTCTCCGGATAGGGCCCCTTCCACTTCTTCGCGTCTTCCGGCGAGAGCGGCGGCTTCACCAGCACCGTGAGCCCCTCATCCTGCGTGGGGTAGCGCCCCACGTCCATGTAGAAACTCTCCACGCAGGTCGCCAGGTTCTGGATCTGCGCCTTCGTCGTCGTCACCTTGCTCGCGCCCACCTTGTCGAGCAGGCGCGGCGCCACCAGGGCCACGAGCAGCCCCATGATGATCACCACCACGAGCATCTCGAGCAGCGAGAACGCCGCCCGCCTTCGTGCGTTTTTCATCGAGTCTTCTCCGTGTCGATCGAGAGCGATGGTTTCCCGGAAACGGGATCGAGCACGATCCGCCACATTCTATCGGACCCTGACTCATCCGCCGACCCGCGAAAAATCACCTCCCGCACGCTCGCCCGCCCCAGGGCGTCGAACGCGAGCCCGGCCTCTGGCAGCGCCTCGCCCTCCGCATCCACCAGCGTCGAGCGCCACCCCCCCCACACACGCGATGCGCCCGGCTCCTCGCCTTCGGGCGCCGCGGACATCCGCAGGTCGCCCTCCCCCGCCGTCAGCCGCACGACCATCGGTCGCCGCACGCGCATGGCCTCCACGCGCTCGGCGCCCAGCGCGCCGGTGAGTTCGATCAGTTGCCGCCGCTCCGCGTCCCGGCCCCACGCGCGTCCCACGGCCGGCGCCACCAGCCCCGCCACCAGGCCCACGAGCGCCAGCACGACGATCAGTTCGATCAGCGAAAACCCGCGTCGCGCCGCGCGCATCCGCAGCGCGGCCCGCGTCTGAACCCGCGAAGGCCGGCGTTCATCCATCGCGCATGGTCCGCAGGACCTGAATGGCATCGGCAGCGTTGACCACATCATCGTTGTTCACATCCGCGCGCGACACCGTCGCCGCGGAGAGCCCGCGCGTCACGCCCGACATGATCCTCAGCACGAGTGCGGCGTCCTCCTTGGTCACGTTCCCGTCGCCGTTCACGTCCGGGTTGCCGCCGCCGGATCCATTGCCATCTCCATCTCCATCGCCGTTCCCGCCGCTCCCCGGGCCGCCCAGGCGCGCGTTGATCGTGCGCGAGGGCGCATCCGGAAACGGCGGCGCGCCGGGAATCTCGATCGGGAACTGGAACGTGAACTCGCCCTGGAACGTCAGGTTGATCACCTCGCCCTGTGTGTTCAGCGGGCGGACGTCCGTGCGCGTCGTGTTCGTGCTCTCATCGAAGAAGCGGAACGTGATCGCCTGCCCGACGTCCGGCCCCTCTTCGGCGGGGGTCTCCGGATCGTCGCCATAGACAAGAATGTTGAACTCGCGCGGGTCATCCTGCCCGAGCAGAAACGTGTGCAGCCCGACCAGCGTGCCGTCGAAGAACACCGCGATCTGGTCGCCCTCCGCCGGCGCGGGCTCGCCCTCCGCGCTCATGAGCGTGCCCATCAGCCGCTCGACGAAACTGCTGTTGATGTTGGGCGCCGAGAACTGGGCCGCCGCGGGCGCGCCAAGCGCGGCGCCGACAAGCGTCAATCCCTTCAGCATCCAAGCCTGCCTGCGCATCCAGTCGCCTCCATGGGTGATGCGGCCTGAAACGGGCTCCACGATACGCGCCCCCTCGGCCCCGCAGCAAGAGCCATCGGCCTCCGGCGCCGGATCACCGCACTCCCGCACCGCGCCCCGGGAACACCTCGGGGGCATTCGCCCCGCTCAGGATGGTCTCCGCAAAGAAACGGGCGCCCGTTTCACCGGGCGCCCGTCGAGTTTCCAGAATCCGCGGCGGAGTCCGCCGCGTCAGATCAGGACATCAGTTCGGCGTCGAGTGCACGAACATGCCCTGGCAGATCACTTCGTCGGCCGTGGTCGAGCCGCCGGAGACCTCCGAGCCGCTGCCGATCTCGACCTCGTTGTGATCGGTGCGGTTGAAGGTGATGAAGAAATCGGCCAGCGTGTTGGTGGAGAAGAACTCCGCCACGGTGTCCGAATCCCCATCCGGGACGTAGGTGACCAGCGCCCAGCCGAGCGTGGTGTTGTTGTTGGGGAAGTTGTTGGGCGAGGCGCCGAAGAGCGCGCCGGTCGCCAGCGGGGCGCCGAACTGCATGACGCCGATCTTGGAGCCGTCGCCGTTGAAGAAGCCCGCCGCGTAGCCGCCGGTGAGCGTCAGGATGCCGTTGGAGGTCCGGCCATTGAACGCGCTGCTGACCTGCACGCCGCGGCTGGTCAGTGTGAACGCGAAGTGCTGGAAGCAGTTCGCGTCGATCACGAGGCCGTCGAACCGGCCGCCGTCATCGTCATCAGCCGTCCACAGGCCGTCTTCCTCGAAGTCGTACCAGTAGCAGAACTGGGAGAGCGTCGTGGCGTTGACCGGCAGCGGGTTCGTGTTGGAGGGGATGAAGACATCGTTGGTGGTGACGCCGGTTCGCAGCGGCAGGGCCTGAGAGCCGCTCGCCGAGGCGAAGCCGCTCACCCGCGCGAACTTGAGCAGGTTCCAGCCCGCCCACATGCACTCCTTGCCGACGTGATCAAGACGGTAGTTGAACAGCGTGTCCGACGGAGCGGCCGTGCCGTTCTGGCGGCGCTGGTTGGGATTGAAGGCGATGGGGCCGCCGCCGCCCACGCGGTTCAGGAGGCTGCTCACCGCGCACCGCTCGCCGGTGGGCAGTTCGACCACGACGATGACCGGGTTGCCGATCGCGTTGGGGCCGATGTCCAGGTTCGTCAGGCGAACCGGCGCCGTCATGTGCAGCACGTAGTT
>CAZGVW010000235.1:0-8824 GCA_964529265.1 uncultured Phycisphaeraceae bacterium
TTAGTCGACTTGCCATCCCAGACGACGCGCGTCGGCCCTTCGCGCTGAGCTTCTTCGAGGACGTGTTCTTCGACGAAGATGGGGACATCGGCGCCGATGCCGAGGGCGATGGCGTCGCTGGGGCGGGAATCGACGTGGAGGAGTTCGCCGTCGTCGCGGCGGACATCGAGTGTGGCGAAGAAGGTGTGATCGGAGAGATCGTTGATGGTGACGGAGACGAGTCGGCCGCCCAGGGATTCGATGACGCTGGCCATGAGTTCGTGGGTCTGGGGGCGCTTGATCTCGATGCCTTTCAGGCGGCGCTCGATGGCCTGGGCTTCGGGGAGTCCGATGACGATGGGGAAGGAGCGCTCGCCATCGACCTCACGGAGTTCGATGAGTTGATAGTCGTTGAGTTCGCGGATGAGGATGCGGGAGAGCTCCATCTGCACCGGCATCGGGATCGCCTCCGGGGCGGGGTCGAAAAGGCCGTGGGGCCCGAGGCGTTTCGGGCCCGCCAATGGTACGCAGGGACGCTGATCGGGTCAGCGGAGCGGGTGGCGGGCGCGGGGGGGCGCGAAAGGGCGAGGTCAGGCGCGGCGTCGGCGGGCGGCGGCGAAGGCGGCGAAGAGGGCGCCAGCCGCGGCGGGGGCGGGGCTCGGGACGACGTGCAGGATGAGGCTGTCGGACGTCCATTCCGGCACGAGGACGAGGGAGCCGTAATGCATGCCTTCGAATGCCGCGAAATCGCCGGTGCGCGAGGCGAAGCGCATGATGGTGACATCCTGGCTGTTCTGGAAGGCGAAGCCGCGGCGGGGGCGGATGCGCAGCGTGGCGCCGAGGCCGTCGCCCGCGGCGTCGATGGACACGGCGCCGGCGACGATGAGTTGATCGTGCTCCAACCCGGGGGTGAGGCCGGCGATATCGAAGTTGAGGATGGCTTCATCGGCGATGGAGAGTCCGCCGCCGGCGCCGCGGAAGGCGTCGGCCGCGATGGAGAGTGCGCCGGGCGTTTCGGAATCGAGTCCTGGATCGAGTCGGCCGAGGAGGGAGACATCGGCGAGGACTTCACCATCGCCGCCGAAGATGGCGGCGGGCTCGACGAAGAACGTGCCGAGGACGCGGAGTTCGCCGCCTGAGGAGGCGGTGATGCGGCCGGATTGCTGGGTGAGATCGCCTTCGATGGTGAGCGAGCCGCCAGGCTGGCCGCCGCCGCGGAGGAGCACGCCGCCGCCTTCGACGATGAGTTGGCCCAGGACGTTGAGCGAGCCGGTGACGGTGAGTGTGCGGCCGTTGCGGAGGGTGAGGACGCCGTTGGCGCCGATGGTGTCGAGGGCGGAGAAGGCGTCAACGGGGTTCATGACATCGGTGTTATCGAAGATGCCGGAGTTGGCGCCATCGAGGGTGAGGATGGTGTTGATGTTGTTCACCGCGGCGCCGGCGAAGAGGATGCGGCCACGGAGATCGAACTCGCCATCTTCGAAGACGCCGAGGTTGAAGTTGGTGAGCGTGCCGCCGAGCGAGAGTTCGGACATGGGATCGACGCTGACGCGGCCGGTGGAGGCGACGGTGAGGCTGCCGGTGGTGGCGAGGGAGCGATCGTTGAGGAGGGCGAGCGCGCCGGCTGCGCCGATGGTTTCGAGGCCGGTGAGGGCATCGCTCATGCCGCGGAGCGGGTTGAGGATGGCGGACTGTGGGCCATCGAGGCGGATGTCGGACTGGAGCGTGCGGATATCGGCGTTATCGAAACGAAGCGTGCCGCCGAGATCGAAGACGCCGCCGGCGAGCGTGAACGTGCCGGGGGTGTAGTTGAGGAAATCGGCGCCGGGGGCGACGGTGAAGGAGGATTGGTCGTCCACCATGAGGGCGCCATCGTTCTGGAAATCGGCGGCGGTGGTGAAATCGCGGCCTTCGGCGAGCGTGAGGCTGCCCGCGGCGGTGACGGTCTCGACGGAATCGAAGGCGGCGAATGAGGAGTTGGCGCCGCGGAGTGTGACGTTCGCATCGCTGGTTTCGATCGTGCCGCCGACGAAATCGAGCGTGGCGTTATCGAGGATTTCCCACGAGCCGCCGGAGAGGATGTTGCCGGTGAGATCGACGCCATCGGTCTGGAGGGTTCCGGTTTCGACGCGGAGCATGCCGGTGTTGGTGAGGGCGACGCCCATGATGGAAGTGGTGGCGGCGCCGGTGGATTTCACGATCGTGCCGGCGTTCATGAGCGTGGGCTGGGTTCCGACGGTGTCCCAGACCATCGTCTGATCGTTGGTGATGGTGAAGGTGGAGGCGGCGCTGAAGTTCAGCATCGCGCCGGTCATCATGTTGATGTTTCCGGCGCCGCTCCAGACGGCGGCGGTTCCGGTGTGGTCGATGCAGGTATCGCAGATATCGAGGTCGTCGTCGTTCTCGAGGAGGAGATCGCCCGCGGCGTTGAACATGGAGACGCCCATGATCGTGGCTGTTGTGCCGAGCGCATTGCTGATGCGCGTGATGCCGGCGATGGAGATTTCGCCGGTGGTGACGCCGCCCATGAGGACGCCGCCGGCCTGCGTGAAATCGCACTCGATGGTGAGGGCGTTGACGCCGAGGCTGAGGGTGGGGACATCGCCCTGGAGATCGAAGTTGTTCACGGCCCGCGCCATATCGAGCGTGACGGTGTAGGCCATGGTGGGATTGGCGAGGACGGGGCCGAGCACGGCGCTGAATGGGCCGCCGGGGAGGTTGTTGTCGGGGATTTGCATGGGGGACCAGCGCGCGGCATCGCCCCACGAGCCGCCGTTCTCATCGTTCCACGTGACGATGGTTCCCGGCGCCATGGCGAGCGCGAATGAAGCGCACGCGAGCGGAACGCAGGACCCTGCGAGCATGCGCAGGGAGGATGAACGAAGCGATGGCTTTTTCATACGACGCGCCCTCTTCCGCCGGCCAGCCCGTGGACATCCGAGAAATCCCGGAAACCCGCGAGCCCCCAACCGGCGCCTCCTCGACCCGTCAAACTACCCGTCGGCCCGGGGTGAAGCAACGACTTGCCGCGGTTCTGCACGGGGGGACTTCACACGTCCCTTACGAACCGGCTTCGGCGCCTCCCAGGGCCTCCAGACGCCGCCTGCACCGCGCAAGGGCGCCGCGAACCTGCTCGACTTCGCGCCCGTTCTCGGACATGACTCCGGCCTGCGCGAGCGCTTCGTAGGCCGAGATGCTTTCGAGGTATTGCTGCTCCGCCTGGCGGAGGAGTGTGCGGGCCTGATCGGCTTCCGGCGCGGGGTCGGCGACGGCCTGGCGCTCGGCGATTTCGCCGCGTTTGGCGTGGGCGCGGGCGAGATCCTGCTGGTGCTGATTCGTTGGATCGGCGCGGAACATGCCGGTGCGGACTTCGAGGGATCGCTGGAAGATGGCCGCGGCTTCGCCGTGGCGGCCGAGGCTGCGGAGTTCGTTGCCGACCTTGTTGAGGCAGAGGGCGACATCGCGCTGGGCTCCGAGGTTGGCTTCATCGGCGCGGGCGAGGGCTTCGGTGATGTTGAGCGCTTCGGTGTAGCCGGCGAGGGCCAGTTCGGTGTGGCGTTGTGCTTGTTCGGCGCGGGCGGGATCGGCGGCGAGCGTGTTCATCGCTTCGAGGACGGCGCAGCACTCGGCGTGGGCGAGGCCGACGTTGTGGTGGGCGAGGAACTGGTCGCGGCGGAGGTGGCCGCTCTCGGGGCGTTCGAGTGAGAGGCGCGCGAACTCCGCCGCGGCGGAGGCGGCGGCTTCGCGGGCGCGATCGAGTCGGCGGAGGGCCTGCTCGAGGCGGCGCTGCGCGGCGTCGGCGCCCGCGGACTCCTGGAGGGCGCGGGCGGCGCGGCGATCGGCCTGGGCCATGGCGATGTGGGCGACGGCCTGCTTATCGAGGATGACGCCGAGGGCGCGTTCGGCGTCGTCATTGGTGGATGATGATGATGTTGATGCGGCGAGGCGGGCGCGCCAGTGGTCGGCGGCGTGCGCGTAGCCGAGGAGCGCGGATTCGAGGAGGCGCTCGGCGGTCTCGGAGTCATCGGAATCCTGCGCGAGGCGGAGGCGGATGTCGCTGAGGCGGGCGACAGCTTCGGCGCGGCGGTCCTGGTAGAGCGGGATCGCGGGGTCGGCGGAGGGATCGGCGGCGGCGAGGCGGGCGGCTTCGTCGTAGTCGGCGACGGCGCGCTCCATTTCGTCGCGGGCGTTGGCGTAGCGGCGATCGACGTGGTGCATCCAGGCGGTGCGCACGCGGCTGGAGGCGAGATCGGCGCGGGCGCGGGCGTCGGTGGGCGCGGCGCGCGCGAGGAGGGATTCGCGGAGGCGGCGGGATTCGTCGTAGCGCTGCTTTGCCGCGGCGGTGTCGCCGGTGCGCGGGGCGTGGAAGCCGGCGAGGACATCGCCCAGGCGCTCGTTGGCGTCGGCGAGGTCGCGGAGGAAGGCGGGATCGTCGCCGCCTTCGGCGCGGACGGAATCGAGGTAGCGCTGGGCCTCGGCGAGGATCATTGCGCGGGCTTTGGTGGCGCCGCGGAGGGGTTCGATGGCTTCGGCGAAATCGAAGATGAAGGCGCGGGCGAGGCCGCGGGCGGCGTCGAAGTTCTTTTCGGCGCGGGCGCCCTGCGCCGCGGCTTCGGCGCGGGCGGCTTCGGATTCGGCGAGGCGGGCGAGGGCGAGGCGCTCGGCGCGGGAGGCGCGGCCATAGAGCGCGGTCATGACGATGGCGGAGGCGACGATGAGGAAAAGGATGGAGGCGGCGACGGTGAAGGCGGCGCGGTGGCGGCGGACGCTCTTTTTGAGGATGTACCAGCCGCTGTCGCGCTTGGCTTCGATGGGTTCGCCGGCGAGGTAGTGGCGGACGTCGCGCGCGAGTTCGCCGGCCGACTGGTAGCGGCGCTCGCGCTCTTTGCTGAGGCACTTGAGGACGATGGTCTCGATTTCGTCGTTGATCTGTCGGCGGACGGTGCTGGGGCGCGCAGGCTCGGCGCGGAGGATGTTGTCGAGCACGTCGCGCATGGCGCCGACGACCTTGTAGGGGAACTGGCCGCCGGTGAGCATCTGGTAGAGGACGACGCCGAGGGAGTAGACATCGGTGCGCACATCGACCTTGTCGGGCGCGGCTTCGGCCTGCTCGGGGCTGGCCCAGGGGAGCGAGCCGATGAACTGGCCGGTCATGGTCATGAGTTGGAGTTGCGAGGCGTCGGGGACGTCGCCGGTGGCAGTCTTGGCGAGGCCGAAATCGAGGACATGGGGCTCGCCGGAGGAATCGATGCGGATGTTGCCGGGCTTGAGATCGCGGTGGATGACGCCCTTCAGGTGCGCGACGGAGACGACTTCGCAGATGCGCGCGAAGAGGCGCAGGGCTTCATCGATGGTGCGCTCGCTCTGGGACATCCACTGATCGAGCGGGAGGCCGGAGATGTAGTCCATCGCGAAGAAGAAGCAGCCCGCGGCTTCGCCGGAATCGATGACGGAGACGATGTTGGGGTGATTGAGTTGGGAGAGGATTTCGACTTCGCGCTCGAAGCGTGCGCGGCCGCGGGAGCCGGAGAGCGGGCTCTCGCGCATGACCTTGACGGCGACTTTGCGCTTGGTGGCCTTCTGGATGGCGAGGTAGACGACGCCCTGCCCGCCGCGGTGGATTTCCTTGACGATTTCGTAGCCCGGGATGGAATCGGGCGGGACGACGGCCCAGGCGCGGGAGACCCCCCCGCTGCCGCGGGCGGCCTGCCTGCGGGCGCGGTCGATGAGATCGCGCTCCGGGCTGCCGGAGGCGGGCTTTTCGGGTTGGGGGGTGTTGGGCTCCACCGCCGGGGGTTCTCCGCCGGTTTTGGCGGGATTGAGACGGACCGACCGCCTCAATCTATCCCGCCATCCTTACAGGCGAAGGGGGCGGGCGGGACTCACGGGGCCTGGCTGAAGAACTGCGAGGGGCCGCCCAGGATGCCGCGGAGGGCGTCGTGGGCGCGGGCGCGGAGCATGTAGACGGCGCCGGGGGAGCGGCCGAGAGCCGCGGCGACCTCGTCGATGGGTCGCTGGTCAAGGTCGTACATGCGGACGACGGTTTCGTAGTCGGGGGGGAGTTCGGCGAGGGCGCGCTCGAGGAAAGCCGCGGCTTCCTCGCGTGCGGCGTGGCGGCTGGGGGTGGCGGTGGTGACGCCGAGCATTTCGACGAGGGCGAAGAGGGAACTCTCGCCGGGGGTTCCGGGGGCAGCGTGGACGCGGCGGCGGGGGTTGGGGCGCTTATCGGCTTCGAGGGCGCGGATGGCGTCTCGCAGGTTGTTGTCGGCGACGTGTCGGAGCCAGGAGACGAAGCCGGCGACGGTCTCGGTGGACAGGCGGCCGACCTGGAGAAAGGCTTCGAGGTAGGTGACCTGCATGACGTCATCGACATCGAGCGTGGAGCGCCACTGCGCGCCGATGGAGGCGGCGATGCGCTGACGGACGATGGGGCCGTGCGCTTCGAGGAGCGAGGCGAGGGCGGCTTCATCGCCGGCGACGGCGCGCTGGAGGAGTTGGACTTCACCATCGGACATGCCGCGGACCCTTGATGCGCCGCGAGTTTTTTTCCGGGGGGCGGGGGCGGGGAGCGGGGGGCGGCGGCGCGTGTGGATCAGTCTACCGCGCTTTTTTTCGGGGGAAATGCGCGTGAGCGATGGGCGCGGACGGCGCCTTGATGATTGAAGGGGAAGCAGGAAGGACGGAAACGGACGGCGGCGCGACGACGCAGTGGACCGCCTCGGCGCCTCGCGGAACGGATCGGGCCTTTCGCAGGGGAAGCAGTTTCGAGGAGTAGGACGGGAAGCACGCAGCCGCCGGACGGCGATGGCTGTCCGGCGCGCTTTGACACTGCCTCATGCGACCGGGCCGCGCGAGGCGGCAACGAACCGAACCCGGAACCAGGACCCAGGACACAAAGGGAGGATTCACCATGCAGGCTCAACTTCGCAGCGTTGTCACGATTGGTGTTGCGGGCGCAACTTTGGCCCTCGCGGGCTCGATCGCGCACGCGGCGTTCGCGGAGATCGATTTTCCGGCGATCGGCGCCGCGGGGCTCGGCGAGTTCAAGGTCGTGGGAGGCACGATGGATGACACGCTGCTCTGGCGCAGCGCAACGGTGAACACGGACAAGGAGTTCCGCGTGTGGAGCCTGGAGAGCGACAACTTTTACGGGCTGAGTTACGGGAAGACGGACGCCGACCCGGGGCGGATCATCGGCCTGTGCGGCTTCGTGGCGGGGTTCAACACGTTCATGCTCGACCTCGCCGCGGGCAAGGCGAAGTGGCTGAACTACGAGCCCTTCGGCGAACGGCGGATCACGCACGAGGGGACGGAGTACAAGGTGAAGTACAACCCCGTGCAGGGCGAGTTCGCGGACAAGTTCGAGACGTTCGAGTTCCTGTTCGATGCGACAGCGGACAAGGTGGATTCGAAGCACACCGCGACGGCGCACTCCGCGGAATGGGTGGCGGCGAGCGTGGCGTTCGGGCCTGCGGTGGGGATGGGCGCGCTGCGGGGCGCGCTGGAGAGCACGCCGCACCTGTGGAACGCGACGAGCACGGGGCTGTACGAGATCACGGCGCTCGGCGGGCTGCGGGGGGACATCATTCCGGACGAGGTGCACCAGATGGCGATGATGCAGCTCTCGGTGCCGGCGCCGGGCGGGAGTCTGGCGCTGCTCGCGGCGGCGGGGGTGATGGTGGCGCGGCGGCGGCGATGAGGGGGCGGCGCATAGTCTGCGATGTGCTGATTCGTTGCATCGCCCCGGGGCGCATCCACAATGCGCGCTGGGGTGATGCGTTGCGTGGGAGTCAGGTGGGCGGTCGTTGCCGCAGGTGACACCGATGATCTCAGATCTGCAGCGGGTTGCGGGGGAAGTCAACGCCGCCGGGCGGACTCGACGACCGGCGGCGGATCGTTCCGCTCCGGAGCATTGCACCAGTCGAGGAATCCGATCGGATCCAGCCAGCGCTGAACGGGAGGCGTCGCGCTGTCTCCCGTCATGTTCACGATAGCTTGGACTCCAGCATCTCGGCCTGTCGCGCAAACTTCACCGGATTCGCCTTCTTGAGCCTTTGGAGGTTCGCAAGTTTCCACTTGAGCGCGGTCAGATCGGCGGCATGCGGGCAGCGAAGCAGCGACCAATCGGGTTCGGCGCGGGCGAGCCCGAGCAGGAACTGTTTGTGATCCTGGGTCAGCCGTTCGGGGAGCTCCTTGAACAGCTGATCGCGGACAGCGAGCAGCGTGTCGAATTGCACCGGATCCGTCGTCATCCCCACCAAGCCGGTCCGGTACTCGTGGGCAATGTCCTTCTTCCGGGGAAACAATACTCCGTCGATCGATCTGTTGTGGCCGGCCAGGTACGTGACGAAGCACTCGACAGTGGCCTCCGAGAGTCCGCCGGCCCTGTACATTTCGCGCACGTCGAAGAAGTCGCGCGGGTGCTGACGATCCATCGCCGCAACGAGCTTGCTGCCGTACAGTTCATCGGTCGCGAGCACGGGAAGGCGCAACTCGACGCTGAACATCTCAGCCGTGCGGGCGATGAGGGGCTGCTGCCCGACTGGCAACACCGTGCCGCGGAAGACGTGGTTGACCTCCACCTTCACCTGACTTGGTCCCTGGTTGATGAAGAGCTTGCTCTCTTGTGGGCCGCCGCCTTTGCGCATGCCCAGGCCAAATCGGCCAAGTCGCTGTTGAATCGCCTCCAACTCGGCCGTGATCGCCGCGAGCGCATCGTCGCGAGAAGTCGTCCCAGCGGGTGTAGACCACGTCGATATCGACGGACAACCTGGGCATGTCGCGCACGAACAGATTGATGGCCGTTCCTCCCTTCATGGCGAAGATGTCGTTCGCGAAGACTGAA
>CAZGVW010000236.1:0-4522 GCA_964529265.1 uncultured Phycisphaeraceae bacterium
GGCAGGTGATGCGGTCCGAAAGGCCGTTCGCCCGAGCGATCGCCTCAGCGACGGCAATGGCGTCGCTCGCCTCGACGGCGTACACGTGGCGCGCGCCGGCGCGGCAGGCCAGGAGACTCGCGATGCCGGTGCCGGCGCCGAGGTCGAGGACCACGGCGCCCGGCCGGACGGTGGCGCGAATCGCCGCCTCGTACGCCGTCATCCGCACGTCGTCGGCAATCATCCGGCCGAAGGCGGCGATCGAATACATCGTTATCCGGCCACCAGCGCGCGGCCGTACTTGGCCGCCAGGCGGGCCGCACGCAGCGGGTAATAGAGGAAGACGAACGGCCGAGGCAGCCTGACGACGCCGGCGTCGGCGTCGGTGGGCGCCTTCAGCAGCGCCGCGACGTGCCGCACGCGCCGCCACCGCCCCATCGCCAGCCTCGCATTGAACATCGTCCGCTCCACCGACGAGGGCTGAGGCGCGGGATCGGGCGACACCAGGCGCCGCGTGACATCAGCCGCGAACGGATCGAGCGCGCGATCCGCGGTCACGCGGCTGAGGACGTCCGCGGGCAGATCCGCGCCCAGCAGCTCGTGCGCGAGCTGCAGACCGAGATGAAGCGCCCGCGTCGCCCGCGCTTCGGCGGCAATCTCGTGGACAAGAGGCCAATCGAGGCGCGCCTCGTCTATTGCAGGGCGCATCGCTGAACGCTCACAGCTACGCGACTGCTTCCCGATCATCGCGATGTCGCATAACCACGCGAGCTTCGTCCAGTAATGCCGGGTGCCGTGGATGCAGAGATACACGAGCAGGCACTCGGCAGACAGCACGGGCACCGAGCGCCCAGCAATCGACACCGATGTGACCGACGTCCACAACCGGTGTTCGGGAATCGCGCTCGGAAAGTCCGCGGGCGCGCTGGCCCAGTGCAGGTCCACGGCCGTGCCGCTCGCGCTCCTGAACGTCAGCTCGGTGCAGCGCCTGGCCAGGTCAGCCATGCCGAGCCAGCCCAGCTCGGATTCGAGCCGGTAGCCCTGCGCCTCGAGCAGCGCCGCGGCCGCCGCCACGTCCGCCGGCCGCACGAGCAGGTCGAGATCCAGCGAATCGCGCATGCCGGGGTCGCCGTAGAGCTGCTGCGCGAGGGCTGGTCCCTTGAGCGTGACGACACGAATCCCGGCGCGCTCGAAGGCCTCGAGCACCTGCAGCAGCCGAGCCGTCAGGAGCAGGTTGTGCTCGGACGTCCGCCGGTGCATGCCTTCCAGCTCGACGAGCGCATCGGCCGGCACATCGCCCGACGCTGCCAGCACGCCGTGCACGTGCGGCGCCAGGCCATGGTGGGCGACAAGGACACCAAACAACTTCGAACTGCAAACTTCGAACTTCGAACGCAGGTGGGACCCTTCGGCGGGCCTCGTTTCATCCAAGCGCGCCTGGGGCGTCGCGCCCGCGCATGCGAGCAGCAGCTCGACATGCGGCGCGAGGCCCACAAGGGAAGAAGATTGGATTGTCACGAAGCTTACTGCGGTAGGCGGCGCGCTTTCGCCGAGATGTCCTGACAGCGTGATCTGATGCTTTCAATCGTCAATCGTCATTGATGCAATCGTCAGTCAATCATCAATGACCCGATCGACAATCGTCAATTCGGCGGCAGGCTCAGGATGCCCCGCGGCGTCAATCACCCGATCGACAATCGTCAATTCATCCGCAGGGCGTAAGCCCCGCGGCCGCTCATCCTGTGGTCATCCCCGGCCCGGGCGGCAGCCTGGTGCCGTGCGCCTTGCCGATGGCGCCGTCCATCTCGCCCATGTTGGTGACGGCGCGCGTCATCCCGCCGAGATCGCCAAACACCTGGAGCGTGGGCTTCGCGTAGCGCTTCCGGGCGGGCGCGTCGAGCGTGTCAGGCGTGTGCAACGTCATGTGCGTGCTCCTCGAAACCGAACGGCCGGGCGGCCGTCCGGTTGGCCAGCCAGTAGTTGAGCGCGCGCGGCCGGAAGTCCGCGCGAAACGCGATCATACCCGAACCCGAGGCGGTCGGAACACGCTCGGGGTCGACGAAACGCCGCAATTCCGGCTCCGGCGTGAGCGGCGGCAACCCCACGCCGCTGGCAATTTGGTAATCAGGATCGCCCGTCAGCCCCGATTTGCGGCGGCCGAGCACGGCGGCCGGCAACTCGCCCCGCATCGAGCGCCGGATCAGGTGCTTCGATCGGCACCACGGCACCGGCGGCACCGACAGCAGATACCGCAGCAGCCTCAAATCGACATACGGATGTCTGACATCGAGCGCGCTGCCGGTCTCTTCGGGATCGAAGCCGCGGAAGAGCGCCTCCCATTCAAGCCCGGTGAACGACGCGTACGCCGCCGGACGGACCGGGTGAACGACGTCGGGCGCCGGCGGGTTGTGCACGGCCTCCCATCGCTCGCGGAGATCGAGCCGGCGTTCCAGCGCCGGGTCGATCCACGCCGGATACGGAATGTCCCACCGCCCGCGGTCACGTCGCGCGCGCAGCATCCGCGCGACGATCGATTGCAGGGGCAGCCGGCGATGACTCCGGACGTGACGGGCGACGTCGCCGGCGAGCCGGACGTAGCGGCGCCGGGCCCTCAGGTACCGCAGATACGGCTGCCACTCGTAGTGCAGCGCGTTGTCCGGACCCTCGCCGTAGAACGCCACGGGCGCGTGGAGCGCCATGCGCGAATACGCCCGCCGATCGGCGTCCAGCGTCGTCACGTCGCGAATGGGCGAGGGCGTGTGAATCGCGCGCGTCGGCCACTCGGGATCGAACGCGGCGCGGCCGCCTTCCTCGAGGGCGATGGGAATGCGCAGCCGCTCCGCCACGAGCCGCGCGTAACGCCCTTCGTCGCGATCCAGTCCGGGCAGGGTGGTCGTGAACGCCTTCACACCCTGCTCGTGGCCGTCGCGACGGAGCACACGGGAGGCCACCGCTGCCAGCGCCGTCGAATCCAAGCCACCACTCATGAAGATCCCGACGCAATCGGTCCGGAGGCGGTCGGACACCGCGAGGTTCAGAAGCTCGGTGAAGCGCTCGACGTAGTCCTCCGCGCGCCGGTAGAACACCGGTTCCTCCACCGGCAGCGTCCAGTAGCGCTGCTGGAGGCCACCGGCCGGCGACCACGCGGCCGTATGGGCCGGTGGAAGCCGCCTGATATCCGCATACACCGACGTCGCCGGATCCTGGTTCAGCTCAAAGAGCAGGAAGTCGGCCACGGCCAGATCGTTCAGCCGGTCCGACACGTCGGGATGGAGCCGCACACAGTCCAGCGTGTTGCTGAAGACCACGGTCCGGCCGATGACGGTGTAGAAGAACGACTTCACGCCGAGCTGGTCGCGCCCGCAGAAGAGCCGGCGGCGCGGCGCGTCCCACACCGCGAACGCGAAGTCGCCGATCAGGTGGTCCACGCAGTGGTCGCCCCAGGCCCGATACGCGCGCAGCAGCAGCTCGACGTCGGGCGCGTCGCGCGACGCCGACTCGCCCGCCGCGCCGAGCCGCACCACCAGCTCCACCCGCGCGTCGAGCCGCGCGTCGGCCACGACCCACGTCTCGCCGTCGAGGGTCAGCGGCTGGCACTCGCCCGCCGCCTCGTGGGTGGTCCGCAGGAGGGCGTAGGCGAGGCTCGCTGCTCCGCCATGCCACGTCTGCTGCCGGTTCGGCCCGCGGAACTCCATGAAGCCGGCCATCCGGCGCAGCAGGCGGTCGTCGACCGGTGCACCGTCCAGATTCACGATCCCGGCGAAGCCGCTCATACCGCGCCGGCCGGCTCCAGCGAGATGAGCGACTGGCCGAGCAGATCCGCCAGGAACGCCTCGAGGTCTTCGCGCAAAACCTCTGGCGCCACGTCGTACTCGTCCCTCAGCACCTCGTAGCCGGCTTCGATCGACGGCGACGTCTGCAGCACCGTCCACATCCGCGTGCCGACGGGATCCAGTCCCAGATACATCTCCGTCCCGAGGTGCAGCAGGATCGCTTCGTCGCCGATCACTCGCACCAGCACGTCCGGCGACGTCGCCACCCGCTGCTGAAATGACAGGCGTGCCTCACTCAAAGATGGCCACCCGCTGGAATTGCTCGAGCCGCGCGTCTCCGAGCACGATTTCGTTGCCGCACACGACCCAGGCGTGCGCGGTGAAGCCGCCGGCCGTGGCCACGCCAATCTCGACGCGGCACGGGCGGCCGGCGCGATCGAGGAGCGCCTGCAGCGCCAGCGCCTGCGTCAGGCACGTGGCGCCGGGCAGGCGCCGGCTCACCGCCGCGACGGCCCAGGGCGCGCGCCGGCTGTCGGCCGCGCCCAGCAGTCGGGCCGCCCGCCGCACGGCCGCTCGCGCGCCGCGGACGCCCGTCGTCCAGAGCGCCACGCGCGACACGATCACCATGACGCCGGCCTGTGCGATCAGCCGCCGATCCGTCGCGCTCAACCGTCCGAAGCGGGCCGCGAGCGACTTCACCCTGCGCACGTGGTCACCTCGCGGTGGCCCTCCGTCACGTCGGCGACCAGCGCCGCCACGACGTCGGGCAG
>CAZGVW010000237.1:0-7458 GCA_964529265.1 uncultured Phycisphaeraceae bacterium
ACGCTCAGCGCCACCATGCTGATGCCCTGTGTCCCGCCGTGGTGATGCGGCCCCACGCCCATCGCCAGAACGTCCGGCTCAACCTCCGCGCTCATCCACAACGGAATCGAGGCGCTGAACACGCGCGTGCGCTGCGGCTTCCTGGTGGCCCGGCTCTCCTGAGCCGGGTCTTCGCCGCCCGCGTGCGCCTTCACCACACTGACAGATTCCGGTGGCTGCGCCGGCCCGGCGCGCTTCCCGCTTCCCGCCTTCCCTTCCGCAGCGCGGCCTGCTCCACCCTTCTCCGAGCCGCCGCGCACACTCCGACCGCGCCCCGCGGCTGAGCCGCGGCTAGACTTGCGTCCTGAAGCCATTTCACTGGCCTTTCATTAGGGCCCCGGTTGAGGCCGAGTTTTGCGACAGAAGCCTCGCCGGGGTTTTTCAATTGTCCCGCGGGCGCCGACCTTCGGCATCCCGCAACGAATCAATCGAACAACACATCCAACACTCTGCAAACTAATGACGCAGCGCCCCGACCGCAACCCGAATCGGCGCACTGTCCGAAGTATTTCTTTCCACAATTCTGAAGGGAAGCACGACATGGCGCCCGGACACCCTGACGCCATCGCCGACGTATATTCTGTCCCCGCGAGCCGGAGCCCCACAATGATCGTCTTCAAGTGCGCACGATGCCGCGAGCAACTGGAGGTTCCATCCTCCATGGCTGGCGACATTGTCGATTGCCCGAACTGCGGCAACACCAACCCCGTTCCCACGTATGTGGCCGTCGCGATCCAGTCGCAGGCGAGATGCTCGCGCGTTGTCTACATCCTCCTCGGAATCTTCCTCGGCGCCTTCGGAATCCACAACTTCGTCGCCGGCTACACCGGCCGGGCTGTCGCGCAACTCCTGATCACGATCCTGCTCTTTTGGCTCGTCTTCCCAATCCTCTTCGTCTGGCTCTGGGTCATCATCGAACTCATCACCGTGACACGCGACGTGGACGGCGCTCGCATGCCCTGAAGACCGGCCCAGCTCGGCCCCAGGAACTTGCCCCCTCCCTCCCCCCCTGCGCGCCGCACCCCCAAAATCCAAAAACCACAGATTTTCTTCTCCCGCTCCCCCAACCACTTGCGCATGTCCCGCGCGCGCAGTGACGCCTTTTGCGCGCACAAACACGGCCCTCCCGCCCCAATTGTGGAGGCCCGATTTTCCCATGCGCCCACATCACCCCCGCACCCCGCCGCCCCCAACCCCGCGCCCGCCCCTCGCCCTCCCGGCTCTCACCCTACTGGCCCCATTCCCCTTTGGCCCTTTGGCCCTTTGCCATTTGGCCCTTTGCCTTCTTCTTCCCCTCCGCGTCCCTCCGTGCTCCTCTGCGTTCTGCCTTCTTCTTCCTCTTTTCCTCCCTCGGTGTTCAGCCTCCGCCCACAATCTGCCGCAGCATCCCGTCATCCACGTCGTAGAACAGCGCCCCGGCGTGGATCTTCGGGTACCTGTCGCTCAACCTCCGCGCCTCCGCCGCCACGAACTCAGCCGCGTCATCGATCTCGAACTTCGAGAAGTGCTCGTCAAAGTGCTCGATCGCGGCCTCGCGCTCCCAGCCCGCGCCGTTCACCAGCCCCTCCACGAACTGCTCGCGGCGGTCGCGCAGCCCGACCATCCCGCACCGCGAGTGACCAATCAGCGCGATCGCGCTCACACCGCCCACCGCGATCGCGAACGACACCTTGAACTCCACGCGCCGCAGGTTCGCCCCGCCCGCCCGCAGCACAAACGCGAAATTGTTCGGAATCCGCAGCGCCTTCCGGTGGTCCATGCACATCCCGACCAGCAGCGTCGGCGCAGCGAAATCGCGATGGGGGGCGCCCAGGTTGTGGAACGCCAGCAGATCGCCCACCGGAGTCCCTCGATGCTCGGGCAGGATGTCGCCGGGCTTTTCAACAGGGAGCAGCCTGATCATCCGCCACCAATGGTACACCCCTCCGCCCCCGCCGCCTCACTTGCCATTTGGCCCCATTGGCCCTTTGGCCCTTTGGCCATTTGGCCATTTCCCTATCATCCCGCCCATGCCTCCACGCCCCCTGGTCGGCGTCATCATGGGCTCGAAGTCGGATTGGGAGACCATGCGCCACGCCGTGGAGACGCTCGAGGCCCTCGGCGTCCCGCACGAGACGCAGGTCGTCTCCGCGCACCGCACGCCGGACCTCCTCTTCCGCTACGCCTCGAGCGCCGAGAGCAGGGGGCTTCTGGTGATCATCGCCGGCGCGGGTGGGGCGGCCCACCTCCCCGGCATGACGGCCTCCAAGACCACGCTGCCCGTCCTCGGCGTGCCGGTCGAGTCGAAAGCCCTGAAGGGCCTCGATTCGCTCCTCTCGATCGCGCAGATGCCCGCCGGCATCCCCGTGGGGACGCTCGCCATCGGCCGGGCCGGTGCGGTGAACTCGGCCCTCCTCGCCGCGGCGATCGTCGCCCGGGCCCACCCGGAGCACCGCGCGGCATTGGAGCGCTTCCGCCGCAAACAGACCTCCGATGTCCTGGCCCAGCCGGATCCGCGCAGCGCAACGAGCGCGGAAACGGGCGAAAAGCGCCCGAAACGCGCCAAAACGGAGCGCGCAGCGCGCAAAACCGCAAAAAACCGCGCCCGGAAGCGCACCACATGACCGGCGCCGCGCCGCCGCAACCCGCCGCCACCGTCGCCATCCTCGGCGGAGGACAACTCGGCCGCATGCTCGCCCTCGCCGGCGCGCCCATCGGCGTCCGCTGCCGCTTCCTCGATGTCTCCCCCGCCGCCCCCGCGAGAGAAGTGGGGGACTTCATCGCCGCGCCGGATTTCTCCGACCGCGCTGCGCTCGCGCGCCTCGCCGAAGGCGCCGCCGTCGCGACCTACGAGTTCGAAAACGTGCCCGCCGAAGCGGTCGAGCTCCTCGCCGGGCTCGTCGAAGTGCATCCATCCGCCGAAACCCTGCGCGCCGCGCAGGATCGCGCGCTCGAAAAGCGCCTTTTCGAGAAAATCGGCGTCAACACGACGAATTTCGCGGAAGTGAGCGACGAATCCTCGCTCCGCGCCGCCGCGGAGCGCATCGGCTTCCCCAGCGTGCTCAAAACCCGCCGCATGGGCTACGACGGCAAGGGCCAGGCCGTCGTGCGGGAAGTGGGGGAGTTGCCCGACGCATGGGCGCGGATCGCGCGAAAACCCGCGATTCTGGAAGAATTCGTGCCATTCGAGCGCGAATTGTCGGTCTTGGCCGTCCGAAGCCGCTCCGGCGACTTCGCCTGCTACCCCCTCGTCCAGAACGAGCACCGCGCCGGCATCCTGCGCATCTCCACACCCGCCGAAAACGTCGCCCCCGCGCTCCAGAACCAGGCCGAAACCGCCGCCCGCGCGCTCATGGAGTCAACCAGCGCCGTCGGCGTCATCGCCATCGAGTTCTTCGAGGCGAAAAATCGCCTCATCGCGAACGAGTTCGCGCCCCGCGTGCACAACTCCGGCCACTGGACCATCGAAGGCGCCGAGTGCAGCCAGTTCGAGAACCACCTGCGCGCCATCCTCGGCTGGCCCCTCGGCTCCACCGCCCCAGTGGGGAAGTGCGCCCTGTTTACCATAATCGGGATCGACCCCGATCCGGCCCTCCGCAGCGCCGTCCTGGGCTGCCACGGCGCGCATCTGCACCTCTACGGAAAATCCGCGGCGCCGGGGCGAAAAACCGGCCACGTCACCATCTGCGCGCACGACGAAGCGCAGTTGCGCACGAGAATCGGCGCCGTGCGCAGCGCGCTCGCCGCGGCGGGGCTCGTCAACAGCGCGGAATGCTCAATCGGGTGAAAAAACGTGAAAACCGCGCCGAAATCACGCCGTTCCCCAGCGCAGCGAATCCCGCCCGCGCCGCTGCCGCCCGAACCGCCGCCCCAGCAGCGTTTTCAGCCGCTTCGACGCCCGGCTCACCGCCTCGTACGGATCCTCCGCCCGCTGCCGCACCACGACCGCGCCGTGCGGGAGCACGTGGGCCTCGACGGTGCAGCACTTATCCGCGCCGCCGCGGGGTCCGTTGTGGTCGGTGAGCCTGACGGTGACGTGCTCGACGCGGCGTTCAAAGTGCTCCGCCGCGTGCCGAACCTTGTCCGCCGCGTGCTGCTCCAGAGCCTCCGACGGCGGCATGTTCTGCAGGAAGAAGTCCATTCGCACGGATGGGCCTCCTTTGCGTCGCTGGGCCCGGCCGGCGTGGGCGGGCGCCCTGAAGCGTACGCCCTTGGGGGGCCGGGAGTTCCGCCGCGGCGGGCGGAATCGGGGGCAGTTTTACATAACAGGCATTATGGGCGGGAGGGGGGAGAACCGGCCGCGGGGGCTCAGGAACGCGGTTTTCCGGTGCGGAAACCGGTCACCCGGGGCGCTTCACGCGGCGGGCCGGAGGCGGCGGCGCGGCGGCTGGCCGGCGGGGCGTGGGCCCTCCAAAAATGTGATGCCCGCAGCGTCGTGGCCGCGGATTCCGCATCACACAAGTCTCTCTCTCACCCCGACCCATCCTCCTCCGGCTGGGGGGCCTCTCTCTCTGCCTCCAGCCCTTCTCCTCTCGTCGAGCGTTCGACTTCGCGTGGGCCCCGCGGTTTTGGCGGGGACGACGCGAGCGGCCGATCGCTCCGAGCAGCGGGGGTCGGGATCCCGACTCGGAGGGTCAGTATGGATAACGTGGGGGGGACCTGTCAAGTGAAGCGCAAATACTGCGCTGTTCGTGGGTTGCGGCGAGGGGCCCTATCCTGCCGCGACCTCTGCCACCACCAGTTTGACATAACGGGGACACCGCATGTTCGAGCGTCTGTCTGAGGGGTTTTCGAGCGCGCTTCGGCGCATTTCCGGCAAGGGCACGATCTCGGAGTCCAACATCCGGGAGGCGGTCGAGGATGTCCGCACGGCGCTGCTCGAGGCGGACGTGCAGTACGACGTCGCGCAGCAGTTCTGCGACGGGGTGGTGCGCGATGCGCTCGGGCGCGAGGTGACGAAGAGCCTGAAGCCGGGTCAGGAGTTCATCGGGATCGTGCATGAGCGGCTGGTGGCGCTCATGGAGCGCCCGGCCGACGACCCGGAAGCCCCCCCACCCGAGCCCGGGATCATCCGCGTCAGCCCCTCCCCCACCATCGTGATGATGTGTGGGCTTCAGGGGAGCGGGAAGACGACGACGTGCGGGAAACTGGCGGGGTACCTGAAGAAGCGCGGGCGATCGGTGATGGTGGCCGCGGCGGATTTGCAAAGGCCCGCGGCGGTGGACCAGTTGCGCGTGGTCGCCGAGCAGGTGCAGAAGGAGATGCCGGGCGGGGCGCGGGTGACGTTCTACGCCGAGCCCGACAAGGTGGCGGAGTATGGCAAGGCGGTGGGCGTGGCGGTGGGCGTGTGTCAGCGCGCGCTGAAGGCGGCGCGCGACCAGGGCGTGGACACGCTCATTCTCGACACCGCGGGCCGGCTGCACGTTGACGATGCGCTGATGAACGAGTTGCAGCAGGTGAACCGCGCGCTGCAGCCGCACCAGGTGTTCCTGGTTGTGGATGCGATGACGGGGCAGGACGCGGTGGCGTCGGCGAAGGCGTTTCACGAGCGGCTGTCGATCGACGGCGTGGTGCTGACGAAGTTCGACAGCGATACGCGCGGCGGGGCGGCGCTCTCGGTGCGGCGGGTGACGGGCGCGCCGATCAAGTTCATCGGCGTGGGCGAAAAACTGGAGGCGCTGGAGGAGTTCCACGCGGAGCGCATCGCCGGGCGGATTCTGGGGATGGGCGACGTGGTCTCGCTGGTGGAGAAGGCGCAGGAGCAGGTTTCAGAGGAGGAGGCGCTCGCGATCCAGGAGAAGATCGCGCGGGGCGAGATGACGATGGACGACTTCCTCGGGCAGTTGAAATCGCTGCGGCGCATGGGCCCGATGAAGCAGTTGCTGGGGATGCTGCCGGGCGTGGGATCGGCGCTCAAGGACGTGACGGTGGACGACAAGCAGTTCGACCGCGTCGAGGGGATCATCAACTCGATGACGCCGGAGGAGCGGCGGAACGTCTCGATGATGAACAACAGCCGGCGGCGACGGATCGCGCAGGGCGCCGGCGCGAAGCAGGAGGACGTGGGGCGCCTGCTCAAGCAGTTCGAGGCGGTGTCGAAGATGGCCAAGCAGATGGCGGGCCTGGGCGCGCTCGGCAAGATGAAGGCGGTGCGGCAGTTGCAAGCGGCTGGTGCGGACGGGGCAGGGCTCGGAGGCTTCCGCGCGAAGGGGAGCACGCACATGCGGAGTCCGAAGGCGGGGTATAAGAAGAGGAAGAAGAGGTGAGTGTTCGGTTCTCGGGTGAATGGAGATGCGCGAGAAGGCAGATTCGTTCGCCCCGCTGGGGCGATCTTCTTCCGGAGCGATTTCCAGGGGCTGAAGCCCCTGGCAACGGCCGAGGGCCCCTCCGGGGCCCGGACGCGGCGCCGCGGCGAGCATTCAAGAGTTGGTGGTCGTCGGGATCGCAGCCCATGCGTTGCGGCATGGGGCGAGGGAGCGAGCGCAGAGGGCGCGTCAGGTTTTGCGATCTCCTGGCCCCGGAGGGGCCGGTGGTTGTTGCCAGGGGCGCGGACGCGCAGCGGACCGCCCCTGGTGGTGGCGCCGCAACTGTTGGTCACCCCGGAGGGGTGGACGTGTGGCGGGGGCGCATTGATTCCGTTTTGCAAGGCTTGCTCCGCGCGCACTTCGTTCGCCCCGCCGGGGCGACTCTGGATTCGGGGCGATTTCCAGGGGCTGAAGCCCCTGGCAACGGCCGAGGGCCCCTCCGGGGCCCAGAGGCAGAGGCAATTCGGCGGGGCCCAGAGGCAGAGGCAATTCGGGGGTGGCCCAGGGCAGAGGCAATTCGGCGGGATCCAGCGGCAGAGGCAATTCAGAGGCCGTTGGGATGATCCGATCCGGGAGTGTCCGTTCCGGGGATGACCGTTCCGGGATGACCGATCGGGGAGGTCCGTGGAATGGCTTGGCGCCGTCGAATCGACGCAATCAGTCAAAGACGTAGCGGTTGTCGAACTCGATGGAGTGGGCGCGGAGCAGTTCGAGGAACTCATCCGGGAAGGAGCGCTTCTGGTGATGCTTCTCCTGATTCTCGATGTAGCGCTTCACGGTCCCGGCTTGTGATTCGCTTACCGAGAACGCGCCGTACCCTTCCTGCCATGCGAACTCGCGGTGATCCGGGAAGGTCTCGTGGATCCACTTTGATGATCGCGACTTGATGTTGCGGAGCAGGTCGGCGATCGTTGCATCGGCACGCCAGCGCACGAGGAGGTGCAGGTGGTCGGGTTCGCCGCCGATGGCGTAGAGGACACTGCCTTCATCGCGCACGATGCCGCCGATGAAGGGGTAGAGGCGGTCGCGGAGTTCGGGTGTGATGAACGGGCGGCGGGACTTGGTGGAGAAGACAATGTGAAGGAGGATGCGGGTGTAGGTGGTGGGCATGGGGCGGATGATAAGAAACTCGTTC
>CAZGVW010000238.1:0-25375 GCA_964529265.1 uncultured Phycisphaeraceae bacterium
GCGGATGATCCGGGAGGAGGACCCGGCGCGGGCGAGCGCGCGGATTGCGGCGGCAGGGGGGCCCGCTGCGCGCGCGCGGCAGGTGCGCGCGGAGCTGGACTGGATCTGCGCGAAGTGCCTGGAGAAGGCGCCGCAGCGGCGGTACGAGACGGCGAGCGCGCTGGCGGCGGACATCCAGCGGCATCTGGATGGCGAGCCGGTGCTGGCAGCGCCACCGAGCCGGGTGTACCGGGCGCGGAAGTTCGTGCGGCGGCATCGGGCGGGGGCGACGGCGGCGGCGCTGGTGGTGGTGGCGCTGGTGGTGGGTGTGGCGGGGACGGTGTGGCAGGCGGTGCGGGCGACGCACGCGGAGGAGCAGGCGCGCGGGGCGCTGGTGGAGGCGCAGGCGGCGCGGGACGCGGCGGAGGGCGCGCGGGCGGCGGAGTCGGCGCAGCGGCGGGAGGCGGAGGAGGCGCGTGGGGTTGCGGAGCGTGAAGCCGCGGCGGCGGAGGCGGCGAACCAGTTTCTGCAGGACATGCTGGCGTCGGCGGATCCGGAGAGCGGGTTCGAGCGCGACGTGACGGTGCGGGAGATTCTGGACGAGGCGTCGCGGCGGGTGGCGGGCTCGTTTGAAGGAAGGCCGCTCATCGAGGCATCGCTGCGGCGCACGCTGGGGAACGCGTACAGGCGGCTGGCGGAGTATGAGCGCGCGAAGACGCACCTGACGGCGGCGCTGGAGACGCGGCGGCGCGACCTGGGGCCGGAGCACAGCGACACGCTGGATTCGATGCACGACATGGGTCTGCTGTACGAGCAGCAGGGGGATCTCGTGGAGGCGGAGCGGATCGTGCGGCAGGCGCTGGAGACGCGTCGGCGCACCGAGGGCGAGAGCGCACGGGGGACGCTGGTGGCGTATGACCGGGTGGCGAGCGTGATGCGCCGCGCGGGGGACGTGGATGAAGCGGAGCGGCTGGCGCGGATCGCGCTGGATGGATTGGTGGCGGCGTACGGGCCGGACGATCCGGACACACTGGAGGCGAAGCACGAACTGGCGATGGTGATGCGGACGAAGGGCCGGCTGCAGGATGCGGGCGACCTGCTGAAGGATGTCGCGGAGCGGCGCGAGCGGGTGCTGGGGCCGGAGCACATTCAGACGTTGAAGTCGGTGAATCAGTATGCGGGGCTGCTGAAAGATCTGGGGCAGCTCGATGACGCGGCGGAGCTGCTGGAGCGGACGCTGGAGGTGCGGAGGCGTGAACTGGGCGTGGATCATCCGAGCACGCTGTCGTCGCTGAACCAGCTGGCGATCGTGCGGCGCGATCAGGGGAACGTGGAGAAGGCCGAGGAGTTGATGCGCGCGGCGTACGAGGGGTATGAGCGGCGGCTGGGGCCGGAGCATTCCTCGACGCTGACGGCGATGAACAACCTGGCGACGGTGTATCTGCGGCAGGGGCGGCATGACGAGGCGGAGCCGCTGTTCAGGAAATCGCTGGAGGCGCGGCGGCGGCTGTTCGGGCCGGAGCATTTTCAGACGCTGGCGGCGATGAACAACCTGGCGACGGTGTTGCGGGAGCAGAAGAAGTATGAGGAGGCGCTTCCGATGTACGTGGAGGCGCTGGAGGCGCACCGGAGGGTGCGCGGGGACACGCACTTCGGGACGCTGATCGTGATGAGCGGTCTGGGGGTGACGTTGACGGAGTTAGGGCGGTTTGACGAGGCGGCGCCGTTGATGCGGGAGTGCCACGAGGGGATGCGCGGGGTGTATGGGGTGGATCACGCGCACACGAAGAAGGCGCGGGAGGATCTTGCGGGGTTGTATGAGAGGTGGGGGCGTCCGGAGATGGCGGCGGAGGTGAGGGCGGAGGGTGGGGGGGAGTGAGCGAGGCGGTGCGCGCTCTTTCCGGTGGTGTATGTCGATGGCGAGGAGGAGGCGCGGAGGAGATAGGTAGAGGAAGAGCCCCTCACCCTGACCTCTCCCCGCAGAGCCGGGGAGAGGGGTGGGAAGGCGGTGCGTCGCTTGTCTGGGCACGCGGTGAAATAAATCGTGACTCTTTGTGTCTTGACCTCGCAACTTCACGGGTTGCTTGCAGCGGTGTCAGGCAGTGACTCCTGGCGCGTCGTCCGGGCGGGAACCCTTCCGTCCGTTGGGTGGGGCGTATCTGTATGATGGCTCACCGGGTTGGGAGCAGGTTATGCGCGGGCACGGGTTTGGATTTGCCGCGAGAGTGGTGGGGCGCGTGTCTTTTGCTTTCGCTTTCGCCGTGGCGGCGGGTTGCGGGGGGGACGCGAATGTGTACGCGCCGCCGCCGCCGCCGGAGGTGACGGTGGCGCATCCGATCGAGCAGGAAGTGACGCAGCGGCTGGACTTCACCGGGACGGTGCGGGGGTATGAATCGGTGGAGATTCGGGCGCGGGTGGAGGGGTTCATCGATCAGATTCATTTCGCGCCGGGCGGGGACGTGATGCCGGGGGACCTGCTGTTCACGATCGATCCGCGGCCGTTCAAGGCGACGGTGGATCAGCGAGCGGCGGAGGTGGAGCGGTCGAAATCGGCGCTTGACCTGGCGGAGGTGACGCTGGAGCGGATCACGCGGGCGGCGGAGCGGGACGCGGCTTCGGACCTGGAGGTTCGGGAGCGAAAGGCGGACCGGGACGCGGCGAAGGCGGAGCTGGAGTTTTCGAAGGCGCGGCACGATGCGGCGATGCTGGATTTGACGTTCACGGAGGTGCGGGCGCCGATCGCGGGGGTGATCAGCCGGAACCTGGTGGACGTTGGGGCGCTGGTGGGGGCGGGTGAGCCGACGCTGTTGACGACGATCGTGAGCCAGGACCGGGTGTACGCGTATTTCGACCTGAGCGAACAGGACCTGCTGCGGATCCGGCACGACAACCGGGAGCGGGGTGAAGAGGACAAGCGGGGGCGTGATCTGCCGGTGCTCATGGCGTTCGAAGATGAGCCGGAGTTCATGCGGGAAGGGCGGATCGATTCGGCGGACAACACGGTGAACCCCGACACGGGGACGATCAGGATCCGCGCGCTCTTCGACAATCCGGAGCGCGAGATCGTTCCGGGCATGTTCGTGCGTCTGCGCGTGGTGTTCGGGACGGCGCCGGCGGTGCTCGTGCCGCGGGTGGCGCTCTCGTCGGACCAGCAGGGCCCATATGCGCTGGCGGTGGACGAAGCGGGCATGGTGGAGCGGCGTCCGGTCTCGATCGGCGTGGAGGAGGGGGTGTATCGCGTGATCACGGAGGGTGTCAAGGCGGATGACTGGATCGTGGTGAACGGGATCCAGCGCGCGCGGCCGGGGGCGAAGGTGACGCCGATCCGGCAGGGGGCGGGCTCGGGGGATTCCGGGGGCGGGGGCGCCGGGGGCGGGGCTGAGGCTCCGGCCGGGGGGGATGCGCCAGCGGGCGCCGGGGGGGCGGGTTCGTAGGCGGAAAGCCGAATGTTCAGCAAGTTCTTCATCGAGCGACCGGTGTTTGCGTGCGTGGTGTCGATCCTCATCGTGCTGATGGGTGCGGTGTCGTACTTCGCGCTGCCGGTGGCGAAGTATCCGGAGCTGGCGCCGCCGGTGGTGCGTGTGGAGGCGACGTATCCGGGCGCGAGCGCGCAGACGGTGGCGGACACGGTGGCGGCGCCGCTGGAGCAGGAGGTGAACGGCGTCGATCGGATGATCTACATGAGCAGCGTCTCGAGCGAGGGGCGCTACCAGCTGGACATCGCGTTCGAGCCGGGGACGAACGTGGACATCGCGTCGGTGCTTGTTCAGAACCGGGTGAGCATCGCGCTGCCGCGGGTTCCGGACGAGGTGCGGCGGCAGGGCGTGAACACGAAGAAGCAGTCCACGGCGATGGTGGGGGTGGTGGCGCTGCACGCGCCGGGGGGGCAGTATGACGATCTGTACCTCTCGAATTACATGTCGATCAATCTGAAGGATGAAATTGCGCGCATCAACGGCGTGGGGGCGTCGGACATCTATCCGCAGAAGGACTACGGGATGCGGATCTGGCTGGACCCGGCCAGACTGCGGGCGCGGAACCTGACGGCGGGGGACGTGAACGAGGCGATCCGCGAGCAGAACGTGCAGGTGGCGGCGGGGTCGGTGGGTCGGCAGCCGGCGCCGGAGGGGCAGGCCTTTGAGTTCACGGTGAACACGCTGGGGCGGCTGTCGGATCCCGGGCAGTTCGCGGACATCATCGTGAAGACGGATGAGCAGGGGCGGCTGGTGCGCATCCGCGACCTGGGCCGGGTGGAGCTGGGGACGAAGGACTATTCGAGCGCTTCGACGTTCAACGGCAGGGCGTCGGCGATCATGGTGATCTACCAGTTGCCGGGCGCGAACCTGGTGGAGGTGGCGACGAAGGTGGGGCAGACGCTGGACGTGGCGCGGGCGCGGCCGGATTTCCCTGAGGGTCTGGAGCTGGTGTTCTTCTACGACTCGTCGATGTTCATCCACGCATCGATGGAGGAAGTGAACAAGACGCTGCTCGAGGCGTTCCTGCTGGTGGTGCTGGTGGTGCTGGTGTTTCTGCAATCGTGGCGGACGACGATCATTCCGATCGTGGCGATTCCGGTGTCGCTGATCGGCACGTTCCTGTTCATGGCGCTGTTCGGGTTCTCGATGAACATGCTGACGATGTTCGGGCTGGTGCTGGCGATCGGGATCGTGGTGGACGACGCGATCGTGGTGGTGGAGAACGTCGAGCGCGTGATGGCGGAGGAGCACCTGGATCCGAAGCCGGCGACGATCAAGGCGATGGAGGAGATTTCGGGGCCGATCATTGCGATCACGCTGGTGCTGATGGCGGTGTTCCTGCCGGCGGCGGCGCAGCCGGGGATTTCGGGTGAGATGTTCCGGCAGTTCGCGCTGACGATCGCGGCGAGCACGTTCATCAGCGCGGTCTGCGCGCTGACGCTGACGCCGGCGTTGTGCGCGATCATTCTGAAGCCGCACGCGAAGAACCCGAAGAAGCCGCCGCTGCTGCTGAGGCCGCTGTCGTTCTTCGGGCGGGCGTTCAACCGGGTGTTCGACGGCGTGACGGCGGGGTATGCGGGGATCGCGCGGTTCGGCGTGCGGCGGCTGTGGATTGCGCTGCCGGCGTTCGCGGGGGTGCTGGTGGTTTCGTGGATGGTGGCGCGATCGATCCCGACGGGGTTCGTGCCGGAGGAGGATCTGGGGTTCCTGGTGATCAACGCGCAGTTGCCGGACGCGGCGAGCCTGGAGCGGACGCAGGGGGTGCTGGACCAGGTGAGCGCCGCCGCGGCGGAGGTGGAGGGTGTCTCGAACGTGGTGGGTCTGGCGGGGTCGTCGGTGATCGACGGCCGCGGGCCGAACTACGCGACGGGGTACATCGTGCTGGAGCCGTGGGAGGAGCGGGTGAAGAGCGGGCGCGGGATTGCGGTGATCATTCAGGATCTGAACGAGCGGCTTCGGGAGATTCAGGAGGCGCAGTTCCTGGTGTTCAGTCTGCCGGCGATCGACGGGCTGGGGAACGCTTCGGGGTTCGATATGCGGCTGCAGGACCGGACGGCGCTGGGGCGTGCGGCGATGGCGCAGGTGGTGGGTGAGATGGTGGCCGCGGCGAACGCGCAGAGCCGGCTGCGGGCGGTGTATTCGGGGTTTCGGGCGGCGACGCCGCAGGTGTTCGTGGACATCGATCGCGAGAAGGCGCTGAAGCTGGGGGTGCCGCTCTCGACGGTGTTCGAGACGCTACAGACGTATCTGGGCGCGGCGTACGTGAACGATTTCAATTTGTTCAACCGGACGTACCAGGTGAACGTGCAGGCGGAGTCTACGGCGCGGATCGTGCCGGACGACATCATCCGGCTGGAGGTGCGGAACCGGAACGGCGAGATGCTGCCGCTGGCGGCGTTGGCGCGGGTGAGCGCATCGTTCGGTCCGGACCGGGTGAACCGGTACAACCTGTATCCATCGGCGGCGATCAACGGCTCGCCCGCGACGGGCGTGAGTTCGGGCGAGGCGATGAGCCTGATGGAGCAGATGGCGCGGGACAAGATGCCGGCGGGGATGGGGTATGAGTGGACGGGGATGTCGTTCCAGGAGAAGCAGATCGGCGGGCAGGGGAACACGGTGTTCGTTCTGGCGCTGGTGATCGTGTACCTGATTCTGGCGGCGCAGTATGAATCGTGGGCGATGCCGCTGGCGGTGGTGCTGTCGGTGCCGCTGGTGCTGATCGGCGCGATGGGGGCGCTGGCGCTCCGCGGGCTCGACAACAACCTGTTCACGCAGATCGGGCTGGTGCTGCTGGTGGGGCTGGGGGCGAAGAACGCGATTCTGATCGTGGAGTTTGCGCGGGCGATGCGTCAGAAGGGCGAGGGGTTGATCGATTCGGCGGTGAAGGCGGCGCGGCTGCGATTCCGGCCGATTCTGATGACGTCGTTCGCGTTCATTCTGGGCGTGGTGCCGCTGGTGGTGGCGACGGGCGCGGGCGCGGCGAGCCGGCAGGCGATCGGGACGGTGGTGTTCGGCGGGATGCTGGGGGTGACGATTCTGAGTCTGCTGTTCACGCCGGCGCTGTTCGTGCTGATTCAGGGGATTTCGGAGCGTGCGGGGCGGAAATCGAGGGCGAAGGCGGCGGCTGTCGCTGCGCCGGCGGTGGGGTGAAGCCGCGGGGGCGGGGCGGCGGGCCGGGGGGGGCTTGCGCGTGCGGGGGGACGTATTCTCTCTTTTTGAGGCTTGCCATTGAGGCTTGCCTGCGGCGGACGGGTTGCGCCATGGGGTTTGGGGCGAATCGTCGCAAACGGAGCGCTTGATGCCCGAAGCGTGGTTTCCAGACGAGCGGATCGGGCCGTATCGCGTCGTGCGTGAGATCGGGCGCGGCGGGATGGGTGTGGTGTATCTCGCGCGGCGGGAGGATGAATCGGGCCCCGGGTTGGTGGCGATCAAGGTCATCCGGCGAGGGATGGATTCGGACGAGATTCTGGCGCGGTTCCGGCGCGAGCGGCGGCTGCTGGCGGCGATGAAGCATCCGAACATCGCGATGCTGCTGGATGGCGGCGCGCTGGAGGATGGGCGGCCGTACCTGGTGATGGAGTATGTCGAGGGGCGGCGCATCGATGAGCATTGCGAGACGCACAGGCTCTCGGTGCAAGAGCGGCTGCGGCTGTTCGCGCTGGTGTGCCAGGCGGTTCACCATGCGCACCGGAATCTGGTGGTGCACCGGGATCTGAAGCCGGGGAACATCATCGTCACGGCGGAGGGCGTTCCGAAACTACTGGATTTCGGGATTGCGCGGATCGTCAATCCGGACCTGGCGGATTTCGGCGTCGATCCGACGCGCACGGAACTGCGGCTCATGACGCCGGAGTACGCGAGCCCGGAGCAGGTGCGGGGCGAGCCGGTGAGCGCGGCGAGCGACGTGTATGCGCTGGGGGTGCTGCTGTATGAGTTGCTCACGGGGCACAGGCCGTATCGCCTGCGCACGCGGCTGCACGCGGAAATGGAGCGTGTGATCTGCCAGGTGACGCCGGCGAAGCCGAGCGACGCGGTGACGAAGGAGATGGCGGCGCCCCTGGAGGAGGCCGCGCTGAGCGAAGCGCCGACGGCGGACAGCGCGGAGTTCGCGGCTCGGGCGGAGAAGGAATCGGGTTCGGGCTCGCACGCGACGGGCACGCGGCGGACGGCGGCGCTCTCCGTGCCGGAATCGCGGAGGTTGCGGCGGGCGCTGCAGGGGGATCTGGACAACATCGTGATGATGGCGCTGCGCAAGGAGCCGCAGCGGCGGTATCCCTCGGCGGATGCGATGGCGGAGGACATCTTCCGGCATCTGCGAAACCTGCCGGTGCGTGCGCGGCAGGACACGATGCCGTACCGCTTCGCCAAGTTCGTGCGGCGCAATCGGGCGGGGGTGGCGGCGGCGGCGGTGGTGGCGCTGTCGCTGGCGGCGGGGGGTGTGGCGTCCACGATCGGCCTGGTGCGGGCGCAGCGGGCGGAAGCCGCGGCGAGAACGGAGGCCCGCATTGCGCAGGCGGCGGAGGGGTTCCTGGTGGAGACGCTGGAATCGGCCGATCCGTCGATCGGCGGGCCGGAGGCGCGCGTGGCGGATGCGCTGCGCGCCGGGTCGCCGCGGATCGATCAGCAGTTCGCGGACGACCCGGCGGTGCGCGCCGCGGTGCACCTTGTCTATGGCCGCGTGCACCGGGCGCTCGGCCGGCACGCGGACGCGGAGCGGCATTTCACGAGCGCTCGCGACGCGGCGCGGGAGGCGGGCGACCGCGCAGCGCAGTCCGAAGCGCTGCTCGGCCTCGGCGCTGCGCTCTTCGACCTGGGGCGGGACGATGAATCGGAGCAGGCGCTTGCCGCGGCGGTGACGATCGGCGGCGCGGAAGCCGCGGCGGCGCAGGCGGCGCAGCGCCGGGCCGCGGCGATGTCGCTGCACAACACGGGCGATCTTGCAGAGGCGGAGCGCGAGTATCGCGCGGCGCTCGCGATGGAGCGGGCGGCGGACCCGCAGGGAGTCGGCGTCGCGGAAGTGATGGACCTGCTGGGGCGCATGCTCATCGACGCCGGGCGCGTGGCCGAGGCTGCGCCGTTCGTCACCGAAGCGCTCGAGCGCAAGCGCCGGCTCTTCAAGCGCGATCACGCGGGGACGGCGTTCACGCTGCTCACGCTCGGCTACCTGCGGCACGCGGAAGGGGACCTTCAGGCCGCGGCGGAGGCGTATCGCGAATCCTGCCGCATGCGCGTGCGGATGAATCCGGGCGATGCGAACCCGAACGTGATGCTTGCCAAAATGGAGCTGGCGGGGCTGCTGGAGGACGCGGGCGATTCCTTGCGCACGTCCGACGACACTGCGCTGCTCGCGGATTACTCACCCGATCGCCTCGGCGGCCTGCGGTGGGTGGAGGCGGTGTCTTTGCGCAACCGCGCGTGCATCCGCTGGCGCAGCGGGCGGATCGAGCCGGCGAACGCGCTGTTCCAGCGATCGATCGAAGCCGCGGAGCGCGCCGGCGGCGATGGGGGGGCGGTGCAGGCGGCGCACACGCGGCGGGTGTGGGGCGATCTACGGGCCGCGGCTGAGTGACATCCCGGGGGGTCTAGGGTTCCGGCGTTCCGGGGTTCCGGGGGGGCCGAGTTCGGTCAACGGCAAGATCAGACAAACCAATACGGCGCACCCGCAGGGCCTTCGCCCCGCAAGGATGGCGCGCAGGCGTTCACTCCATGCAGTTTGTGGCGCGGCGGCGCCTATTCCTGCTCCGGCCCTTCGTAGGAGACGTGAGCACGCGACGCGTGCGGTTCTTTTTTTTCGGGTGATCCCCGCGCGCGGGGATCACCCCATCCGCTCTCTCCCCCCGCTCTGCGGGCGTGAGGCCCGGCGCCTGCGCCGGCCTTACTACCTCCCTCTCCCCTCCCGCGGCGGTCAAACGGCGCGGGAGGCGTCGGCGTCCCTGATCGCCGCCATGCAATCCGGACTGTCTTCATGCCGCCCGGTGCGCGGGAAGCCGCGGATCGGGTCGTGCTCTGCAGGCCCCGGTCGGGAGCGGGCTTCGTTCTGCCGACCCATCCCGGCCGGGCCATTTTGAGGGGAACAGGCGAGGGAGAACTGGGGGCAGGGTCGCGGCTGTGGGTCGCGGGCGGTGGGTCAGTCCTCCGTCTTCGCTCGCGATGCATCCGCCTCTCGCTCGCGCGACCGGCTGCCGCCCATGCCGATGCCCAGCGGCCTGACCTTCACCTGCGGCGAGCCGAGTTTGCCCGTGACGTGGTAGGTCACGATCCGGTCGGTGACCGCGCCGAGCAGATCGCCAACGCGCCCGAGCATGTCCTGCGTCCTTTCGAGCGGCCCCGCGTTCACGGCGAGGTCCATGGCGCCGGTGTACTCGATGAAGCCGTCGCCGCGTGCGGCGAACGCGGGGCTTTTCATTGTGAAGGACGTCACGTGCACGCCGTCGCCCTTGAGGGCGAAGTTGATGTCCATCTCATCCGTCGTGCGCGAAGCGCCGACGAGTTCTCCGATGACGTTCATCGCCTCCGCGAGCCGCTTGATGAGGGGCACGGTCACCAGCCGGCCCCTCCTGACCTGCACGCGGCCCTTGCCGGAGATCGAGCGCGGCAGGGCGGTGAGTTCAGCCGTGAGGTCGCCCTCGCTGTTCAGTTCGCCGGCGAGTTTGGGCTTCTGCCCCTCGGGGGTCTGCGTGCGGAGCGCCTCGCGCAACTCCAGCTGCTTCACGAGCCACCTGCCCTGAACGGGCATCGTCGGCAGCGCAAGGTTCACTGAGCCGCGGAGGCTGACTTCGCCGTTCAGCGTGCGCATATCGAACTGTTCGAGCGTCGCGCGGCGTCCGGCGATCTTCGCCGCGACCTCGCCGGTCTCGATTGGAAGGCGGCCCTCGCCCATCGCGGCGTTGAGGTTGCGCACGCTGATTCGCGCCGTGGCTTCGCTGGCGCGCCAGTCGAGCAGGGGGATCACGCCGCCGGCGCTTCCTGTCATCGCCCCGCGCACATCGTGCTCGCGCAGCAGGCTCTGGAGCGGCGGCGGCAGCGAGCCGTAACTCTCCTCGCCCAGTTCGGCCTCGAGCGCCACATCCTTGAAGTCCAGCGTGAACGTATCCAGATTGATGCGCCCATCCACCTTCAGGCGGAAGATCGGCGCGCGATCGAGCGTGGTGGCGAGCGCATACCAATCCGTGTCGCCCGATTCCTCGTCCGCGGCGACGTCCATATCGAGATTCACGCCGTCGAGCGTCATGGGCGGTTCACCTCCGCCCGGCTCGTAGACCAGGCCGCCGTTCACGAGGCGCAGGTTCCTGATCTGCAGCGCGTTGCTCAGGCGGGTTTCGGGCGGCTCCTGCTCCTGCTTCCGCATGCGATCGGTCTTGACGAACGGAACCAGGCCGCGGAAGCCGATTTCGCCTTCGCGCTCTGTCTGAATGAGGCGCAGCGTTCCGTCGTGGATCTCGACGCGTTCGATGACGACCGGTCGTCCGATCCGCGGGATCTCCGCCAGCGCCACGACCAGCGCGCCCGCGCGAACCACCTCCACCGGCCCCTCGTCCCGCGCCCCCGGAGCCCCCGGAATCCCCGGAATCCCCGGAATCCCCGGAATCCCCGGAATCCCCGGCGCCGTGAGCGTCAGGTCCGTGAACGTGATCACCCCCGGGTGTTCGTAGGTGAAACGCTGGAAGTCGATCTCCGGAACAAGATATGCTTCGAGCAGGTTCACCACCTGCCGCGCCGCCCAATCCTGCACGCTGCCCGAGCGCGTGAACGTCAGGAAGAGCGCCACGGCCGCCGCGGCAAGGATCGTCGTGAAGATCGCCGCCAGAATCAGGATCCGCCTCATGCCCGCCGGCGCCTCCATGTCGCGCAGCCGTCGTCCGAAGAGGGGGATGGTAGCGCACACGGCCGGTCTCAGCGCCGCCGTCATTCTGTTCGCGCTCTGCACGGGGAGCGCTTCGATCGCGGTTCCGCCGCCCGCGCCGCCCGCGCCCCCGCCCCCGCCCCCGGAGGGCGCACACCCGCAACCCGAAGCGGCGACCATCCCCGCCGCGGCGACGATCCGCCTCATGTCGAGCGGCGAGGACGGCGCGATCCAATGGACTCCGCTCCCGGAGTTCGATCACGCGCCGGACACGATCGTGCTGCTCATCCACGGGCTCGATGAGCCGGGCGCCATCTGGGATGATCTCGCGCTGCGCCTCTCGGACGCGGGGATCCCGACTGCGCGCTTCGAATACCCCAACGATCAGGCCATCGCTTCATCTACGGATCTCTTCGCCGCGGCGCTGCGGGAACTCCTCGCCCGCGGCGTTCAGCGTCTCGACATCGTCGCGCACTCCATGGGCGGCCTTGTCGCGCGCGACGCCCTCACGCGCCCCTCCATCTACAACGGCGCTGCGCAGGGCCATGACGATCTTCCCGATATCCGCACGCTCATCATGGTGGGCCCGCCCAACCAAGGGTCGCCCTTTGCGCGGCTCCAGATTCTTGCGGAAGCCCGCGAGCACCTCGTGCGGCTCTTCGATGGCCACGCCCGCGACGGCAAGCCCGCGCTCGAATGGCAGACCGATGGCGATGGCGAAGCCGCGATAGACCTTCTTCCCGGCAGCGCCTTCCTGAAGGACCTGAACGCCCGCCCCGCGCCCCGCGGCGTGCGGATGACCATCATCTATGGCGAAGTCGCCGGCGGCGCCGATGGCGCAGTCGAGAAAGCCGCGGAATCGTCATGGGTTGAATGGCTGCTCGGCCGGAAGGAGACCAACCGCCTCGCCCGCGAGGTGCAGAGCATCTCGGGCCAGGTGGGCGATGGGGTTGTGCCTTCTTCCTCCGCGCGGCTCGAGGGCGTGGAGGACGTTGTCCGCGTCAGCGCGGACCACCGGAGCATCCTGCACATCACCGGCGCCGAGCGATCTCTCCGCGAGGCGGTGGACGCGACCCCTCGCGTCGCCCCGGCGCTCGATCCGATCATGGATCGGCTGCGGCCGCTCCATCAGCCCCCGGCGCCTGACGAACCGCCCGGCGCGCCACCCGCCGGAGGGCCGGCCGGGTCCGATTCGCCCCTCTGAAGCCCCGATCGGGGGCGTCGAAGCCCGTTCTGCCCCGAATTCGAGTGACTCCCCGCCCCGGCGAGGCTACAACGATGCTTGGGGCGGGCCTTTCCACGGCCCCGGCGAGGCACTCGAATCAAAGGATCAGAGCATGAGCGAGATGGCGCTTCGGAGACTCTTCGGACTGCCTGCCGCGGCCGTGGCCGCGGTCTTCGTTGCGGCCGGCGCGCCACAGGCGCCGGCTCGCCCCGCGCTGGGGCCCGCGGCCGGAGCGCTGTCGGACGCCGCGGGGGCGCTGCTTGCGGAGCCGGGCGTGGTGCGGGCGGAGGCGGTTTCGGTTGATTTCGAGGCGATGCGCGCAGCGCGTTCGGTGCGGGCCCCCGGCGCGCAGCCCACGCTCACACTTCCGGAGTTCGATGGTGAATCGATCGAGGTCGCGATCGACCGCATCGATCCCGGCGTCCCCGGCCGTGCGGACAGTTACGTGATCGTCGGCCACGTCGCAGGCGAGAAGGGTTCGACGTGGGCGTTTCTCTCGGTGAACGGCGGCGCGCTGTACGGCGATGTCATTCGTCTCGGCCTGCCGACGATCCAGATCCGGCCGACGGATGGCCCGCTGCACGTCCTGCGCGAGGTTGATGATGCGCTTCGGAAGGATGCGCCGTGCGGCTGCGGGCCGGAGCACGCGGTCGGCCTCGCGGCTGAAGGGGGCAACCCGGAGGAAGAATCGCCCGGGCTGCGCAACGTCGGCGACGTGGTGGGCCCGCTGATCGATGTGATGGTGGTGTACACGCCGCTGGCGCGGCAGGCGGCGCTCGGCGCCCCGGCGCTGGAAGCCGCGGTGGCCAACTGGTTCGCCTATGCGAACGCGGCGTACGAGAACAGCGAGGTGACGCAGCGCGTGCGGCTGGTGCACATCGCCGAGATCGCGTACACCGAGGGCGATGCGGACACCGATCTTGCTCGTCTGCGCGCGACGAGCGATGGGCACATGGATTCGGTCCACGCCACGCGCACGGTCAACGGCGCGGACATGGTGCACCTGGTGTCGCTTTCGACCGGCGTGTGCGGGCTGGCGTACCTCATGTCGGGCGTGGGCGCGAGCTTCGCCTCGTCCTGCTTCGGCCTCACGGTGTATGGCTGCGGCGCGCGCACGTTCACGCACGAACTCGGCCACAACATGGGGTGTGCGCACGACCACGACAACGCGGGGTCGGCGGCGTACTGCTACGCCTTCGGGCATCGGACCTCGAGCCCGCAGCTGCGGACGATCATGGCGTATGACCCCGGCTCGCCGATTCCGTATGTCTCGAATCCGGACCTCACGGTCTCCGGCCAGGTGATCGGCGTCACGGGCTGCGGCGGCGACGCGGCGGATAACGCCCGCGCCATGCGGAACACCGACACCACCGTCGCCGCGTTCCGCACGCAGGTGCATCCCAATCCGGCGCCGGGCGCGTTCTCGCTCCAGTCGCCCTCGCCCTTCCAGACCGGCGTGGACCTGATTCCCGAACTGATCTGGCAATCGGTCGGGGCGGATGTGGAGTACAACGTCTTCGTCTCGCCGAATCCTGACCTTTCGGACCCGGTGTATTCTCGCAAGGGCTGGGCGAATACGAGCGCCTTTGTTTCCGCGGGCGCGCTCACCCACGGGACGACGTACTACTGGGGCGTCACGGCCTTCGGCCTCGCCACGCAGACGAACAGCATGCCGCAGATCGCCTCGTTCGTGACGCGCCTCCGCGCGGATCTGAACGGCGACGGCCAGGTGAACAGCACGGACATCGCCGGGCTGCTGGGGGCGTGGGGCCCGTGCCCGGCGCCGCCGAGCGTCTGCGACGCGGACCTCAACGGCGACGGCGGCGTGAACTCATCGGATCTGAGTCAGATGCTGGGGTCGTGGGGAGCACCGTAGACTCAGCGCGGGGTTCTCCCCGTCGTCCTGAACCTGACCTTGAACGCCTCCGCGGCCGCCTGTTCTGCGGCGACGATAAACTGCGCAGCGTCGGACGCCGAAACAAGAGCCCACCCGCAGTCGAAGTCGCGGTTGGCGACGATCAGGCATTTCGCGGCGGCGAGGAACGCTTCCGGCTCGGTTCGCCAGACGTCGCCGGTCATCATCCATGGCGCCGCGTTTTCTTCAGCGACGGCGAACTGCATGTTGACAAAGCCCCAGGCGAGCGTGGGAATCACCCGCTCGATCGCGCCTCCGTCATCCACGACGGCGAATCCATGATGCATGTACCCCGGGCCCGGATTTTCGACATGCAGGGCGGGCATGTGCACTCGCGGCAGCGTTTTGCCGGAGAGCGCCGCGGCGAACGATGGCAACAACAGGTCAGGTTTTGCAGGTCCATCCACCCACGCGATGCGCACGTGACCCGGCGGCGTGACAGATTTCGGCAATCGCACGACTGCAAGGCCGAACCGCCCCGCCGTGGTCGTCCATGAGCGCCCGGGAGGGATCCCCAGGTGGATGGCGCGCCATTCCCCTTGTGGTGGGGTGCGCCAAGAGAACCCCTCACGGGCAAGGGCGTTGGTCAAAGGCAGCGGAGGCTCGCACCAAGGCACTGGCGAAGGGTACGAATCTCCCGCAACTCCGCACTTCCCACCGCCCCCTCCGCTCGCTACCCTCTTGACCCCCCCAGCCCGCCCCGGGGCCGGGGATCCGCTATCCCGCCCACTACACCCCCCCCACGCCCCCCCGAGGCCGACGGCCCGCAGGCCCCGACCCCCAGGAACCACCCCAATGTCCACCACCGGATTCATCTCCCAGGTCATCGGCTCCACCTTCGATGCCCAGTTCCCCGAAGGCAGCCTCCCGGACGTCTACAACGCCCTGAAGGTTGACGCCGACACCAAGGTCGGCCGCATCAGCCTCACCGGCGAGGTCCAGCAGCACCTGGGCGGCGGACGTGTCCGGGCCGTGGCCCTGGGCTCCACCGATGGCGTGGTCCGCGGCATGCCCTGCGTGGACACCGGCCAGCCCGTGACGGTGCCGGTGGGCGAGGCGGTGCTCGGCCGCGTGTTCAACCTGCTGGGCGAGCCCGTGGATAAGCGCGGCCCCACTCCGGCCACCAAGCGGCTGCCCATCCACCGTCCGCCGGCGTCCTTCGATCAGCTGAACCCCAAGACCGAGATCCTGGTGACGGGCATCAAGGTCATCGACATGCTCTGCCCCTTCGTCCGCGGCGGAAAGATCGGCCTGTTCGGCGGCGCCGGCGTCGGCAAGACCGTCATCATTCAGGAAATGATCGCCCGCGTCGCCCGCGAGTTCGGCGGCTACTCCGTGTTCGCCGGCGTCGGCGAGCGCACCCGCGAAGGCAACGACCTCTGGCTCGAAATGCAGGAGGCGGAGTACACGGATGAGGCCGGCCGCAAGGCCCACGTGCTGGACAAGGTGGCCATGGTCTTCGGCCAGATGAAAGAGCCGCCCGGCGCCCGCCTGCGCGTCGCCCTCTCCGCCCTCACCATGGCGGAGGAGTTCCGCGACGCCTCCGGCAAGGAGACGCTGATCTTCATCGACAACGTCTTCCGCTTCACGCAGGCGGGCTCGGAAGTGTCGGCGCTCCTGGGCCGAATGCCGAGCGCCGTGGGATATCAGCCCACGCTCTCGACCGAGATGGGCGAGATGCAGGAGCGCATCACCTCGACGAGCAAGGGCGCGATCACGTCGGTTCAGGCCGTGTACGTCCCGGCCGACGACCTCACTGACCCCGCCCCCGCCACCACCTTCGCCCACCTCGACGCGTTCGTCGTGCTGGCCCGCGGCATCGCGGAGAAGGGCATCTACCCCGCGGTCGATCCCCTCGCCTCCACCAGCCGCATTGTCGATCCGACCGTCCTCGGCGAGCGCCATTACCGCGTCTCGCGACAGGTGCAGTCCATCCTTCAGCGCTACAAGAGCCTGCAGGACATCATCGCGATTCTCGGCGTGGATGAACTCTCCGAAGAGGACAAGCAGGCCGTTTCCCGCGCCCGCAAGATCGAGCGCTTCCTCAGCCAGCCCTTCTTCGTGGCCGAGCAGTTCACCGGGTTCAGCGGCGTCTACACCACGCTCGACGAGACCATCGATTCCTTCGAGCGCCTCTGCAACGGCGAGGGCGACGACCTCCCCGAGGGCGCCTTCATGTACGTCGGCAACCTCGACGACGCCAAGGCCAAGGCCAAGCGCATGGCCGAGGGCTGATCGCTTCCGCCCGTTCGGTGGTCTCAGAACCAGCAGCCGACGAGGGCCTCGCAGCCGGGTGTTTGCCCCGGGACGAGGCCCTGTTTGTGCGCGAATTTGCTCGCGTTGCGTGAATTCCCGCTCCAACTGCAAGGGGCGCGAAACTGCCGCGACATAGCGCCGTATACGGAAGTGCGCGCCCGGTTCCTCCCGGTCCGCGCACGAGGTTGGTTCTCGGGGCGGAACATCCGCCGGACATGAGCCGGGATCGTTGAATCCCGCGCTTCCGAAGAGGGGCAAGTCCGCACGCGGCCGGACTGCGTTGGCGTCGGAATCATCACGCCGAGCGTGAGGGCTGTGAATGTGCGCACGATGCGCGGCCGTTGCACCGACACGAAGAGCAAACTCGCTGTGTCCCTGCGCGCTTCGGCGCGCAAGTTCGCCGTTGCGCGACGGACGCCCCTCCGCCGCGCGTCAGATCTGAGAGGGTGATCGTGGGTTGATCAACGAGCGACGCCGGCCGATTGCCGGCGCGAGGGAGGTCCGGATCATGGGCGCCACGCGTTTCGCATTCACAACTTGCAGTGCTTTCCTCATCCTCAGCGCCGGCGCCGCGTTGGCCGGCCGCGGCTCCGCGGGCTCCGGCCCCGGTGGCTCGACCGAAGGCGGCGGCGCCCCGCAGCCATCCACCGACCTCATCGACGCCACGCTCGAGGCCGGCGTCGACACCACCGTCTACGGCGGGTCCGGCCTCGCCACCTTCGGCATGGACGTGATGTTCGCCGGCGGCGCCGCGGGTGACTTCAACCGCGACGGCTGGCAGGACCTCTTCATCCTCTGCGGCGCCTCCGGCCCCGATCGTCTCTTCATCAACAATGGCGATGGATCGTTCACCGATCGCGCCGCCGAGTGGGGCGTGGCGCTCCACCACGTCGGCGCCGGCGCCGCCGTCGGCGATTACGACAACGACGGCTGGCTCGATGTCTTCATCACGAGTTTCGGCCCCGTTGAGAGCGCGCCGATTCTCGGCCGCCACCTCCTGTACCGCAACACCGGCGCCGGACAGTTCGTTGACATGGCCCAGCCCGCGGGCGTCGAAGTCCTCATGTCCTCCGGCGACCCAAACCTGCCCGATGGTTTCGGCTCCGCCTTCGGAGATTACGACCTCGACGGCGATCTCGATCTCTTCGTCTGCGGCTACACCACGGCGAGCCGCTTCTTCCGCAACAACGGCGACGGGACCTTCACCGACGTCACCACCCCCGCGGGCATCGTCAACGACCGTTTCCGCGGCTTCGCCCCGCGCTTCGTCGACATGAACAACGACCTCTACCCCGAACTCCTCGTCTCCGCCGATTTCCGCACCAGCCGCTATTACGTCAACAATCGCGACGGCACGTTCACCAACTACACCGCGACCGCCGGAACCGGCCTCGACGAGAACGGCATGGGCCAGACCGTCGCCGATTTCAACGGCGATGGCCTCCTCGACTGGTTCGTCACCTCCATCTTCGGGTCCGAACTCGTCCGCACCGGCAACAAGCTCTACATCAACCAGGGCAACCACACCTACACCGAGGTCGCCGCCGCCGCGGGCGTCGCCAACGGCTTCTGGGGCTGGGGCGCCGCCGCCATCGACCTCAACCACGACGGCCTCGTCGACATCGTTCACACCAACGGCTTCGACCGCAGCCTCCCCCAATACTACATCGACCCCTCGCGCGTCTTCCTCAACAACGGCGATGGGACCTTCCGCGACGCCGCCATGGAAGTCGGCCTCCAGCACACCGCGTCGGGCAAGGGCCTCATCCACGTCGATGTTAACAACGACGGCGCACAGGACGTCGTCATCCTCTCCTACAACGACGAAATGAAACTCTTCCTTAACAACCCGCCCGACACCGACGCCAACTGGATGCGCGTCTTCCTCGATACGTCCCACGTCAAAGGCCTCGCCCCCGATGGCTTCGGCGCGATGGTTTACGCCACTGTTGACGGCGTCACGCAGATGCGCCCGATCGATGGCGGCTGCAACTACCTGAGCCAGGGCGAACTCGCCGCCCACTTCGGCTTCGGCGCCGCGACCGTCATCGACGAACTCCGCGTCCGCTGGCCGAACGGCGATGAGACCGTCATCCCCGCCGTCCCCGCCAACCGCATGCTCACCATCATCGCGGGCGTCACGCCCATCCCCGGCGATATCGACCTCGACAACCGGGTGGACACCACCGACCTCTCCTCCCTCCTCTCCCGCTGGGGCACGTCCGACCCCCGCACCGATGTCACCGGCGACGGCGTCGTGAACAGCAGCGACCTCGCCCGCCTCCTGGCCTCCTGGGGAACCTGACGCTCGCCCGGGCGTCCGAACCTGCGAACAATGTCGAGGCGCGCCGCATTTCACCCTCGCGGCGCGCCTCGTTCATTGTGTTCTCGGGCGCTCCACAGCGCGCGAGTTCGTCCATCCGCAGCCACACGATCCGGAGGCCCGCTTCCATGAACAGCGCCAACACCAGCCCCGACACCACCGTCCGCCGCCGCGCCCCGATCCTCGCCACCGCCGCCCTCACCCTCGCCGCGGCTGCCGGGGCCTACACCCTCCACGCCTCCCGCGCCGAGGCCCGCGCCCCGGGGCCCGCCGCCGCGGCTGAGCGCTTCGAATACGGCATCCTCGTCGTCCTCACCAACGACGCCGTCTTCTGGACCGCCGCCGAGCCCTTCCTCCTGGAAGCCGCGGAGCCCCGCGTGCCCGAGCAACTCATCGGCTCCCAGCGCATCCGCGTCATCCGCCCCGCCGAGGTCGAGCACCTCAACACACTCGGCGCCGCGGGCTGGGACGTCGTCCAGACCGCCGCTGGCGGCGACGGCCGCTCGTACCTCCTGCGGCGAAGACTCTGACGCGCGGCGCGAGATTCCAACTCCGAAGCGCCGCCGCCCTGATGGCGTGGCATGGACAACCGCCTTGGGTTGTCATGCGGGCGCGCCGATGGAATGCCCGGGCCGAGCCCGCGCGGACTCACGTTGCTCGAGACTGAGCGCACCCCCGCGCCTCGTCGAGACCCTTTCAGACGGAGTCGCCTTCATGAATACAGGCCGCCGCCCCGCAACCACGTCTATTGCGCTCCTCTGCGCAGTCACTCTCGCCTCCGGCTGCGCCCAATCACACAACACCGCCGCGCTCGAAGACCAGATCGCCGACCGCGTCTACGCCCAGATCGTCGATGAGATGTATGCGGAACTGCTGCCCCTGTACGAAGACTTCGGCCTCGTCCTGCCGAAGGAGAAGCCGACCACCATCCGCGAGGCGTTCGGACCCTTGGTCCGCCCGCTCAAGCCCCTGCAGTAGATCAGCCGGCGCCCACGCCGCTCATCCTCCCGCCCGCGCCGCCTCCCCCCAAAAAACCTGTCGCCCGCACCCACCCGTTTTCGGATGACTCTCCGAGCCGCCGGGATCGTTCCGGCGCCGCCCCGCCACCCCGAGCCATCGGAGTCATCCCATGCGCCCCATCCACCACGCCATCACCCGCGCCCTGTCGGTCGCCGCCCTCGCCGCCACCCTCCCCGCCGCGGCCAATGCCGCCGTCATCCGCGTCAACGTCAACGCAGCGCCCGGCGGTGATGGCGCCTCGTGGGCCTCCGCCCTGAACAGCCTCCAGACCGCCCTCGCCCTGGCCCAGCCCGGCGACGAAATCCGCGTCGCCCAGGGGACCTACCGCCCGGGCCCGCCCGGCAGCCCGCGCAACACGTCGTTCAACCTCCGCGATGGCGTCCGCCTCAAGGGCGGCTACCTCGCGATCGACACCGCGCAGGACATCCGCAACATCGCTTCCTTCCCCACCATTCTCAGCGGCGATCTGAACGGCGACGATGGCCCGAACTTCACCAACCGCGCCGACAACTCCTACCACGTGCTCTACGCCCTGAACTTCTTCGACCCCGCCACGCTGCTCGAAGGGTTCACCATCCGCGGCGGCTACGCGAACGGCCCCGCGGTCCCGCCCGATGACATCGGCGGCGGCCTCCTCGCCAACACCTTCCAGGGAACCATCCGCGAGTGCGTGTTCACGGACAACGCCGCGCACTATGGCGGCGGCGCGTTCATCGTTCACGCGGGGTCGGAGGCGAAGCCCTTCCGCGTCGAACGCTCCATGTTCATCGGCAATCATCACTGGCCCTCCTCCGCAGGCGGCTACGCCGCCGGCCTCTCCATCGGCAACTCGCGCGCCGAGGTCGTCTCCTGCGCCTTCACCGGCAACACCTCGACCCTGCACGGCGGCGGCCTCGGCCTCGCCAGCCACCTGGCCGAGACTCGCGTCACCGATGTCGTCAACTGCACCTTCGTCGGCAACACCGCGGCCGGCGGCGGCGGCGGCGTCTTCATCTCCGGGCCCGAAGCCCGTGTGCGCAACTGCATCGCCTGGGGCAACTCCGGCGCGTGGAGCGCGGAGGGAATCCAGATCCTGGACATCGGCGGCCGATCGAGCGTCGCCAACTCCTGCGTTCAGGATCTCAACATGTTCGCCGGCGCCGGCAACATGGCCGACCACCCGATGCTCGTTGACCCTGACGGCGCCGACAACGTGATCGGCACGCTTGACGACAATGTGCGCCCGCTCGATGCGTCGCCGGTCGTGAACGCGGGCGATGCGTTCGATCTCCCCTCCGGCTCGACGCGCGACCTCGCGGGCAACGCGCGCATCTGGTTCGGCCAGGTGGATATGGGCGCCTACGAATCCGGCAGCGTCGTCCCCTCCTGCCACGGTGATTTCAACGGCGATGGCGCGGTGGACTCCGCCGATCTCGCGATCACGCTCGGCTCCTGGGGCTCATACAGCCCGCCCCTCGCCGCGGTCGCCGACATCGACGCCGACAATGACGTTGACGCCGCGGACCTCGCCATGCTCCTCGGCCTGTGGGGCGTGTGCCCGTGAGTTGACCACGTTCCCCGCCCATTCACCGACGGATGGTTGGATGGTTGGGATGAATGGCTGAATGATGACCTGGTGTGGCATGGACAACCGCTCGGGGTTGTCCATGCTGCTTATTCAGGACTGCAAGAACCCGCCTGACTCCGCCCCTGCCGATCAAGTTCAACCCGCCAGCCACAAGACCCAACAGAACAAATCCTCTCCCTTTCTTCCTCTTCTTCTTTCCCTCTTCTTCTCTCTGTGTCCTCTGCGCCTCTGTGGTGAGCTCTTCACTGCATCAGCGGCGAACTCTTCTCCGCACCTCCTCAGCCACCGCATCCACCGCCGCCTCCACCTGCGGATCCCGCCCCGCGCTGTACGGCAGATCCCGCGCCACGGCAATATCCGGCTCAACCCCCACGCCCTCCATCACCGCGCCGTCCACCAGTGCGCCCGTCACAGCGAGATACAGCACCGAATCATCCTCCAGCAGCAGCGGCTGCCCGCCCAGCACGGCGCCCGCCGTGCGTGCGCCCACCACCTTCCCGACCCCGTGCTTCCTGAACGCGTGCGCCATGATCTCGTTCCCGCTCCGCGTGCCCCCGTTCACCAGCAGCGCCACCGGCTTCACCCACGCGGCGTTGAAATCCCGCCGCTCGCCCTCGCGCGTGATGAGCGAGAGCTCCGGCGACGCCCGATTGAACAGCCCCAGATACCGCGGCGAAGCCCCGCCCCACCCGTCGCGGACATCGATCACCAGCCCGTCCGCGCTCCGCAGCGGCTCGTCCGCCACCAGTTCCTCCAGCCGCTCCTGGTAATGCAGCCCCGCCCACGAATAGATGCGCACATATCCCACGCGCGCCCCAGTCCGTTCAAACACGCGCACGCTGTCCGACATCAACCGCAGATACTCCTCCCGCGGCGAGACCAAGCGAACCTTCAGCGTGTGCTCCACGATCGGCCCGCCGCGTTCGCGCTGCGCGCCGATCCGCACCTCGCCATCCGCCAGCATCCCCATCGGCAGCCCCGCGCCCACGTGCCCCTCGAGTTCATCCGTGCCCTCCACGTCCACGATCCTGTCCCCCGGCAGAATCCCCGCCCCCGCCGCGCTCGAACCTGCAATCACCTCCCGCGCAAACCACCCCTCACCTTCAACATGCTCAATCACCAGCCCCACGCTCGGCGCCATGACCGCGCCCTCCGGCGGAAACAGCCGCTTCACATCCTCCTTCAGCGCCGGCGACCCCGCGAAGATGTCCAGCACATCGAACCACTCGCGCTGCTCACGCTTGTACAGCGCCGTGTGCGATGCCTCCAGCAGCGCCAGCATCTCCCGGATCGCCCCCGCCGCGGCTGCCCGCTCCGCCAATCCCGCGCGCTCGGCCCGCTCCGCGGCAACCAGCGCCTCACCCAGCCGCGAAGGCCAAGCCATCTTCTCCAGCCGCGCTGGCGAATAGAAACGATCCGCCACAAGCGCATGCGCTTGCTCGATCAGGCGATTTGAATCCGCCGCCGCGCCGCGCGCATCCCGACCGCCCGAACCCGCAGCGCACGCGCCCGCAATGAGCGCCGCCGTCCCCATCACGACCCCACTCGCGCACATCCACGCGCCTCGGACATTCCGTGTGTCACGCCTCATGATCGATGTTGTACCGCCGCGGCCCCACGAGATTCGCCGATTCTTCACGCCCGGCCTCCGCGAAGTTCCGTTGAGCCCGCCGCCGCTCCACGGTATCCTCGACGCCAAGAGGCGAGGAGACACCACCATGCGGCGCACCACGCTCACCACCACCGCCGTCGCGCTCACCGCCGCGGCAAACGCCCACGCCGGCCTGCCCATCCCCGGCCTCGCCGTTGTCGATTTCGAACAACTCCCCTTCGGCAACACCTACGGGCCCGGCGGCGTTGGCGGTGAACCCGTCGGCGGCATCATCTTCTCCCAGAACGGCGTCATCGCCCGCATCGCTGATTTCCTCGATCCGAGCGGCGCCGTCGCTAACGCGCCCCTCGGCTACGTCGCGGCCGGCGGCGACCTCGTCTTCGCCGTCTTTCCCACCCAGGCGCTCGAGTACACCGACAACATCGCCGTCGAGTTCGATTTCGAGAAGGTCGGCTTCGAGACCATGGTCGTCACTGTCGAGTGGTTCTCCTTCGGCGGCACCGTCACGCTGGGCGTAAACAACGAATCGCACGGACTCAACGCCTTCACCGATGCGCCCTCGTCCATCGGCGGCGTCGATGTCTCCATCCAGGGCCACGCCCTCCGCGGCGGCGGCCTCCTTGGCAGCATGCGCTTCGAAGGCGCGATCGATCGCATCATCATCGGCGGTCAATCCATCGGCGTCGATAACATCATCGCCGTCCCCGCGCCCGGCGCGATCGGCCTCGCCGCGTTCGGCGCCTGCGCACTCGCGCGGCGGCGCCGCCACTGAGCGCGCACCAACTCATGCCTCGCCCCCCATCAGCGCTCGCACGCGGTGCTCCATCGAAAGCCGCGTCAGCCGCCGCGCAATCTCCGGCGTCACATCCACGAAGTGCAGCCCGGAGTTGAACTTCCGCCACCCCGCCCGCTTCGACCACGCCACCTCGGCCTCCAGCGTCACCGAATCTGTCGAAGCGCTGATCTCGATCGAGATCCGCCCCTCCAGCCGCTTCTTCGATTGCACCCGCGCCCCGCCCAGCGAGAGATCCAGCACCGGCCCCACGCTGCTCGAGACGCTCACCACGCGCAGCCGGTTGTCCGTGCGCCGCCCCGCCGTGCGACGATCCGGCCGCTGCCACGTGATCGTGAACCACAGGCGGAACCGCGCGTCCTGCTCGCTCTCCACGCCGAAACGCCCGCCCAGCCGCTCCACCAGCTGCCTCGCCGCCGCAAGCCCCGCGCCGTCACGGAATGCGCTCTCCGTTCGACCATCCGGCGACGGCGCGACGCCCATGAGCGCGCCCTCGCCCGCATCCAGCAGCGCCGGATCGATCCCCGCGCCCTCGTGAAAAGCGCTGATGCGCACCGCCACGTGATCCTCCGCCAGCGTCTCCACCGTCACGTCGAAATCCACCCTGCCCGGCGCCGCCGCGAGCCGCACCGCCGTGTGACCAACGTGCAGCGCAATCTGCCGCAGCCGCGCCCGGTCGCCCACCACCAGCGCCGGCACATCCGGCGCAATCTGGCACGCCCACTCGATCGCGCGATCCGCCGCCCGCCGCGAGAGGAAATCCGCCACGCCCTCGATCGCCTCGCGCAGATCGAACACCGAATCATCCGCCGCCGCGGCTTCGCCATCCGCGCCCGCCCCCGGCGCAGGCGAAAGATCCCGCAGCCCGCTCACCAGGTCCGACAGCGCCCCGAGCGATGCCGAAACCGGCGCAACCAGCGCCTCCTGCTTCTCATCCAGCCTCGTCTTCTGCAGCGAGTCGATTGTGCGCTTCAGGTCCGCCAGCCCGTCGCGCAACTCCTCGTGCACGCCCGCCAGCAGCGCCCGCTCCGACGCCGAAGCCACCGCCCGATCCCGCTCCAGCACCGCGCACCGCGCCACCAGATCGTCAATCAACGTATGCAGCGCATGCACATCTTCCGGGGGCGCCGGGGGCAACGGCCCAGCCGGCGCCGGCTTCGCCGCGGGCGCGGGCGCAGGTGCAGGCCCAGGCCCAAGCGAGGGAGCGTGCGCTTGCGTCACCGGGACCGCCGCAGCCACAGTCGCCGTCGCAGGCCCTTCAGCGATGTACACCCGCGCCGCAGCGCCCTGCACCGCGCCCGCGCGCCCCGCAGAAGCCTCGCCTTCCGCCCTCGCGCGCTCCGCGCGCCCACACGCCTCTTCCAGT
>CAZGVW010000239.1:0-26542 GCA_964529265.1 uncultured Phycisphaeraceae bacterium
TGAAACCGCCCGAGGCCGACGAAGCGCAGCACGACCTCGCGGCCGCCGCCGCCGGTGCTCGTCGAGCTCGACAGGATGTGCACGTCGGCGTCCTCGCGCTGCCGCACGAAGTCCACCCAGCGGATCTCGTCGCGCAGGTAGTCTTGAAAGCAGTCCTGGCAATCCAGGAACACCCGAACGCGCCGCGCCTGCCCCGCGGGCGCCGGGGTCTGCGGCGCCGGCGGCGCCTGCGCCTGCTGCGGCGATCCCGGCATCCGCGGGCCGTCCTCGTGCGACCGCGCGCCCGCCTCGATGTTCGCCGCGCACAGCAGCGGCAGCACGACACTCAGTACCCAGACCTTCTGCTCCAGAAGGCCGGAACGACGTTCGGTCATGCGGACAGTCTGTATCAGATGCGCAATGAAGCGCACATGAAGGGGCGGCCCGTACCCTTCATCCGGCCTTCACGCGAGTGCGCCTAGAATCGCGACATGCGCATCCCGCGGGCGCTCCGGATCGTGGTGTGCGGCGCGGCGGCCGTCGGCCTCGCGCAGGCGCCTGCCGATCGCAGCTGGACCTTCGACGCCGATCGCGCCGGCGCGCCCCCGCCCGGGTTCACGCTCGCCGCGATGCGCCAGGCCAGCGCGGGCACGTGGCTCGTGCGACGCGACGCCGCGAACGGCCTCGTCGTGCACGAAGCGAATCCCGCGCACGCCGGCTTCGCGCTGGCCATTGCCGACGCGGCGCCGTTCCGCGACGGCTCGGTGTCCGTCCGGCTGCGGCTCGAAGGCGGCGCGCGGGCGGGCGGCGTCGTCTGGCGCTATCAGAACGCCAGCAACTTCCACGCCGCCGTGCTCGATCTCGACGACCGCTCGCTCGCCCTCTATCGCATCGTCCGCGGCAACCGCGTGCGGATCGAGGACGAAGAAGACCTGGAGCTGGATCCGGCCGCCTGGCATACGCTGAAGGTAGTACACGACCAGGCGTACGTCCGCGTGTCGCTCGGCGGCATCCGGGTCTTCGACGAACGGGACCGCACCTTCGGCCCCGGCCGCGTCGGGCTGCTCGCCACGGGCCGTTCGCTCGTCTGGTTCGACGACTTCCAGGCGCGTCCGGAGTCCAGGCGTCCGTGAAGATTCTGTTGATTGAAGATGAACGCGACCTGGCCAGCGCGCTCACGCGTGCGCTGGCCGACGAGGGGACCGCCGTCGTCGCGGCGTACGACGGCGAGGAGGGGCTGTATCACGCCCGCGAAGTCGCGTTCGACGCCATCGTGCTGGATCTCATGCTGCCGGAACGCAGCGGCCTGGAGGTGCTGACCGCGCTGCGCGATGAAGGACGGACGACGCCGGTGCTGATTCTCACCGCGCGCGATGCGCTGGACGATCGCGTCCGCGGACTCAATCTCGGTGCGGACGACTACCTGACGAAGCCGTTCGAGGTGCCCGAGCTGGTGGCGCGGCTGCACGCGCTCGTCCGGCGCGCCGCGGGCACGGCCGGTCCCATGCTCGTGCTCGGCGACGTGCGGCTCGACCTCACGGCGCGCCGCGTGTTCCGCGGCGACGAGGAGCTGCCTGTCACCGGCCGCGAGTACGCGATCCTCGAGCTGCTCGCGCGGCATCGCGGCGAGGTGCTGAGCCGCGGCGACATCTGCGACCATCTGTATCCCGACGAGACGGAGATCGCGTCGAATACGGTCGACGTGCACGTCGCGGCGCTGCGCCGGAAGCTCGGCGCCGATCTCATCCAGACCCGGCGGGGCCTGGGCTATCTGATCGATGCGTGAGTCGCTGCGCGGCCGGCTGCTCTTCTGGTACTCGGTCATCGTCGCGATGATCGTGATCGCGTTCGGCGCCGGGGTGTCGTATCTGGCGTGGCGCGCCCGGCTGGCCGACATCGACGCGGCGCTGCGCGATCGCGCCTCGGCGCTCGCCGCCGCGCTGCATCCGGCCGGCGCGAACAGCTTCGACCTCGTCCTGCCGCCCACCACGGCCGCTGACGAGCCCGACAGCCTGTATCACGTCCTGTGGGATGCCTCCGGCGAGCCGATCGATCGATCCGATCCCGACCTCACCGTGCCGCGGCCCCTGGAGACGGGCACGGCCACGCGCGACGGCCGGCGCGAGCTCGCGCTGATCGCGGACAGCGGCGCGACGGTGCTCGTCGGCCGCGATCTCACACGGGCGCGCGCGGAGCTGTGGCCGCTGGCCGGCGCGATTGCCGCGGCCGGCGCCACGGCGGTGGCGCTGTCGCTCGTCGGCGGCTGGTGGCTCGTCGGCCGCGCGATGCATCCGATCGCGCGCATCAGCGGCACGGCGCAGGCGATGGTCGACGGCGACTTCGCCGCGCGCGTGCCCGTGGACGACGTCGAGACGGAGTTCGGGCAGCTGGCGCGGGCGCTGAACGAAGCGTTCGATCGGCTGCACGCGTCGCTGCTGCGCCAGCGGCGGTTCACGGCGGACGCCTCGCACGAGCTCCGGACGCCGCTCGCGACGATCTCGACCGAGATGCAATGGGCGCTCTCGCGCGAGCGGTCCCCGGCGGAGCTGCGGACGTCGCTGGAAGCGACGGCGCGCGCCGCGGGCCGCATGCAGGGGGTGGTCGTGCGGCTGCTCGCGCTCGCCCGCGAAGAGTCGGGCGAGCCGCTCGACGCGGCCGTGCCCGTCGATCTGGATGCGCTGGTGCGCGAGGCGGCGGCCGACCTGACGCCGCTCGCGGCGCAGCGACGGCTGGAGGTCGCGATCGAGACCCGGCCGGTGTCGGTCGTGGGCGATCCGGAGCGGCTGCGCGAGGCCGTGACGCATCTGGTCACGAACGCGATTCGCTACAACGTGGATGCCGGGCGGGTGCAGATTCGGTTGCGCCGCGCCGGCGAGCGCGCCGAGATCGCGGTCTCGGACACCGGCGCCGGCATCGCCGCCGCGGATCTGCCGCGCGTGTTCGAGCCATTCTTCCGGAGCGATGCGGCCCGCAGCCGCGATGCGGGGGGCGCCGGACTCGGCCTCGCGGTCACCCGCGCGATCATCCGCCGCCACGGCGGCGACGTGACCTGCGCGAGCGAGCTCGGCCGCGGCACGACGATGACCGTCACCCTGCCGGCGGCGCAGACATAGATCCGCGCAATTCCTCCCAGACCCAGACCGGCCTCTTCTGATCTTCGTGGTCGAGGCTCTTCTTCAGGCCCGTCGTGGTCGTTATTTCATGGCATTGAACGCGTTGAGGATCTCGAGCAGGTCGTTGTGGACAAGGCGCGACTCGCCCGCCGCCATGCGTGTGGCGTTGCCGTAGAGCGGCCGCTCCTTCCGGACCTTGAGCGTCATCGTGTACGGCGGCGGGATCGTGTACGGTTTGAACTCGCCGCGCCGTCGGATCGCGCTGTTGACGCCGGTCCGAATCGCCTCGCGGGCCCGCTCGGTTGACAGGTTGAGGACGCTGCCGCCCGGCAGCGCACGCTTGACGGCCACGGCCTCCATCGGTCCCAGCAGTTCGCGCGCCTGATCGACGAACGCCTGATCGCCCGCGACGAACACCACCGGCACGTTGTACAGACCCGCGACCAGCGCGTTGTAGCCCGCCTCCGGCATCGAGACGCCGTTGATCGCGAAGTCGATGACGTTGCCGGTCGACGTGTGCGCCAGGATCGCATCCGGGGTGCCGGCGCGCGCGTGATAGCCGATGAACACGGCCGCGTGGAACGTGTCGTCGATCCCTTCCATCATGTTCTTCGGGCCGCTGCTCGCGCCGCGCAGCAGCCGCGCGCGCGGATCGACGTCGCCGGGCAGCAGGTTCTGCTTGCTGCCGTGCGAGTCGCGGACCAGCACGCCGGTCGCGCCCGCCTGGATCGCGCCCTCGATCGCGGCATTCGTCTCGCCCGCCATGATGGTGCGGAAGTGCGCGTAGTCCGGCCCGGCGCCATTCACCTCGGCGCCGGTGACGACGCCGGTGAGGCCCTCCATGTCCACGGAGATGAACACGTTCAGGGACTGCCCGGTACGTTGCGGCGATGACGTCAGCGCAAGCGGCGCGGCCGCGAGGCACAAGACGGCGATGATGATTCGCATGATTCCCCCGGCACAGCGACCCTGGGGAATTCTACTGGCGAAGCGACTGCGCGGGATCGGTGCGCATCGCGCGGCGTGCCGGCCCGAACGCGGCAAGGAGCGCGGTGCCGACGAGCACCCCGGCAACGGCGAGATACGTGGCCGGATCGGCGCTGGCGACGCCGAACAACTGGGATCCGAGGGCAGGTGTCATGAGCAGCGCGGCGACCGCGCCCGCCGCCACGCCCAGTCCAGCGAGCCGCGAGGCCTGTCCGAGCAGCAACCGGAGCACCGCGGGCGGGGTGGCGCCGAGGGCGAGCCGGATTCCCACCTCGCGCGACCGCTCCGCGGCGACCAGCGCGATCACGCCGTACACGCCGATGGCCGCCAGCCCGACCGCGAGCACGCCGAAGATCGCCGTCAGCACGAGCACGAAGCGCCGTTCGCCCACTGAAGCGTGGCGAAGGTCCTCCATCGTGTGCACGGAGGTGGGCGGATCGCCGCCGAGGCCGCGAATCACTTCCCGCACCGGCGCGGCGAGCGACGCCGGATCGCCGTTCGTGCGAAGCGCGATGAACGGCGAGTTCACCACGCCCTGCCGGTAATGCAGGTACAGCTCGGGTCGCGGCGCTTCTTCCAGGCTGCCGTGCTTCACGCTGCCGACGATGCCGACAATGGTGATCCAGGCGGCATTGGGATTCGACCCGATGCGCACCCGCCTGCCGACCGGATCCTCCGTCGGAAACACGCGATCGACGAAGGCCGTGTTCACCACTGCCACCAGCGGCACGCCGGCGCCATCGTTCCTGCCGAACACGCGACCGCGAAGAAGCGGAATGCCCATCGTGCCGAAGAAGTCGAACACCGCGCGGCGCAGCTCGACTTCCGGCCGATCGGCCACTGGCACCCCTCGCCCGTCGACGTCCACCATCGTGGTGACGTTCGTGCTGCCCAGCGGCAGCCGCGTGGTCCCGCCGACATGCGTGACGCCCGGCAGCGCGCGCAGTCGGGCCTCGAGATCGTCGTAGTACGCGAGGTAGTCGTCCATCGATCGGAGCCGCGATGGAATCGCCGTCTGCAGGGTCAGCAGCCGCTCGGGCGAAAAGCCGGGTTCGACGTTCATCACGGCGACGAAGCTTCGCAACAGCAGTCCGGTGCCGACGGTCAGCACCATCGCCATCGCGACTTCGCCCACGATGAGGGCGGCACGCACGCGCTGGCGGGCGCGCGAGGCGGTTGTGCGATGCACCTCGCGCAGCGAGTCCTGCGCCTGCGGCCGGATCGCCGTCAGCGCCGGCAGCAGGCCGAGGACGAGTCCGACCGCGACGGCCAGCGCCGCCACGACCGCTGCCGCCATCCAGTCGGAGCGGGCCTCCGCCAGCCGTGGCATGTGCGGCGCCATCGCGAGCAGCGCCTGGGAGCCGGCCTGCATGATCCCGAATCCGGCGACGCCGCCTGCCATGGCGACGACGAGGCTCTCGACGAGCATCTGCTGCACGAGCCGTGGGCGCGAGGCGCCCAGCGCCCCGCGCACCGCCAGTTCGCCGCGGCGGCTGTTCGCTCGCGCCAGCAGCACATTCGCCAGATTGATGCAGGTGATCAGCAGCACGACGCCGACCGCCGTGAGCAGCGTGAGCAGCGGGCGGCGCACCACGCCGATCGCCTGTTCGTGCAGCGGCCGCACCGTGATGCCCCACCCGTCGTTGGTGTCTGGAAATTCGGCCGCGCGCGCGCGCGCAATCGCCTCGAGGGCCGCGCGCGCGCGATCGAACGTTGCGCCCGGTGCGAGGCGGGCGACGACGCCCAGATAGTGAATCGTCCGGTTCGGTTGACCGCCGGCGTCCACCAGCCGCGCGTCCGTGTCGCGCGTCAGCGGTTTCCACATGTCGGCCTCGAGCGGGCGCGTGAACGTGGGCGGCCAGAGCATCGATTGGTACGGGAACACGAAGTCCGGCGGCATCACGCCGAGAATCGTCGCGGGCGTGGTCACGTTGCCGATCGGAATGGCGCGCCCGACGACAGCGGGATCGCCGCCGAACCGCCGCTGCCAGTACGCATGGCTGAGCACCACCACGTGCGGCGAGTCGCCCTCGTGGAAGGTCCGGCCGACGAGCGCCGGACGCCCCAGGAGATCGAACAGCCCCGGCGTGACGGTGGCGGCGAGCGCCGGATCGGGTTCGCCGCCGGCGCGCACGAGGTGCCGGATCATGAACGAGTACAACGCCTCGGCGCGCGCCAGCGACGGGGCGGCCCGAAACGCCTCGAAGTTGGCCGGCGACACCGGGTTGCCCGGTTCGTGCTGGCGCGTGTTGTGGCTCCAGATCATCACGAGCCGGTCCGGATTCTCGTACGCAAGCGGCTTGAGCAGGACGCCATAAACCAGACTGAACAGGGCGGCATTGGCGCCGATGCCGAGCCCGAGCGAGAGGATGGCGACCACCGCGAACGTCGGCGCCTGGAGCAGCCGGCGAACGGCGAGGCGCGCGTCCGCGACGATCGATTGCCAGACCATGGACACACTCCTCGATGCGGGTCGTGGAGGCGGAGTGCCGGCGAACGGGCGGAGCTCGCGCAGCCGCTCGGCGAGCCCCGACGCGATGACGTCGGCGATGAGATAGGCGGCGAGCAGCAAACGCCACGGCGGGGCGGCCGCGGTCAGGCGCGTGTCGAACACCCGCGCCAGCTCACGGCCGAACTGCCGCCGGAACCAGCGCGGATACGCAACCAGACAGAGCCGGTGCGCCTGGCGTGCCGCACGCCCGAAACCACGCGTCACCGGCGCGGCTCCGGCAGCAGCCGTCTCGCGCGCGCGACCTGATCGGCCAGCCGCTTCGCTTCCGCGCGCGCGATCGCTTTGCCCTGTGCCGTCACCCGGTAGTTGCGGCGGCGCTCGTCGCTGGCGCCGGACGCCTCTTCGATCAGCCCCTCGTCCAGCAGCCGCGCCAGCGCGCGGTAGATCGTGCCCGTGCGCATCGGCAGCAGCCCGCCGAGCCGCGCTTCCACCGCCTGGAGAATGGCGTAGCCATGCTGCGCGCCGTCCATGACGGCGAGGAGAATCTCGAACGAGATCGGGGTCAGCGGAAGGGACGACTCACTCGAGCGGAACGGCATGGCTTCATCATGCATATATTCATGAAGCAGTCAAGTGCCGTGCAGTTCTGCGGCGCGTCGTTCCGGCCGCCCGACGTGGCGAGCGACGCGGCCCAGGCCCCGATCGCGCTGGGTCGCGTCACGCGTGCGAGCTGGAGGGCGGGCGGGACGACGCGACGCGGAACTGGAACCCGCACGCGCCCGGGCCCGAGACCCGGGTACCAGCCCGCGGGTCTGAAGACCCGCGGCTCCTTGCCGTCTCAGTTTCCCCCGCGGCGCGAGGACGGCGGGACGATGCCGTTGATGCGGAAGTACGTGACCAGGTTGCCGTAGTGCTCGTTCAGATGATCGACGTTCGACAGCAGCGCGCGGGCGCGGATGTCCTTGCCCATGCCGAACGGCATCTCGATCGGATCGCTGAGCTGGGCGTCGGTGACGCCTGTGTAGGCGCGGTCGCAGTACGCGAGCGACGCGTCGAGCGCCTTGATGATCGCCGCGCGCGTGGTCGCCGTCTTCTCGAACGCGTCCTCGGCGTGCGGCGACTTCTCGCCCCTGGCGGCCGCGCAGAAGATGTAGTTCGCGCCCGCGATGTGCGCGAGGATCTGACCGAACGTCCGCACGTCTTTCGTGGGCTGGAAGCTGTAGGTCGCCTCCGGCATCACGTCGGCCGATTCGCGGATGTTGCGCTTCGCGTTCTCCCAGACCTGCCGGATCGACTGCGCCACGCGATCGCCTGACGCCGTCTGCTCCGGCCGGGCCAGGGCGGCAGTGGACAGGCCGGCTGCCGTCACCATCACGAGTACCGCTTTCATGGTGCTGTCTCCTTCGGCTGCGGCGCGCCTCGATCTCGCGCGCCTGGGGTCCGATTCCGATTGTGTCACGCCCGCTCGGCGGAGAAGACGGGATCCTTGAACAGGGCCTGGCCGCCGATGGCCACGACGAAGCCGTACACCGCAATCGCGGCGAAGATCAGCATCGTCAGCAACGATGAGGGGAAATACCAGGACGAGGAGGCTGTCGTCAGCGGAAAGGCGTACCAGTACGAGAAGTTGATCCCGACGACGAAGGCCAGCAGGCCGAAGCGTGTCAACAGGAAGATCACGAGCACCGCGGTCGTCAGACCATTCAGGGCGGTCGGCAGCGGCGCCTGCGCCGCGGCCGACATGACGGCGACGAGGACCAACGCCGTGGCATAGGCGAGCCAGGGGCGGCGCAGCAGCACACGCAACACGAGGACGACCATGAGAGAGGTGATCGGGATGAACAGTGAATCCTGCAGCATGCCCAGGACGTTCGACGCCGCCTCCGGCAGCCCGAGCAGACCGGACAGCTCCGCGCGCGGCGCCGGCGGCGGCACGCCGAACCACGGCGCCACAACTGTCGGCAGCAGGAAGTTGATGCTGAAGAGCACTCCGGCGAGCGCGCCGACCAGGATATGGCGGCCGACGAGCGGATCGCGCAGCCGTCCCTCCAGCATGCGTGTCCACGCAATCAGCGTGTCGGGCCACAACCGGCGCACGTAGGGCTCGAGCGCGACATAGAACACCCAGACCAGCAGGCCGCTGAACAGCTGCCGGCCGAGAATCGTCTGCAGGATGAACCACCATTGCGTGACGTCGCCGGACAACCGCAGCGCGTCGCTGGCCGCGCCGATGGCGACGTACGCCATGGCGAGCCGGAGGGCGCCGCGCCGGTCGCTGCGTCCCTGCCGGATATTGCGCCGCGCGATCCAGATGCCCCCGGCGATGACGAAGACCGCGATCGCCTGCATGACGAACGGCGCGAGCCGCTGCGCGATCGACGGCGGCTCCGGGACGGCGCTCCTCGCCTCGCGCCAGGGCGGCGCGACGACGAACCAGACGGGACGGCCGCGAAATGCGGCCGCTTCGATGCGCAGATCATCGCGCGTCCATGCCCGGCGCACGTCCGAGGCATGCGGCGGCGCCCGCATGGGATCGGCCGGGGTCCACGACGGCAGATCGAGACCGGCCGCCGTGAACAACGGCGTCCAGTCGGGTTCGCTCCAGGGGCCCGGAGACTCAGGCAGGTCCGACGGAACGACCTCGAGTTGCTGCAGCCTGCCCGCGGGATCTACGCGCACGCGACTCATTCCCGGCTGCACCAGCGGCGGATCCGTCGCGCTGATCACGCCAGTGTTCTTCGTCGGCCCCATCGCCAAGGGACTCTCGCGGTACCAGAACCAAATCGGCGCGGGCGCGACCGTCCTGAGTGCGTTCCATCGTCCGAGTGACGTGTCCTTCTCCAGGTGCGAGAAATACTGGTTATCCAGCTGGAACCCATACGCGCGATAGGGGACGGTGCGGTAGCCGGCGTCCATCAGCGCCGACCGTGCCGCCTGCGCGAGCTCGCCGGGCGGCGTCGGCAGCGGCACGTATCCAAGCAGCGACAACTGCGCGTTCGCGTACCAGATTCCCGCGAGGCCGATCAGGATCACCGCGAGGCACGCGCTGGCAATGCCGGGACTCAACGCTCCCCTGCCGCCGGCGCGCGCGACCATCTCGGGCGACGGCGTTTCGCCCGCCGCGATCGCCATCGCGAGTGGATCGCCGCCCGGCAGCGCCGCCGCCAATTGAGACGCCGAGACGGGACGCCGGTCCGGGTCCGGATCGACGCAGCGCAGGATGGCGCGCTCGATCGCCGGATCGAGACCGGTGACGTGCGCCGAGGGGCTGGTCGGCGTGCCGCTGCGAATGCGCTCCGGATCAGTGAGATCTCGCGTGTGAAACGCGCGCTTGCCTGTGAACAGCTCGTACAGCACGAGGCCGAGCGAGTAGATGTCGGTACGCTCGTTCAGCTCCCGGCCTTCAATCTGCTCCGGCGCCATGTACAGCGGCGTGCCGGCGCGGGCTTCATGACCGGCAATGCCGGCGGTGGCGCCCGCCAGCCCGAAGTCGGTGATCTTGGCGCGGCCGCGCCCGTCGATCATCACGTTCGCGGGCTTCAGATCGCGATGCAGGACGCCTTCGTCGTGCGCGGCCGCCAGACCCGCACACAACTGGCGCGCGATCTCGATCGCCTTGTCTTCCGGCAGCCGGCCGATGCGGCGGAGCAGCGACGCGAGATCCTCGCCGTCCACGTACTCCATCGACAGGTAATGACGGTCGTCGATCTCCGCGATGTCGAACACGCGGCAGACGTTCGGGTGCGTCACGCGCAGCGACAGCCGGACCTCGGTCAGGAACCGCTCGAGCCGATCGCGGTCGTGCTCGACGTCCCGCGGCAGGAACTTCAGCGCGACCGGCTGGCCGAGCTTGAGATCGTCCGCGCGATAGACCTCGCCCATGCCGCCGCGCCCGAGCAGCCCGACGATGCGGTACCGGCCGCCGAGCATGCTGCCGGGCACGAAGCGGACCGCGTCCGATCCGGACGAGCCCGCGCGGCGCACGGCCTGCGGCCCGGGCGCCGGACTGGTGTGCGTCACCGCGCCGGGTTCGTCGAGCGGCGCGCCACACTGTCCGCAGAAGCGCTGCGATGGCGCGTTCGAACGCCCGCACGACGGGCACGTCATCGCCGCCCGCACTCCGTCGGGGTCAACACGAGCAGCTCGACTGTGCGGAACTCGACCGGATGACTCTCGGACTGCAGCGCGATGGTCCCGCGATCGAGCCGCACGGTCCCGCGCGCCGCCGCGAGCGACTTCGCGTGCGCGTCGCGGTCGTCGAGCTGCGGCGCGGTGTAGGTCAGCACCGGCTGACCTTCGAGGAGGTGCGTCATGCGCTGCGACCCGCAGACCTCCACCTCAGCCGTCACCCACCGATCCCCGTGATAGGTCTGCGATGTCGAGTTCGTGCAATGCCTGGTGACGAGTTGGCCGTCGATGACGATGTTCGTGCCTGGCGTGCAGACGTTGGACGTCGCGCGCTCGTCTGTGCCGTTGCCGCCGAGGAACTGCACCTCGATCGACGTCGGGAACTCCTGGTCGCGCGTCATCGAGGCGATCGGCTCGCCATGCAGCATCACGCCGCTGTTGCGCAGCGCCCACGCCGGTCCGCCCGGCGCCTGATCGCCGACGAAGCGGTATTCCACCCGCAGCCGGTAATGCGAGAACTCATCCTTATAGAAGAGGTGGCCGTACCGTCCGTTGAACGGGCCGTCGTAGCGGTCGTACGCCACTCTGATCACGCCGTTCTCGACGCGGAACGTGTCGCCGACGTTCTCGCCCGCGTCGTGGCCCTTGATCTTCACCTGCCAGCCGTCGAGGTTCGTGCCGTTGAAGAGCGGCGTCCACGACTGCGGGCGCGGCGTGGCAGAGACGCTGAGCAGCGCCACGGCGGTCAGCACGAGCACCCTTTCCGACGTCTTACTTCTCACTTCTAACGTGACCTCTTGTAGGGCGTCACGATCCCGATGCGCGCGGCGAACGCGGCGCTCTCGCGCTCGAAGGTGTCCGCGACGCGCTCGTAGGTGCGCATGGCCTCCGTGCGGCGTCCCGCGAGATCGTGCACCCGGCCCACGTGCAGCAGCGCCTGGGCCCTGAGCCATCCCGGCGCCGTGCGCAGCTGCGCGACGGCCGTGAACTCCGGCGCGGCGCCCGCGTGATCGCCGCGCGCAAATCGGAGATGCGCCTGGCGATACCGGACCTGCGCGTCGCCCGGATGATCGCGCGCGACCGCGGCGTAGGCGGCGGCCGCCTCATCCCATCGACGTTCAGCGACCAGACGATTGCCCGGAATCAGGGCGGCGTAGACGGTCGTCTCGACGGCGCGGCGCTGCCGGAGCCACGCGAGCTGTTCGTCGGCGTTCTCGTGCCACCCGTGCCAGCGTTTGTCCGCACGCACGCGCCGCGCGTCCTGGTCTGCCGCGGGGTCGCCCAGCAGCGCGCGGTAGTTGCCGCGGCGGAGCAGGAACGTCGGCATCACCCAGACCGGCTCCGCCGGCGCCTGATCGATCGTCGCCGTCAACAGCCGGATTGCCTCGTCGACGCGCCACTGCTGCAGCCACACCGACGCCAGGCCATGACGCGCCTGGTAGCGCGCGGGACGCGGCTCGCCGGGACGTGTGTCCTCGCGCGCCATCACCCCTTCGTACTCCGCGGCCGCGCGCGTGAAATCCTCCAGGCTCGGGCTCGCGTAGAGCCGGGCGAGCTCGAAGTGCACCAGCGGACTGCCGGGATACTCGGCCGCCATCCGCTGCCCGAGGCGCGACGCGTCGCCCACGCGCCCTTCCAGCGTCGAGTAGATCTCCATCAGGAAGATCCCGGCCTCGTACCGGAACATCACCCCTTCGGCGTGGACGCGCTCGATCTGCTTCAGGCCTTCCGCGCGGTCGCCGGATGGCAGGAACAGGAACGTGCGGACGAAGCGAATGAAGGCGGGCGCGATCTCGACGTAGTAGTTGTAGATGCCGAGCGCCAGCATGCCGTCCACATGCTCCGGATGGCGGCGCACGTAGGCTTCGCTCAGCCGCTTCGCCCGCGCGCCGTCGCGCGCGGCGCCCCACATGCCCCTGTCGTGCTCCACCTTGTAGCGCGCGCGCAGCAGCAGGACGTGCGCCAGGTAGAACGTCACCTCCGCGTCGTCGGCGTTGCGGTCGTATCGCGCTTCCGCGTCGACGAAGAAGCGGTCGAGCTGGCGCTCGAAGTCCGGCAGCAGCACGGGCGCGAGACGGGCCCGCGCGTCGAGCACGCGCAGGAGGCCGAAGCGCGCCGGCAGCGCGTGCGGCTGTGCCGCGACGAGCCGCTCGAACTCACGCTGCGCTGCCCCGTGATCGCCGTCGTGCAGCAGCCGGTACGCGTGCAGCACCGCCGGATCGACCAGCGGAAATGCAGACTGGGCCCCCGCCGGGACAGCCGGCGAGGCCGCGAGCCAGGACAGCAGCAGCACAAACGCGAAAGGCAGCAGGGGACGCTCCTGAGCGGTGACGGTCGCCGATATGTTATCCGTGGAAGAGCAGGGTTCGCAGGCCTGGCCGGCAACTCGCCCCTCGACGTTCATCCAGAACCCGGCCACCGACGAGCTCGTCGTGGTGAGCTGGAACATGAACGTCGGCGCCGGTGACGTGCGCGCGCTGGTAAGAGATCTTCGCGCCTGAGCGCTGACCGGCGGCCGTCCCGTCGCCCGCTTCGTGCTGCTGCGGTGCGTGGCGAGCTCGGCTGGAGGTTAATTCGCGAGTTCGCCCACCTCGGTCAAGCCGCCGCGCGGCACCTCGAGGTCGGGCATCGGCTTGGCCGTGAACATCCGGCGCGCGACGCGGGCGAGCATCCGGGCACGCTTGACCGAGCGCGCCTGGCGCGCGCTGTCGGTGGCGATGCCGGTGTTGGCGTACATCTGGCGGTACAGCTTCGAGACGAGCACGAACGCGAGGCGGCCGCGAAGCGACTTCACGCACGCCGACCGGCGCCAGACCCGCGGCAACGCATAAAACCAGTCCCAGGTCGCCTGGGTACCGGCGCGGATCTGGTCGGGGGACATGAGCGGATGGGGCGCGTAGATCTTGGGGCGCTGGGCCGACGGGATGAGCCAGTATCTCGAGAGCGGCACGCCGGACACGAGGCGCGACGCGGACTCCTCTTTCTCCCACCGGATGAAGTCGAGCGTGCCGGGGAACGGCGTCAGCATCACGAACTGCGCGACGGTCACGCCGGCGCGCTGCGCCAGCTCCGCCGTCGCGCGGAAGGTGTCCGGCTTGTCGGTGGGCAACCCGAAGATGAACGACCCGAGCACGTGGACGCCGCTCGTCCGAAACGCCTGCAGCCGGTTGACGAGCCCTTCGCCCGCCTCGTTGAAATTCTTGTAGACGGCCTTCAGTCCCTCGGGCGTGACCGACTCGACGCCGACGAGCGCGCCGCGGATGCGCGCCCGGCGCATCGCGCCCAGGAATTCGGGATCCTCGGCCGCCTCCATCGTGATCTGCGTGTAGAAGACGAGATCATCCGGCAGACGTGAGAGACGGTCCATCAGCTCGAAGCGCTCGCGGCGCGTGGCGGTGAGCATCTCGAGCCGGGCCGGATCGGCGCGGCGGCGCGCCATCGCGAGATCCTCGAGCGTGACCGGATAGAAGTTGTCGTCGGCGAGCAGGATGAAGCGGAATCCGCGGCGGCGCAGCTCCACCACTTCCTGGACGACGTCGTCCACGCCGCGCTGCCGCGGCGTCTGGCCGTCGGTGCGCCACACCGAACAGAACGAACAATGCTTGGGGCAGCCGCGCACCGTCTGCACCGATCCCCACATGTAGCGATCGGCCGGCAGCAGATCCCATCGCGCCGGCACGAACGAGTCGCCATCCACACGGCCCCCTTCGTATTGCGCCTGTGGAGACCCGGCCGCGCAGTCCGCCAGGACGGACGGCCAGATCAGGTCGCCGTCGCCGCGGACCACCGCATGCGCGCCGCCGTGCTCGCGCGCCTCCTCGGGAAACAGCGTCGCGTGGATTCCCCCGAACACGACGTACGCGCCTCGCTCGCGCGCGTCCCGGCCGAGCTCGTAGCCGCGCAGGACGTTGGCGGTGTGCACGCCGATCCCGACGACATCGCCCGGCGAGATCGTCGCGAGATCGAACCGCTCCAGCGTCTCGTCCACGATCGCCGGGTTTCCGTAGAGTCTGGGGGTCGCCGCAGCCAGGACGTACAGCCAGCGGGGGGTGATGACCGCCGTGCCAAACGACAGGTCGCTCGGGTTGACGATATGAATGTGCATGCGGCGCGTCGCGACTGTATCGCGCCTGCCCTACGGTGTCGATGGAAATTCCCACTCCTGGGATCCTCCCCGGATTCGCGGCAAGAGGTATGCCGGGGGGTAGAATGTGAGGCTCTTGTTCCCTCTTATGGAGCTGACATGAAGAAACCAGGTTTATTTCGTCGAGCATGGATACCGGCCGCGGTCGCCCTGCTGGGGGTCACGGTCACGCTTAACGCCCAGGCCACCAGCACGCAGAAGCCGAAGCCGTTCGAGCCCCAGGTCGGACAGGCTGGCAAGGACGTCGTGTGGGTGCCCACGCCGCAGGCCCTGGTCGACAAGATGCTCGACATGGCGAAGGTGACGCCGCAGGACTACGTCATCGATCTCGGATCCGGCGACGGCCGCACCGTGATCACGGCTGCCAAGCGTGGTGCCCGCGCGCTCGGCATCGAATACAACCCCGACATGGTCGCGCTGTCGCGCAAGAACGCCGCGGCCGCGGACGTTACGGAGCGTGCGACCTTCCAGCAGGCGGACATCTTCCAGACCGACTTCTCCAAGGCCACGGTGCTCACGCTCTTCCTGCTGCCGGATCTCAACCTCAAGCTGCGGCCGACGATCCTGGACATGCCGGCGGGCACGCGCGTCGTGTCCAACTCGTTCACGATGGACGACTGGGAGCCGGATCAGACCGGCGAGGTCACCGAGGACTGCACGAGCTGGTGCCGCGCGCTCATGTGGATCGTCCCGGCGAAGGTCGAAGGCACGTGGACGACGGCCGGCGGCCCGCTCACGCTCACGCAGAAGTTCCAGATGGTGACCGGCACGCTGGGCAAGCAGCCGATCACTGACGGGCGCCTGCGCGGCGACGAGATCGCCTTCACGGTCGGCGCAGCGAAGTACACCGGCAAGGTGTCGGGCGCCAAGATCGCAGGCACCATCAGCGGCGGACCGGGCGGAAGCTGGTCGGCGACGCGGTAAGAAGAACCCTGTCAGGGCAAAGCCCGTTGCCCTGACAGGATTTCACCTTCCCCCCACCCGCAGCTTCCCTCCCTCGATTCGCACGGGTCCGAGCGTCACGCGCGCCTTCACGTGTTCCGGATCGATCAGCGGCGAAGAGATGCCGCCGAGGAGCGGCAGCAGGCCCGCGCCCGGCACGCGCCATCCCGCCACACGGAACTCCTCCACGTCGAACATCAGGTTCTCGGATCGCGGCTTCCACGGGTCCGCTCCTGACCAGAGGCGGATGACGCCCTGCACCGCGGGTTCTCCGGACCACTCCGCACGAATCACGCCGTCGTCGAAGGTGACGCGCAGCCGGCGGAGGTCGTCGGTCCGCTGCCGGAGCGCGTCGTTGACGGCGGCCTCGTCGAGCTCGACCCGTTCCACGACCGCCTCGCTCGCATGCGCCAGCTCGAGCTCGCCGGATTCCAGCTGGACGAGATCCACGACGAGCTCCCGGACGGTCAGATCGAGCGCCGTCACGGGGATGCCGGGCTTGCCGGATCGGAAGTCGCCGATCTCCGCGTGGGCGACCCGCAGGGTGACGTCGTCGAGCTGACCGCGCCGCAAGCGATCGGGCGCCGCGGCGATCTCGATCGAGAGGGATCGCGCGTTGCGCACGAAATGCGCGAGCCAGGCGCGCAGCCCGCGCTCGAGGCTGGCACGAAGCGCCCCGTCGCCGGCCGCGCGCGTCGCGGTCTCGTTGCGCTCCAGCACCTCCGTGACGTCGGGCACGCTGAGCGGCGTCATCGCAAGGTCAGGCTGGAGTCTCGCCACCGTCAGAATCGGCGTCCCGCTGACCTCGACCCGATGAATGACATCGTCGTACGGATACTCGTCGCGTCGCAGACGATAGGCGCCGACGAAGTACTTCGCGTGATCGGTCGAATCGACGATCAGCAGCCGCTGCCGCTCGGCGAACGGCAGTGCCTGCACGTTGCCCGTCGCGGCCGCGTCGGCGACGAACACGGGAATCAGCATGTCGCGATCCCGCCGGAGCAGCGCTTCGAAACCGGCGCGATACGACAAGCCCCAGTAATCCAGCTCGTACCGGAACCGTGCGCCAGGAACGCCTCCGGCGAGCCCGTTGAAGTACACGTGCGCGTGCGGATGCGCCAGCGCCATGAAGCGAACGACGCCCGCGACGTCGATCGCAACCAGGCCGGCCGCAACCGCCGCCGCGATCCGCACGGGCCATGCGTTCCAGCCGCGGCGGATGGCGCCTGCCGCGGCGACCGCGCCCTGCATCGCGATCAACAGCAGCGCGGGATACACGAAGAACAGCTGCCGCCACCCGTCGTAGAGCACCGACCCCAGCGCGATGACACTGAGCACCGGCACGAACGCCCAGCACAGCACGAGCAACGGGAACACGCCGGCGTGCGGCGCCGGCTCGGGCCACTCGCGCAGGAATCGCCGAACCGTCGCGGGCACCCCGAGCAGGAATGCGCCGAGATACGCGATCGGCGTCGTGATGGCGATCCAGACCGGCGTGTAGTGCCACGGCAGCGACGTTGCCGGTATCAGGTCGCCGCGGTACAACACACTCTGATCCCACGGGAACCGGCTCATCGTCTGCAGCGCCGTCCAGAAGCTGACGAGCGGATCGCGCCAGAGCGTGGGCCAGAGCGCCCACGTGCAGATCGCCGTGGCGGCCAGATACACGCCGAGATGCGCCAGTCTGGTTCTGCGCTCGCGGCCGTCAGTGGAGCGCAGCACGCAGTACGCGACGCCGGTAACGGTGAGCGCGGGAACCAGGATGCCGGGGATGCGAATCGCGATCAGCCAGCCCGAGGCGATCGCATGCAGGAGCGTCGCGGCCGTTCGCGGACGCTGGATCGCCCGCACCAGCGTCCATGCCGACACGATGAACGCCGACAGGAATGGCAGGTCCTTCGAGTTGTAGAACGCGTGCCCGAAGATGGCGGGCGAGATCACCAGGGCGGCGCAGGTGCCGAGCGCGGCGATGCGGCTGCCGAACCCGATCAGGCCGAGCAGATACAGGAAGACGAGCCCGACGCCGAACGCCAGGACGTTGACCAGATGCCGGACCGCAAAGATCTCCGGACCGTCGCGCGCCCCCGACAGCCGCTCCGCCGCCAGCAGCACGAGCTCGTGCGCCGCGCCGTAGACGCGATCGGGGTGATTGAACAGCGCGTCATCGCCTTGGACGACGTAGCGGCTGACGATGCGCGCGTAGGCGCGCTGGATGGGCTCGTCCCAGGGCACGCCGAAATCGCGGTGCAGCGCAAAGCCGGTCGCGAAGACGGCTGCGAAGAACACCAGCGCGGCGGCATGTCGTGTCATCGGCGGCTCAGCACGTCGGCTTCGAAGCGTGCGTACTCCGCGCGGAGAGCGGCATAGATGCGCACCGCATCGCCGTCCGGCTGGATGCGCGATGCCGCGATTGGTTCCGCGAGGCCGGCGACGATGTCAGACCACGGCCGTGTGGAGCCGCGCGCGGCCTCATCCGCATGCCAGGCGCGCAGCGCCGCGCCGAGGCAGGCGGCGTTGCCGACCTGAAACTGGAACACGTCGGCGCCGAAGACATCTGCCATCACGCGCAGGATGGCGCGGTTCGCCGACGCACCGCCGGTGGCGTGAATCGTGCGGACGTCGATCCCCATCCAGCGCGAGTGATTGGCCAGCGCCATCATTTGCGCCTCGACCAGCGCGCGCACGTTCGCGTGCGGCGCGCCCGCATCGAGATTCCGTCGATGCACGGCTGGGGCGTTGACGGTCGGTGTGATTTCCGGCTCGAACCACGGGAGCATGAGCGCGCCGTCCTGTCCGGGACTCGTCGTCTCCAGCGCGCGCGAGAAGCCGCGCCAGTCGAGTCCGTGGGCGTCCCGGATGCGCTCGCGCGCCAGCGATCCGTTGCGGAGGCAGGTGAGCCCCATGTACTCGCCTGTCGGTGCGCCGAAGACATGTCCGGCGCCGCCTGGATCGACATGCGGCGTGTGCATCAACCCGAAGATCGTGTCGCTCGTGCCAAGCGAGACGGCGACCTGTCCTTCCTCGACGATGCCAGTGCCGGCGAGGCTGCTCGGGTTGTCGCCGGTCCAGACGACGAGCGCGGCTGGCGGAAGCCGATGGCGTGTCTGCCAGTACGGGCTCAGCGTGCCGATGACAGTCGTCGCGGGCGCGATCGGCGGCAGCTTCGGTTCCAAGTCGGGTGCCGTGGCGTCGAGCGCCTCACGCGACCAGCAGCGCGTGTGCAGATCCATCAGGTTCATGCCCGACGCGTCGCCCGGGTCGAGCGGCGCGTGCCGGCCCGCGAGCAGCGACGCCATGAAGGAACTGACCAGATCGATGCGCGTCGTGGCCGCGTACGCGTCCGGGTGCTGCTTGGCGACGCGCCGAATCTGTGGGCCGGTGAAACGCGCGAACGCGCGCGAACCGGTGATCCCGGCCAGCCGCGCGGCGCCGCCCACCGCTGCGGCGATCTCCGCGCATTCGGCAGACGTCGAGGCATCCATCCAGATCGGCGCGGTCTCGCGCGTGAAGATGCGGCGGAGCTGATCGGCGAGCGGCCGCGCCGGATCCAGATTCGCCAGGCATGCGGTCGACGACTGATTGAGGTACACGCTGCCGTGCTGCTGCGCCGACCCGGCGATCGCCGTGAGCCGGGTCGGATCGAGGCCGCTCGTGGCGAGGTCGGCAAGCACCGCATCGAGCGCCTCCGCCCACATGAGCGGCGGCGAAACGGCGACGAGCGGATCGGCCGACGGCAGCACGCCATGCCGCGTGCGGTAGCCCGGAAGATCGCGATCGAACTCGAGGCTGCGCTCCCACACGACCTCGCGCCGGCCGCCGTCGATCGCGATCGCCATCGCCGTGAGGCTCTGCGTGCTGCAGTCGAGGCCGAGATACAGACGCATCGCGTCAGACGGCTTCCCACTGCCCTGTCCCGGCCGACCGGAACACGGCTTCGATGAGGCGCATGTTCTGCAGGGTCATTTCGAGCGGATAGGCGACCGCCGCCTCGCCGCGCACCGCGCGCGCGAACAGATCGCCCTGGATCGTGTACTGGTCGCACGTGTCGAGCGCGATCGTCTCCACCCCTCCTCCGAACACATCGCGCCCGTCGTCCACGAAGATGCGGCACGGGCGATCCGGCGGCGCGTTGAACGGGATCTCGACCTCGAGCCGGCCGCGGGTGCCGAACACCTGGACGCGCTGGTACGGCACCGTGCGCGTGCCGCACGTGCCGATCGCATGACCCGACGGGTACTCGAGCGCCATCGACGTCAGCGTATCGACGCCCGACTCCGGATCGCGCGCGATCAGCCCCAGCACGCGCCGCGGCTCTTCCCCGAAGATGAAGCGCGAGGTGACGAGCAAATAGCAGCCGATGTCCAGGAGCGCGCCGCCGCCGTAGCTCGCGATGTTGCGGATGTTGGCGGCGTCGTCGTTGTAATAGCTGAAATAGCCCATGTAGGAATGCACGCGGCCGAGCCGCCCGCTGCGCGCGATCTCGCGCGCGCGGAGCCACTGCGGATGCGTCCACACCATGAACGCTTCCTGAATCGTGACGCCCGTGCGATCGCGGACGCCTAGCAACTGCTCCGCCTCGCTCGACGAGAGGCCGATCGGCTTCTCGCAGAGCACGTGCTTGCCGCGCTCTGCCGCGGCGATCGTCCAGGGCACGTGCAGGTGATTGGGCAGCGGGTTGTAAATCGCGTCGATGGCGGGATCGTCGAGCAGCGCCTCGTAGGATCCGTACGCTTTCGGCAGCCCGAGTTGCGCGGCCGCCGCGCGCGCCCGATCCGCGTCGCGCGACGCGATCGCGACCACCTCCGTGTGCTGCCCGCGCTGCATCGCCGGAATGACCTTCTCGGTCGCGATTGTCGCGACGCCCAGAACGCCCCAGCGAAGCTTGGACGCCATCGACCGCGATTCTAGTCGCACCCCCCCGATTGTCGATTCCCGATTGCCGATTGGTTTCCGGTTGCCAATTGCCGATTGCCGATTGCCGATTGGCTTCCGACCGTGCTCAGGCCACCCCGAGCGTCGTCGAGGAGTGTCGAGCCTTATCGGCCCTCAGCCATGCGGGTCCACGATGCCAGGTACTGGTCGAGGTTCTCGGCCGTGACCACGTCCACGCCGGAGTCGATGATCGGGTTCGACGGAGGCTTGCCGTTGACGATGTCGTGCAGCAGGCGGACCGATTCGCTGCCCCAGCCGAAGTACTTCTGCCCGATGAGCACCTGCGCCTTGCCGGCCCTGATCAGATCCGGCGCAGGCGGGTTGGTGTCGAAGGAAATGACCTTCGTGGTCGGCGGCACGGGCGCCAGCGCGTTCTGCGTGAACACCGGCCAGCCGCCCACCGAGATCCACGCGCCGAGATCCGGATAGCGCAGCGTGCCGATGGCGATCGTCTCGGTCGTGCGTACGCTGTCTTCCTTGATGTCGAACGTCTCGACGATCTGGATGCCGGGATGCTTCGCGAGCTCGTCGCGCACGCCGTCGAGCCGGCGGGCGAGGTTGTTGGCGCCAAGGCTTGTGATCAGCCCCACGGTGCCCCTGCCGTTCAGCAGCCGCGCCGCCTCGCGGCCCATGATCTGCCCTGACTCGTAGTCGTCCACGCCGTAGAACGCGATCCGCTTCGATTTCGGCGCGTCGGAATCCCACGTCACGACCGGGATGCCCATGTCGATGGCGCGGTCGATCGTGCTCGTGAGGAATTCCGCGTTCAGCACGGAGATCGCGATGCCGTCGAACCGCTGCGAGATGAACGACTCAAGCACTTCCTTCTGCTTGAGCTCGTCGGCGCGATCGGGCCCGTGGTAGACGACCTCGACGTTGCCGAGCTCGGCGGCCTTCCGCTGCGCGCCCTTGTTCGCGTAGTCGAACACCGGAATGTCCAGCGCCTTCGGGATCAGCGCGAAACGGAGCTTGCGCTCACCCGGCGGCTCGCTGCTGCACGCCCACGTGCCGACGGCCACGACAATCCCGGCGAGAATCAGTCGCTTCATGATCGTCTCCCAGACGAACCAGTGTCGGATCCAGGCTGCCTGCCGCATTCAATCATGGAACCGGGCGCCCGGCGACACCGCGGTCGACGTTCCACCGCGTCGATCGAGCGGCCGTCCCGGGAATAAGCGCCCGCCGCGGGGCGCGGGGGAGGCATTCACGCCACGAGTGCCCGAGCCGCGCGCGGCGCCGAGCCTTGCGGGCTGTGTAAAGACAGCGTATATTTACGAGATGGCATCGCGGCTCGTGAACGTCCGTCTGGATGAGGAGCGCCTGCGGAAGGCCCGCCGGCTCCGCCAGCGCGGGGTCACGCTCTCGGAGCTCGTGCGGGAGGCGATCGATGCGCGCTTCGACGACCTGACGGCCGTCACGACGGCGGGCGGCGGACGCGCCATTGTTGCGCGGCTGCTCGAAGAACACCCCGATCCACCGGATCTCCCGCCTCGCCCGTACGACGTGCACGATCCTCGTGAGGCGCGCGCCGCGATCCGGCGGGCGTTGCGCCGTCGCGGCCGATGATCCTGGTGGACACCGGCCCGCTCGTCGCGATCTGCGATCCGCGGGACGCCCACCATGCGACGGCGGTTCACGACCTGGATCGACTGCTGCCCTCGGGCCTCGCCGTGTGCGAAGCGGCGCTCGTCGAAGCGGTCTTTCACCTGTCCGCGGTGTCGCAGCGCCGCAGGCTCCAGCAACTCCTCGAGGAGGTCGACGCCGCGTCACTGCCTCCACGGCCTGATGCCGGGTACTGGGGCGACGTGTTCGACTGGCTCGCGAAATACGCGGACCATGAACCCGACTGGACGGACGGCTGTCTCGCCGTCCTGTCGGGCCGCGATGCAGACCTGCGGCTCTGGACGTATGACGCCGAGTTCCGCACAATCTGGCGGCGTCCGGATGGATCGGCCATCCCGTTGGTGAAGCGGTGATCACGCGCACCCGCACACCTCACGCCGCGCACTCTCCGTCGTGTCATCCGCCGATCTTCAGATCCTGCGTCTTCGTCTCGCCGTCGGCGAGCGTGATCTTGAACGCGATCGGCACGATCTGCTGCAGGAACGACGGGTCGTAGAGATCCTCGAGATCGAGCGTCGTGACCGCGCCGACGTAGTACTCGCCGGCGGGAAGCGCCTGGATGCGGTACGTGCCGTCGCTCGCCGGGCGCACCTGCTGTACGCGGCGTGAGCCCGCAATCCAGTGTGCGGAATCGGTCGAAAACACGACGATCGGAAACGCGGACGAGGGCCGGCCGTCGTTGTCGACGACCTTGCCGGACAGCACCGTGGGCCGGTCGGTGAGCGTGACGACCAGCCCTTCGACGTTCCGCCCCGGCAGCACGTCGAACGGCACGTCGGCGAGATCCGGTCCGTTGCCGGCGCGTATCGATTCGAGCGTCCACGTCGCCGCCGGCATGGCGGCGCCGAACATGAGGCCCGGGAGGTTGACCGTCGCGCGATAGCGGTTCGGCGCCACGCCGCGGATCGCGAACGTCAGGTCGTCGCTCACGCGGCCGGACGCACCCTGCACCATCGACAGCGCCTGCTCCACGATCGACGCGCGCTCCGAGACGCCCATGAGCATCACCTGCACCGCGCTGGCCGATGGACGCGACGCCGTGCCGTCGAACACCACAGTGCCGGCGATGGTCGACCCTTCGCCGAGCCGAAGCTCGACGTTGTCGAGATCGACTCCCGTGACGACAACCGGGGCGGACGCGTGCAGCGCGCCGGGGCCACCGCCCTGCCCGAACATGGCCGTGACCATCGACATCACGTTGGCCGGACTCGCCCCTGCATCCGGCTTGGCGGCCTCGCCGGGCCGAGCGGCCTGCACCGCGAGCGTGTAGTCGCCGGGCGGCACGGCGTCGATCGCGAATGCCCCTTTGTCGTCAGAGCGCACGCTGCGACCGACGAGTGCGCCCATCATGTCCGCCAGCGACTCGGACGCGCCGGTCCTGTTCAGCCGCACCGTCGCGCCCGCCTGCGGCCGCCCCTCCGGATCGAGCACCACGCCGGCGACGCGCGCCGTCGGCACGTACTCGATCACCAGATCGATGCCCGCGCGCTCGTCGCCGGCCGCGAGCGCGATCGGGCGCGCGGCCTCGAGATTCGGCGTGCCGGGGTAATAGATCGCCGCGCGGGTGACGAACCGGCCCGCTGGCGGATGGACACCGGCTGCCGGGTCGGTCAACGCGGGCGATCGCGCGGACGCGAGCCGCTCGGCCCACGCGATCTCGTCCGATGTCGTGAGGCGCACCGCGTCGGACGCGAGCGCCGGTCCGGCGCCGACCATCATCTGCACGACGTAGTCGCCGGGCGGCAATCCGAACTGCCGGTAGATGCCGCGATCGTCGGTCGCGACCACGCCAAGGCCTGCCGTAAGGCGAGTACGGCGACGCCCATCGACTGTCCGGACGGGACTCACCTGCACTTGCACGCCACGGGCGGGACGCCCGCTCGGGAACCGGACGGTTCCGGTGATCACGCCGCCGCGCGGCATGCGGACCGACAGCCCTGCGAGATGCTGTCCATCGGCCACCGCAATCGGCGCGCCGAGAAAGCTGCCCGGCGCCGCGCCCAGGATCGTGTCGACGTAGCCGGGTCGCGAAGCCATGACCGTGTAATGTCCAGCGACGACGTCGCGCAGGACGAAGCGTCCCTCGTCATCGGTCACCGTCGCGACCGGCGCCCGCAATGCGGCGGACTGCAGGGTCACCGTGACGCGGCGCAGCGGGCGCGCGGGGTCATCGCTCGTGGTGACGACGCCCGAGACGGTCGCCGTCCCGACGGCCGGCTTGCCCGGGGTGTCCCTCGGCTGGGGCATGCCGGGGAACCCCGGGATCGGAATCTGCGCGAGGGCGCGCGCCGGCGCGGCGACGGCAGCCCCAATCAGGACGGCGGCGCCGAGCAGCGCAACGGCCAGCCGTCTGGAGGACGTGCTCATCGTCGACTCCCAGCGACGCCGACCGTGACGCTGGTTGCATCGCCGGCCGCCACTCGCACGCGCGTCGCCTGCGAGGCGACGAGCGACAGCGCGGCCAGGCCGCGGCCAAGATCGATCTCGCGCTCATCCACCACCGCTACGAGATATTCGCCGGTCAGCAGCGGCCCGACGCGGAAGGTGTCGTCCTGCCCGACCGTGACGAAGCGCACGCGCTCGATGGCGATCTCGAGGTCCCTCCACTCCATGTAGTTCGCGGGCACGGCAATGACGGTCAGCGGCGGGGGCGCCGCTGCGTCGGGCGCCAGCCCCTGCCTCGATTCGCGGCGCACCGTGCCGCGCAGCGTGCCCACGAGGTTCGTGAGCCGGACCGTCAACTCGATCTTCTTGTCCTCGACGACGATCGGGACGTTCGTGACGTCGCGCGCATTCGCGGACACGTCGCGGATCAGCCACGTGGCGCCGCCATCCACGAGCGTCGACGCGGCGGCATATCGGCCCGGCAGCACGCCGCGCACGCTGAATCGTCCCTTCTCGTCGGCGCGTGTCGTCCGCGCGCTCCTGGCGCCATCAAGCGCACGGAGGATGATGCGGGCGCGCGCCGTCGCGGCCGGATCGGGCGGCGGTCCGCCCTCGAACTCGAGCTGACCGGTGAGCTCGACACCCTCGCTGACCGCGATCGAAACGTCCGCGCTTTCGCCGCCGCCAAGGCCGACGGTCGCCTCGCCGTACAGCGGCGCACTGCTGCCGCGCATGGCGAGCACCATCTTCATCAAGGGATTCGACGCGACCTCCTCCGGCATGTCGTCCGGCATGTCCATCGCTTCGCGTTCCGCGACCACGCGGTACTGTCCCGGCGGCACCGCCAGCATCGTGAATCGGCCGTCCGCCCCGGTCTGCGTCTCGGCCACCGCAGGCAGACTGGCCGCACCCAGGATCCGATCGTCTGCCGCGGTCAGTCGGACAGGCACGCCGCCAACCGGTCCCGCCGGACCGACGACGATGCCCGTGACGCGGCCGGTGACGACGGGCTCCACGGCGAAGTTCACGCCCGATCGCTCCTCACCGGAATGCAGCGTCACCGACTGCGCCGACGCCGCGGTCAACGCCGACGGATAGTAGACCGTGCGATAGGCGGCAATCGGGCCGTCGCCCGCGGCGGCAGGGGCCCGGACGTTGTCCGAGCTGAGGCGCCACTCTCCGATGCGCACGGCGCGCGGATCCATCGGCGAGCCGCCGCGCCCGAGCGAGGCCATCTGTTTCATGTCCATCTGGCCGGACACCAGACCCTGCATGAGCGCATCCGCAGCGGCCGCGAGCACGGTCGAGTGGCTCTGGGGCACCGCCACGAGATAGTCGCCCGGCGCGAGGCCGAACATCCGGTACTCGCCGCGGTCGTCGGTCGCGGCGCTCCGCGGCGAATCGTAGGTAATGGTGCCGAAGCGGCTGATCGTCCGTCGATACGCGCTGACGCGGGCGCGGATGACCGGCTCGGACGCTTCGTCGACGACAATGCCGGTGAGCACGGCCTCCTTCCAGATGGGGACGCGGACACGCGCCGCAGTCTGTCCCGTGCGAATCTCGACGGTCGGCGGTCCGCTGTCGAGTCCGATCGAGCCGCTGTAGTCCGAGAGATATCCGGTCGCCTGGGCGCGCACCGTGTAGGTCGAGACCGGCAGGCGGTGAAACACGAACCGGCCCTCAGAATCGACGGCCACTCGCTCCAGGTTGCCGCGGCCCGCGCTGGCCGCGGCGATGAGATCGAACATGTTGCCGGTGGCGGGCACGCCCGCGCCGCGTCCGCGCGACGGGGAGGGCCGTCCGGTGAGGGTCACGATCGCGTCGGGAACGGGATTGCCGGTCGCGGCATCCACGACC
>CAZGVW010000240.1:0-11675 GCA_964529265.1 uncultured Phycisphaeraceae bacterium
CGGGCAATCGATCACGTTGCTCATGTTCACGGAGGCTCGTCCGATCGGCGAGGGCTTCGCGAACCTGCTGGCCCCTCCGGGCCAGGCGAACGGCGTTGACCCTGTGGCCGCGAACGCTCCGGTGCTGGTGCCCGTGGTGCCAGGCCCCGGCGCGGCGACGATTCTGGCGGGCGTCGCCGGACTTGGCGCCCTGCGGCGAAGGCGGCAGTCATGACTGGTCCCGCTCGCACGACCATCGCGCGAGCGGGTGACCGAAACCTCGGCGCCGAGCGGCCGCGCACGTGCGGCCGCGGGGCCGGATGAGCGGCGATCGAAGGATGAGGGGACGCCGCGCCATCCTTCTGCTCCTCGTGACCATGTCGCTGGGCGCACTGAGCGCGCAGGCGTTCACTCTGTTCGCGTTCCGCACGCTGGCGGATATTCAGGCAAACCAGTACTGGCGGTGGATCCGCGGGTCACCGCGGACGCCGTTTGCGCTCTCATACAAGATTGACGAAGGGTTCCTCCAGAACCAGGCGCCGAACGTCGCCGCGGCTGCGCACGACGCGGCGGCACGGGCCATTCACTCGTGGTCCGAGGGCGTGGGCGGGTTCTTTACGTTCAACGAAACGATCTGGCCGCCCGTGCCCAACGCGAACCCGACGCCCCCGCGCTGGGAAGGCCCCGGCTTCGACGAGTGGATCGCCAATCGAGAGTTCTACGAGTCGATGGGCATCGTGCCCGGCTGGGGCGCGCACGTGGATGTGTTCAGCCGGCCGAACGGCTTCTCGATCACGTCGCAGTTGACGACCTACTCGATGACTTCGAACATCCTGGGGTTCACGATCGTCACGCGTCAGTCAGGCCGCATCGTCTCCGTCGATATCTACCTCAATGAGAGCCGCACGGATTGGCGCGACGGCCCGGGGCCCGGTTTCGACATCGAGACCGTGGTGCTGCACGAACTCGGGCACGGCCTCGGACTCGATCATCCGAATCAGGCCGGCATGTGCCTGCCTGTCGTCGGCTGCAACGAGGGTGTGAATCTCAATCCGTTCACGTTCGCCACCGGACAATCGTGGTGCTCGTGCGACGTGATGCACAGCGATTACACCGGCGTGAAGCGCGTGCTCACGAACGATGAACTCGGCGCGATGGCGTTCCTGTATCCCGCCGCGGCGGGCGACCTGAACGCCGATCGCTCGTGCGACGTCCTCGATTTCTCGCGCGCCCTGCGATTTGCGACCGGCGAGCGCACGCCGAATGCGTGGGAAGTCAACGCCATCGATACGCTCGACGACGACGGCGCGTTCGACCTCGAGGAACTCGCGCTCATGTTCGAGTGGTCCACGGGCGCGCGACCCTACGACCCGGACTTCACCTCGGCATCCTCCCGCGCAAAGTCCCTCGGATCGGCATCGCCGACCAGCGTCGCAATCACCGGCGCCGCAATGCCTTACGATCTCGGCAAGGGCGGGCCGGTCACGGTCGAGTTCTCGATCGCCAACCCGGACGCGGTCGCCGTGCAGGCCTGGGGCGCCGCGCTCACCTACGACACCGCCATCTTCTCCAACCCGGTCTGCGTGATCGGCGACTTCCCCGCCGATGCCCTGAAGATCGCCGACGAGACGGATGACGGCTCCATCGAGATCTGCGTCGTCTCCGCGTTCACGGACACGCGGCCCGCCGGCGTGCTCGCCACGCTCATGTTCGATGTGAACGTGCCGGCAGCCGTGAGCGCCGTCACCAGCGCGTTCGAACTGACGAGCCCGGAACTCGTGATTGAAGACCCCGTCTCCGGTCTGCCTCGCGCCTACGGCTCAGCGCCCGAGGACACACTCGTCATCACGAGCGCCGAGGTGTTCGCCAGCGACCTCGATTCCAACTCGGACGGCGCAATCGATCTTCTCGATCTCTACGCATGGCACGACGAGCCGACGGATGTGAATCAGGACGGCTCGACGCTCGATGACGACCGCGAGCGCCTCCTCGATTGCCTCCGCGTCGGCGAACTGGCCGACATGCTGCCGGCCGATCGCCTCGGCGGCGCCTGAACAGACATCACGCGCTTCTGGGCGTTTCCGAAGCCTCGGGCGTCAGCCGCTCGCGCCACTCCGCGAGCAGTTTCGCATGGGTCAGGTCGTGCTTCAGCGGCGTGACCGTGATGCAGCCGCGCCACATGTACTCCACGTCGGCGCCCGGGCTCGAATCGCGGAAATCGAGCCCGTGCCCCGCGGCCCAGAAGTACACGTCGCCCGCGGGGCTCTTCCGGCGCTCGTACGCGTCGATGTGACCGTACGTGTTCATCGGGCAGACGACGATGGGCGGCGCGGGGCCGTCCTCCGTCGTGCGCGGAATGCCGAGGTTCAGGCATGTGTGCGGCGCCAGGCGCCCCCCCGCGGCCCGGAGGATCGTTGCGATCGCTTCCCGCGCGTGCCGCGCAGCCACGTCAAACCTCGCAGCCATGTCGTCCAGGTGCAGGCTCACCGCGATGGAAGGAACGCCGAGGAACGCCGCCTCCAGCGCCGCGGCCACCGTGCCGGAATAGATCACGTTGATCCCGACGTTCGCGCCGGCGTTCATTCCGCTGATCACGAGGTCGGGCAGGGAGCCCTCTCCATATCGCTCCGGCCAGATGTTGGAAACCGCCAGTTTCACGCAATCGGCCGGGCGACCGTCCACCGCGACGCCGCTCATGCCCGGCTTCACCGTCACGTCGCTGATCATCAGCGGCTGGTGAAACGTCACACCATGGCTCGTGGCCGATTGCACCGTGAGCGGCGCGCAGACGAACACCTCCTGAACCGGGAGATCACTTCCGGGCGCGACCAGCGCATCGAACATCGCTTCGATGCCCGGCGCACGGATCCCGTCGTCGTTGGTCAGGAGGATGCGCACGGATCAGATCGTAGCGGAGCGCGGCCCGCTGCGCTTCAGAGCATGTCCTTGAGCGCCTGCGCGGGCTTGAAGCCCACGGTGTTCGACGCCTTGATCTCCATGGGCTGCTTCGTGGCGGGGTTGCGCCCCATGCGGGCCGGCCGGTGCTTCTTCTCGAACGAGCCGAAGCCCACGATCGAGACCTTGCCGTCGCGCTGCACGCCGTCGCCGATGGATCCGAGCACCGCGTCCACGATGCGGGTGGCCTGGGCCTTGCTCTCGTTCAGTGACGAAGCGACGGATTCGATCAGATCGCCCTTGTTCATGAAAATCCGCTTCCCATGGATGTCCCGGCGAGCGGTCTGCCGCCGCGGCCGGGTGCGTTCGTTCTCGACCGGATTCCGGAGGCTCTGCCGGGGAGGCGTCCGCCTCCCCGCGCCGGAGGGGAGGGACGAGAATACCCGGGAAAGCCGCGGCGTCAATCATCGCCATGGTCAAGGCTGGGAGCGGCCGCGCGGCCCGAACCGGACAATGCCTATCATCCGCCGAATGCCCGACACCGCGACCGCAACCCGCCCCGAGACACGGGACAAGCCGCGGATCGACCCGCCGCGCCACTGGCATGTCGTGCTGCTCGATGACGACGACCATTCCTATGAGTACGTCATCCGGATGATGATCGAGTTGTTTCGCCATCCGCCGGAGCGGGCATTTCAGATTGCCGAGATGGTGGATCGATCCGGGCGCGCCATCTGCATCACCACGCACAAGGAGCACGCCGAACTGAAGCGGGAGCAGATCCACGGCTACGGCAGCGATCCGCTCATGTGCCGGTGCAAGGGCGCCATGTCGGCGCACATCGAGCCCGCGTGCGGCGGCGATGACGACGGGGAGACCGGTGATTCCAATCGGGGCGGGAACCGCGGCTGACCCGCCGCCGGGAGCCGGGCGATCATGGGCGCGAAGCCGCTGGTCATCGTGTCCGAGGCGATCGAAGAGGAATGCCTGCGCTGGCTTGGCGAGCGGTGCGAGGTCGCGCGGGTGTCTCCGAAGGACAACGGGTCGATCGATGGGGCGCTGGACCGGGCCGAGGGGCTCATCGTGCGCACGTACACGCGCGTGGATGCGGGCCTGCTGAAGCGCATGCCGCGGCTACGCGTGGTCGGCCGGGCCGGCGTCGGGCTCGACAACATCGATGTGGAGGCGTGCCGGGAGCGCGATGTGCAGGTCGTGCACACGCCGGACGCCAACACGCAGGCGGTGGCGGAGTTCGTGCTGGCGATCATGCTCGACGCTATGCGGCCGCGAGCGTATCTCGAATCGACGCCGCCCCCGGACGCCTGGCGGAAGCAGCGTGAATCGCTCGTGGCGCAGCGCGAACTGGGCGATGCGACGCTGGGGATCTACGGCCTCGGCCGGATCGGCTCGCGCGTGGCGCGACTTGCGGCGGGCGTGGGCATGCGCGTGATCTACTGCGACCTGATCGAGATGCCGGAGCGCAAGCGCTTCGGCGCCGAGCCTGTGTCGCGCGAAGCGCTTCTGGACGAGAGCGACGTGCTCTCGATTCACGTGGATGCGCGCCCCGAGAACCACGGCCTGATCGATTCGGAAGCGCTGTCCCTCGTGAGGGACGAGGTCGTGCTCATCAACACGAGCCGGGGCTTCGTGGTTGACGCCGGGGCGCTTGCGGCGTTTCTTCGTGCGCATCCGCGCGCGGTGGCGCTCCTCGATGTGCATGAGCCGGAGCCCTTCGGAAAGGACTACCCGCTCCTCGGCCTCCCGAATGCGTGGCTGACGCCGCACATCGCCGCGGCCACGAAATCGGCGCACCGGCAGATGTCGTGGGTGGTGCGGGCGGTGTGGGAGGCGCTGGATCAGCCGCGGGAGGCTGTCCAGCCCGGGAAGGTGGAGAAGCGAGCGTGAACGCGAAACAGGTGATGGAGGCGATCGGCCGCGAGCGGGCGTCGGCGATCCTGCGGACGAACAGGAAGGAAGCCGCGGCGCCGGCGATGGAGGCGGCGATCCGCGGCGGGTTCCGCGTGCTGGAGTTCACGCTTACGACTCCGGCCGCCATGGATCTCATCGAGCAGTTCGCGGGGCGCGAAGGGCTGGTGGTCGGCGCCGGAACGGTGCTGACGCCGGGCGATGCGCGCGAGGCCGTGCGGCGGGGCGCGAAGTACTTGGTTTCGCCGGTGACGGACCCGGACGTGGTGCAGGCGGCGCTTGAACTCGGCGTTGTTGTCATGCCCGGTGCGCACACGCCGACCGAGTTGCTGCGGGCCCACCGGCTCGGCGCGCAACTGCAGAAGCTGTTCCCGGCGCCGGCGGGCGGGCCGGTGTACGTGAGTTCCTGCCTGGCGCCGATGCCGTTCCTCAAGATCGTGCCGACGAACGGCGTGACGGCGGAGAACGCGCCGGCGTACCTGCGGGCCGGGTCGTTCGCCGTCGGCTTCGTGGCGGCGGTCTTCGATGCGGAAGACGTGAACGCGGGCCGGTGGGAGCGCATCGAGCAGAAGTCGCGGGAAGCGCTTGCCGCGGTGCGCGCCGCGGGGGCTTGAGCGTGCGCCGCCGCGGCTCGAGCCGGCCCTGACGAGCGATGGCCAATGGCCTAGTATGGGCGACACCGTCTCCGCCTCACGCTCATTGCCAGGATCACTGCGGGAAGGGACAGCGCATGTCGATGACGCAGGTCGAAGTGCTCCGCGCCGCGTGCTGCATCGCCGGGCTCGATGGGCGCGTGTGCGATGCGGAGCATCCCCTCATCAAGCGCCTGGCGGAGGGGGCTGGAGTGGGCGCGGCGTCGCTGAACGCGATGATCACGCGCGCTGAGCGGGACCGCAACTTCTATGAGGAGCAGTTCGACCTCCTGAAGGGCGAGCCCGAAGAGACGATGAAGACGCTCTTCCGTGTCGCGGTCGCCGACGGCGACGTGACGCAGGAGGAGCGCATCGTGCTGCGCCACTTCGCAAAGGCGCTGGGCCTGAACGAGAAGCGGTTCGATGAGCTGCTTTCCGCGGCGGAGCGGCATGTGGGGGGGTGACACCCGGAAGCGGCTGCTGCGGGAGCGAGACGGCCTACCCGTGTGCAGCGTCGCGTCGATCCACACCCGTCCCCTCGCTCGGCGGGCTGAAGACATCGAAGATGATCGTCTCCTCCAGCGCTTCCGCCGCGTGCGGCACGTTGGAGTGCAGCACGATCACCTCGCCCGCGCCGAGCGTGACCTCGCGGCGGTTCTTCGCGCCCTCAGCGCCGAGCGTGAAGCGGATGCGCCCGGAGAGCACGCAAGCGAACTGCTCGTTCTCGTGCTGATGCGTGGGGACGAGGAATCCCTTCTGCAGCGTCACGCGCGAGATCATCATGTTCGCGCCGACGATGCGCTGCCGCTCGATGAGCGGCATCGGCCGATCGGTCGGGAGACTCGACCAGCGGTGGACGGCGGCGTCTTTGGATGCGGTGGTGGGGGTGGTGGGGGGCATGAGCGCATTGTGGCGAGCATCGCCGCCGAGAGCCAGCGGACATTCGCCAATTGCACTGGGCGCGGCGGGCGGACTCTGCGCCGGCAAGCGCTCTTGCCCGGCCAGACTACGCCGGCCGCGGGATCATGCCCGGCGCGGGCCCCTCATCCTCCCGCGGCTTCGGCGCGGGCGCCGGCCGCGGCGGCTTCTTCGCCTCGGCGGAGATGAGGTCGCTCACGGTGGGCTTGGTGAGTTGCTCGCCCCGCATGAGGCGATCCACCTCGTCGGCGTACAGGGTTTCGTACTTCAGGAGCGCCAGCGCCACCGCCTCCACCTTGGCCCAGTTGTCCTGGAGGACGCGGCGGGAATCGTCGTACGCCTCATCGCTGAGGCGCTTGATCTCTTCATCGATCACGCGGGCCGTCTCCTCGGAGTACTCCTTCTCCGGGATGAACGCCTCGCGATCGTCCCGCCCCGCATATCGCACGAAGCCGAGTTTCTCGCTCATGCCCCATTCGAGGATCATCGTGCGCGCGATCTGCGTCACCTGCAGGATGTCCTGCGCCGCGCCCGAGGAGACGTCGCCCGTCTTGATCTCCTCCGCGATGCGCCCGCCGCACGCCACACGCATCATCGATTTCAGCCACTTCAGCCCGAAGCCGTAGCGGTCCTTCTCCGGCAGAGACATCGAGGCGCCGCCGTATTCGCCGCGGGGGATGATCGTCACCTTGTGCAGAGGATCGGTGTTCGGCAGCAGTTTCTGCAGCACGGCATGGCCCGCCTCGTGATACGCCGTTGCGACCTTTTCCTCTTCCTCGATCACGCGGCTCTTGCGCTGGCGGCCGAACTTCACCTTGTCGCGGGCCTCCTCCATGTCCTCCTGCTCGACGAAGTCCTTCTCCGCCATCGTCGCCATGATCGCCGCCTCGTTCATGATCGCCGCGAGGTCCGCGCCACTGAACATCGGCGTGCCGCGCGCGATCTTCTCGAGGTCCACGTCCGGCCCCATCTTCACCTTCTTGGCGTGGACGCGCAGGATCTCCAGTCGCCCGCGCACGTCCGGCAGCGGCACCACCACCTGGCGGTCGAAGCGCCCCGGCCGCGTCAGCGCCGGGTCCAGCACGTCCGGCCGGTTCGTCGCGGCGATCACGATCACCTGATCGCTCGTCTCGAAGCCATCCATCTCGACCAGGATCGCGTTCAACGTCTGCTCGCGCTCGTCATGACCGCCGGTCGTGAACCCGCCACCCCGGCGGCGACCCACCGCGTCGATCTCATCGAGGAAGATGATGCACGGCGAGTTCTCCTTCGCCTGCTTGAAGAGATCGCGCACGCGGCTGGCGCCCACGCCCACGAACATCTCCACGAAGTCCGAGCCCGAGATCGAGAAGAACGGCACATCCGCCTCGCCCGCGATCGCCCGGGCCAGCAGCGTCTTGCCGCACCCCGGCGGACCGCTCAGCAGGATGCCTCGCGGAATGCGCCCTCCAAGTTTCGTGAACTTCTTCGGGTTCTTCAGGAACTCGATGATCTCGCGAACCTCTTCCTCCGCCTCTTCGATCCCCGCCACGTCCGCGAACGTGACGCCTGTCGACGCCTTCACCGACACCCGGTGCCGCGAGCGCCCGAAGTTGCCGAGCATCCCGCCGCCGCCCGAAAGCGAACGCAGCCCCCGCAGGATGAAGATCGTGATCACGACGAAGAGAATCAGCGTGATCACGTACGGATGGAAGATGTATTTCCACAATGGCGGCGACGCCGCGTCCTTGAAACGTCCGTGCGTCAGGTCGTTCACCTGCTTGAGCCAGAACTCGTGGTTCGCCGCGGTGATCGGCAGCTTCACCGGCTGCGCCGGCCCGTCCACGCCTTCCTTCCGCGTCGCGACGATCGCATCCGACCGCAGCCGCACGGAGTCCTTGTCGATCTGGCCTCCCTCATAGAGGTTCGTGAACTCCTGCCACGATTCCAGCGTCTCTGCCCGATCGCCCACCTGCTGGAACACCGTCAGCAGCATCGCGATCAGGATGAAGATCATCAGCCAGCCGAAGAGTCCCCGGTTCGGCCGCCCCGCGGCTTCCTTGCCGGCCTTCTCGCCCGAACCCCCGCCCGTCCCGCCCGACCCAGAGGGTCCGGGACCGGGGGATCCGGAGGGTCCGGGGGCGCCGGGGCCTGAGCCCTGTGATCCCGTCCTCGGTGTGCGTCCGTCGGCCATTCAGCGTTGACTCCATCCAGCGAACCCCGGAACCCCGGAACCCCGGAACCCCGGAACCCCGGAACCCCGGAACCCCAAGGGTCCGGGGCCGCCGCCTGATTCATCGACAATAGGCGAGATTGGCTCACCAGTCCGATCGCATCGCGGCCACAATCCCCCGCGCCAGCGCCTGCACGGCCTGATCCTCCCCCGTCGCCAGCAGTTCCGAGGCGCCCGGCGCCGGGGCGAACGAGCCCGAGCCCCGGAAGTTCTGCCTCGCCACCAGCGGCTCGCCGCTGCGGTTATCAGTCCATTCAAAGTCCACGGCGATATCCACCGCGTATTCCTGCACCAGCCCGCTCTCCCGCTGCGTGCCCAGTTTCACGAGCGAGACCGTCGTGATCGCCCCGCGCAGCGTCGTCTCCGCCGCAGTCGCGCCGGTCACCGCCCACGGCGTCGAACGGTGGATCTCCTTCACGAGCGCCTCCGTCAGCCGCGCCTCGATGCCGTGCGAGAACGTCGTGTTCTCGAACATCGGGATGCACACCGTCCGCACGTCTGACCGCTGCGCCGAAGTGAACGAATACCCCTCGGTCGGATCGCTCGCGCACGATCCCAGCGCCCCCGACGCGGCGAGGATGCACGCAGCCGCAACTCGCGCCCACCCCTGCCTCATGGCGTCGCGGGCTCCTCGGTCGCAGCCCCTTCCGTCGCAGGTTGAGCGGCGGAGGGAATCTCCCACCCGCGCTCATCCATCATCGCCATGGCCCTCTGCGCCGCCCGCGTCGAGGGATGCTTCTGCAGCAGCCGCCGCAGCGTAAACCGCGCCCCGGGCGCATCATCCACCTTGAGTTGCCATTCCGCGGTCAGCAGCATCTGCTCCGCCTGGGTTTCCTCGAGCCGCGCCAGCAGCTCCGACCCGAAGCCCACCCGCTCAGCCTCCGCCGGAAAGATGCGCATGAAGATCCGCGCCTGCTCCTCCGCGTCGAGCACGGTCGAAGCGTCGTACTCAGGACCGTTGTACCGCGCAATGTTCGCGATGATGCGCCGCTCCATCGCTTTCATCACGTTCGCGCCGTTGGGATAGTTCACGATGTAGAGGTCATACGCCTCCGCAGCCAGTTCCCAGTCGCGCTTCCGGAAGTAGTAGTCAGCGAGCAGGTCGCCGGCGTTCTCCGCCAGCGTGCTGCCCGGCATGCGCTCCTGCACGCGGATGAGGATCTCAACCGCCTCGTCCCCCGCGTCCATCACCCGCATCCCGAGGAACCGCCGCTTGAGCCCGCGCGCATACCGATCGGCAATGTCGAGTTCGTGCTCGATCGCGATCGCGAACTCCTCGCTCTGCGGAAAACGCCGGATCAGCGTCTCGAAGTCGAAGAGCGACGCATACTCCTCGTCGTCCGCCAGTTTCGCCTCGCCCCGAAGCAGATACGCCGTCGCCAGCCACCGGCTGTCGCCGCTCTCGTTCTTGTCCAGCCATTCGTCCAGAATGTCCCTCGCCGCGCCCGGCTCCTCCTCCGCGAGCAGCATCTGCGCCTCGGCGATCACCGCTTCGTCGGAGCCCGGCTCGGGCGCCCGCTCCTCCGTCCACTCGCCTTCCTCATTCAGCCGGTATTCCGGCGATTGCGCCATCGCACCCGCCGGCCGCAGCGCCAACGCGCACAGCCAGAGCCCCAGAATCATCACTGTTCGCCGCCCGGCGCCGGTGGGCCGTCTGAATCCATTCATGGCCCTCACGATACGCCGCCGCGGCGAACGGCGACAGGGGGGGCCATCCCCCATCCGCGGGGTAGGATGCGGGCGTGCCGGCCGCGCCAGCCATTCCGGACAGACTCGCGCTCGTCTCCATCGCGGGGCCGGGGCAGGTTTCCACGGAACTGCAGGCGCCCGGCCCGGTCACCATCGGCCGCCGCGTCGGCCACACCATGGAACTGGCCGGCGACGAGCGTGTCTCCCGCGACCACGCCGCCCTCGCACTTCGTCCAGGTGACGACGGCCATCCCCGCTGGATGATCCGGGACACCGGCAGCAAGCACGGCACATGGCTGAACCACGTGCGCCTCCAACCGGAGCGCGAGACGCCCATCCGCCCCGGCGACATCGTCACGATCACGCCCTGGACCTTCCGCGTGCTCGACCGGGCCCGCCGCGGGCCCATCACGACGCACCTCATTCGTCCCACCGAGGATTCGACGCACGGCACGATGGTGACGCGCCTCGATGCGCGCGAGGATCAGTCCCTCGCCCGGCATCGCCTCGCCCTGCTCCTGGAGTGCGCCGAGGGCCTGCACGCGGCGCACGATGAAGAAGCCCTCGCCGAGCGACTTCTCGACGCCGCCATCTCAGGCGCCGGCTTCACGAACGCCGCGTACCTGCACCCGCTCACCGAGGAGGGGAGCGTGGAAGTCGTGGCGCACCGTGGCGACATCATGGGCGGCGGCGGCTCGGCGCCGATGCTCAGCCGCTCGCTCATCGAGAAGGCCGCGGAGGGCGCGCCCGTGCGCCTCACGGAGCAATCGCTCGGCAGCCAGGAAGCCGTGAGCATCGTGAGCCTCAACATCAACGAGGCGCTGTGCGTGCCGATCGTGCTGGCGCAGGCCGTGGCGGGCTATCTGTACCTCGACAACCGCTCCCGCAGCCTGGCGCGACAGAAGACGCCCGCCGACGCCGCGGGCTTCGCCGTCGGACTGGCGCGCCTCGCCGCGATGGCCCTGGCCAATCTGCGCCGGCTGGAGGTCGAGCAGCGCTATGCGCGCCTCGAGATCGAACTCGCCGCGGGCGCCGAGGCGCAGCGCTGGATTCTCCCCCGCGGCGAGGGATCGATCGGACCGCTCCGATACACCGGCCGCAGCCGGCCCGGCCGGTTCGTCGGCGGCGACTTCTACGATGTGATTCCGTTGCGCGATGGCCGCCTCGGCGTGGCGCTCGGCGACGTCGCGGGCAAGGGCATCCCCGCTTCGGTGCTGATGACCGCGTCGCAGGGGTTCCTGCACGCGACGCTCATCGAGAGCGGCGATCCCGGCCGCGCCGTTACCGAACTGAACCGCTTCGTCCACGGCCGCCGCTCCGGCGAGAAGTTCCTCACGCTGTGGCTCGGCGTGTTCGATCCCAAAGCCGGCACACTCTCATATGTGGATGCGGGTCACGGCTACGCGCTGCTCCTCAAGCCCGAG
>CAZGVW010000241.1:0-17072 GCA_964529265.1 uncultured Phycisphaeraceae bacterium
CCATGCCTCCCTCCTCCCCCCCCGCCATCAACCTCCTCACCCGCGGACACGATTCCGCCGTCGCCCTCGCCGAGGCCCGCGCCGCCGGCTTCGCCTGCCACGCCCTCACCTTCGACTACGGCCAGCGCCACGCCGTCGAACTCCACGCCGCCGCACGCGTCGCAGCCCAACTCAACGCCGCCTCCCACCGCGTCGCCACCATCGATCTCCGCCTCTTCGGCGGCTCCGCGCTCACCGATTCCTCGATCCCCGTCCCCAAAGACCGCCCCGGACTCGATTCCTCCGCGCCGCATCTCCAAAAACAGCGCACAGACGTCGGCGCAACGGCCCAGGACATCCCCATCACCTACGTCCCCGCGCGCAACCTCATCTTCCTCTCCTTCGCCGTCGCCATGGCCGAGGTCATCGGCGCCGAAGACGTCTACATCGGCGTCAACGCCATCGATTACTCCGGCTACCCCGATTGCCGCCCCGATTTCATCGATTCCTTTGCACAATGCGCGCAACTCGCCACAAAAGTCGGCGCGCAAGGCCGCAAACTGCGCGTCAACACCCCCCTCCTCCGCCTCACCAAAGCCCAGATCATCCGTCGCGGCAGCCAACTCGGCGTCGATTTCTCTCTCACGCACTCCTGCTACGACCCTTCCCCTTCTGGTGAGGCCTGCGGACACTGCGATGCCTGCCTCCTCCGCAAAGCCGGCTTCAGAGACGCCGATGTGCCCGATGTCACCGTCTATGCGCGCTGATGCCGCGGGCGCACCACGCGCCGCGGCGCTGCGCCGGCGCGCTCCCCTGCCTGCGCCCGCCTGACGTGTCCCGAGTGACGCTGTTTGTGCGCTGAATTACCGTCACTGCAGACTTTCCCCTTGGCGCGCCCCGCGGCTGTCATACCCTTCCCGGCGTGACCACCCGACCCCCCATCCCGCCCCTCCTCCACGCGATCCTCACGATCGCCGCCGCCCTCCTCCTCTCCGCGGCTCCTGCCCCCCGCGCCCACGCTGCGCCCCAATCGTTCGCACCTGAAGCCCGCTCTCCCCTCCTCCCGCCCCCAACAGGGGCGGAGGGATGTAGCCACCGGTGGAGTCCGCCGACAGGCGGACGCAACCGGTGGATCACAGGCCCCCAACTCTCCGCAGAGCCCCCGAAGGGGGCGAAGGAATTCGAACACTCAGCGCAAACCCGTCGCACCAGCGCCGCCCCGTCCCCCACCGCGCCTGCGCCCGCATCAAATACCCGCGCCACCACCCCCGCGCACCCCTTCACCCCCCCGCCCGAGACCATCGCCTGGTGGTGGCTCAACCCCACCGGATTCGCCTCGACCCGGGGCGCTTCCGGGCCCGCCCCTTCCGGGGGCGGGGGCGCTTCCGGGGGTTCCGGGGGCGCCATGTCCTCCCTCCTCCGCGCCCTCGTCGCCAGCGGCGTCATCGAGGGCGAATCCGCCGCCCGCATCATCGAGGGCCTCCTCGCCGCGAGTGAAATCGGCGCGTGCGAGCACTCACTCTGCGTCCTCGATTTCGCCGCCCGCCGATCACCCGAAACCGGCGGCATGGATATGGACCGCCTCCAGATGGCCCTCGAACTGCGCGCCGGGGGCGATCACGCCCGCTTCGTGCGCACCATCCGCGCCATCCTCATCGAAGGCGAACGCGCCCGCGCGGGGGATGCAACCCCCAACGGAAACGGCGCGCAGCGCCTGTTTTCGCTCCCCAGCGGCGCACAAGCCGCGGCTTACTCCGAACCCGGCTGGGAACCCTGGCGCACCGTCTCCTGGGCCTCGCTTCCAGGGGTCTTCGCCGCCGGACTCGGCGAAAACGCGCTCGAAACGTGGTTCAGCGCCAAAAACGCGAAAAACAACGCCGATTCGCCAATTTCACCCGCCTGGGCCGCCCACCGCCGCGCCGTCGATGCCGCCCGCCCTCATGGCGACGTCTTCTTCGAGGCGTTCGTCGATATCGACGCACTCCGCCGCGGATTCGACACCGCCTTCGCCTCCGGCCGCGGCCGTCGCGCCCTCGAAGCCATGCGCCTCTCCAACGCGCGCAACTTCATGATGCACGCCCGCTGGATCGATCCGCCGGCCCCCGCCCCTGGGGAATCCGCCGGCCCGCGCACGATCGCCCTCGACGCCACATGGTCCGCGCGCTCCAATCCGCCGGATCACGTCGGCCGCCTCGCGCTCTCGGAAGACGCCTGGCCCGCCGGCGCGCTCGCCATGCAGCCCCCGCCGGGGTCGTATGTCATCGCCGTCCGCGCAGATTGGCGCAACTGGTTCGAATTCGGTGTGGAACTCGAATCCGCGCTCACCAAAGACGTGGGTCTTCCGCGCCGCCGAGAGGCCGAAACCATGTGGCGCACCCGCCACGGCCGGATGCTCGAGCAACTCCTCGCCCGAGCCAAGCCGTGGCTCGTGCTCTCCGATGCGCCCGCGCCGATCATCCCGATTCCCGGCGCGACAACCATCTTTATTGAACTGAACGGCGAAAAAACGCGCCCGGGCGACGAAATGGCCGCCACGGAGCGCGAATTCTCGCGATTGCTCGACGAGTTCCCGGAAATCGTCGCCCACGACGCCGCCCAGCGCATGTGGTGGGTGCGCCTCGATGGCGCGGGCGCCCTCCGCATCCCTGCCTGGGGCTTCGTGAACGCCCCCGTTGCGCCGCTCCTCGTCGCCGGATGGGGCCCGCCCGTTGTCGATCAGAATCGAAAAAGACTCGAAGAGTGAGAAAACGAGCGCAGAATCACGCCGGATACACGCAACTGGTCTTCTCCGTCTCCCACACCGTCACGTGCCGCAACTGAACGCCCTTCCCCGCGCTCTCGATCGCCGGTTTCAGCAGATCGAACGCCACCTTCGCGATGTTCTCGACCGAAGGATTCAGGGTTTTGAACTCCGGAACGTCAATATTGAGGTGTTTGTGGTCAAAGCGCCGCACAATCACTTCGCTCGTCACGGATTCGAGGTCCGCCAGGGTGAACGTCTGGCGCCCCTCGCCATTCAGCGCCACCGCCACCGCGGGCTCGATGCGGTAGTTGTGCCCGTGCCCGCTCGGGTTGTTGCACTTTCCAAAAATCGCGCGGTTTTCCTCATCGGAGAGCGACGGCGCGTGCAGGCGGTGCGCCGCCGCGAACTCGAACTGCTGGCGCAGAATCACGACGTTGTTCATGCTTTTCTCGATGGAAACGGAGTAATGCGGCGTGAGGCGCCACGTGAGCGACGCGACCTCCGCGGGCAGCGCTCGCGACACCGCAGCGACGATCTCCGGCATCAGCTCGCCCGGCTCGCTGTGCGGGCGCGCCCGGCACGCCCGCGCCACGACCGGCGCCGCGCCGCGGCGCACCGCCTCGTCGATCGCCTTGATGTTCAGGGAATATCCGGTGACCGGGTCCGCCTCGCCGCGGCAGGTCACGGCGATTTCGTAGTGCCGGCCCAGGCCCCGCATCGGGGGGTGGCCGGCGTAGCCGTTCACGGCGGGGCGGGCGAGCGCGGCGTCGAAATCGTCGTCCGGAACCGCGAAACGCACGCACCGTGTGAGCATCAAAGCCATCGGCCTATGCTATGCGGCCCTGCGGGTGGGGCGAACAGACTCGGCCGCGGGGGCGGCTCAACCGACCGAGGAGGCACACCATGAGTGTTCGGATTGGATTGATGACGCTTGGCGCGGCGATCGCGACGGCCGTGTGCGCCGCGTTTGCCGCGGCGGAGGGGAATGACGGCTCGGCCGGCGCGGAAGCGCCGAAGGACCCCGCGTTCGTGCTCGATTTCACGATGGAGCGCCTGGAGGGCGGCGAGGAGAAACTCGCCGAGCACAAGGGCGACGTGATCCTGATCGTGAATGTCGCCAGCCAGTGCGGGCTCACGCCGCAGTACGCGGGGCTGGAGCGGCTGTACGAAAAGAACAAGGACCGCGGCTTCGTGATCCTGGGCTTCCCGGCGAACAACTTCAACAACCAGGAGCCGGGCTCGAACAAGGAGATCGCGGAGTTCTGCTCGAGGACCTACAACGTCACCTTCCCGATGTACGCGAAGATCAGCGTGAAGGGCGACGACCAGCACGCGTTGTACAAGCGGCTGACGACGCAGCCCGCGCCGGTGGGCGGCGAAGTGCAGTGGAACTTCCAGAAGTACCTCGTCGATCGCCACGGCCGCGTGGTGGCGAAGTTCGATCCGCGCACGCGCCCGGACGACGAAAAGATGCTCGCGCAGATCGAAGCGCTGCTGGCGGAGAAGTCGCAGAGCTGAGCGCGTTCCCGTGCGTCTCACCCGCCGTGCGCGGCGAGGATTTCCTCGGGGATATCGCAGTTGGCGTAGACCTTCTGCACGTCGTCGTGCTCCTCCAGGCCATCGAGGAGTTTGAGCGTGCGCGCGGCGTCCTCGCCCCGGACATCGACGGTGTTGGTCGGGATCATGGTGAGTTGCGCGCCGGCGGTCTCGATTCCGGCGCCGGCCAGCGCATCCTTCACCTGGAGGAAGTCGTCGGGCGCGGTGGTGATGATCCACGCGTCGCCTTCGAGCGACACGTCTTCGGCGCCGGCCTCGATGGCGAGTTCCATGAGGCGTTCTTCCGGCGGCGCGGCGTCTTTTTCGAGCGTGATCTGGCCTTTCTGCTCGAACAGGTAGCCGACGCAGCCGGAGGCGCCGAGGTTGCCGCCGAACTTGCCGAAGAGCAGGCGCATTTCGGAAGCGGTGCGCGTGCGGTTGTCGGTGAGGACATCGATCATGACGGCGACGCCGGCGGGGCCGTAGCCCTCGTAGCGGATGTTTTCATAGGACGCGCCCTCGAGTTCGCCCGCGCCCTTCTTGACGGCGCGCTCGATGGTGTCCTTGGGCATGTTGGCGGCTTTGGCTTCGTCGATCGCGTATCGCAGGGTGAGGTTGGCGGCGGGATCGGGGCCGCCGTTCTTCGCGGCGACGATGATGGCGCGGGCGCACTTGCTCCAGAGTTTGCCTCGGAGCTTGTCCACGCGGGCCTTGCGGTGCTTGATGTTGGCCCACTTGCTGTGTCCGGCCATGGCGGGTTCGGTTCCCTCAGGAGTTGTTGCGCGGCGCTTCGAGCGCGGTGGCGGGCTGCGGGGCGGGCGCCTTTGCGCCGGGATCGAGGGGCGCCACGGGCGGCTCGCGGCCGTCGGAGACGGCGTCGAGTTTCGCCTCGATGGAATCGACGACGGCGCGCAGTTCATCCAGGCGGCGGTCGGCGTTGGAGATGACGCCCTGCATGAGGGCGCCGGCCATGTCCCACTGTGTGCGGGCCTCTTCGGCGTGGCCGGTGCGCCACAGCGCATCGCCCAGGTGATCGAAGATGACGGCGCGGCCATATCCGCTCTCTTCGTCTTCGGCGAGGCGGGCGGCGCGGCGGAGGAGCGTGACGGCGCCTTCGCGCAGAACTTCGCCCTGCTCGCTCACTTCGTCTTCGAGCACGCCGAGTTTGTAGCGGGCCCAGGCGAGCGAATCGACGACGTTGGCGTCGTTCGGCTGGTTGGCGTAGGCGGTTTCGAGCATGCGCGCGGCTTCGGGAATGTCCTCGCCGCGCTCGATCATGCGGTAGGCGAGATTGTTGATCGCCATGGCGTGATCGGGCTTGAACCGGAGCGCGAAGCGGTAGAGGCGATCGGCGTCGGCGTCGCGCGGCGGCGTGGCGCTCGCGAAGCCGCCCGCGAGGAGGTACGCGAGCGTGGCCGCGGCGTCGTTCTCGCTCTCCGGTGAAGGCCGGCCCCGGATGAGCGTGGCGAACGCGGCGGTCGCCATTCCTGCATCGCGCGTCGCGGTGATGGCGCGCATGACGCCGTCGAGGTCGAGCACCGAAGGATCTCCGGCGAGGGCGATCCACTGGCCGAACAATCGGGGATCGGGCGGCTTGACGGTCGTGGCGCCGCGCTCGGCGACCGGGAGCGCATCGGCCACACGCTCGCCATTGATCAGATACTGCGAGGTCTGGAGGAAGAACTCGGCGGCGAGTTCGGGGTGCTGCTCGGCGGCGAGGGTGACGGCCTCCGCGAGGCGCCGGGAGGGCGCATCGGTCGCGACGAGCACGCGCAGAAGGTCGTTGTGCAGAGGCGCCGGCGTGCGCGGGAGGACGCGGACGGCGAGATCGAGAATATCGCGGGCGCGGGTGAGGTCGATGTCCTGCGGGGAAGCCGCGGCGCGGCGGCCGGCTTCCTGGGCGATTCGGGCGAGGCCGACGGCGCGATCCTGGGGGAGGGGGCCGGGTCGGGCGCCGGAGTTGAGGACGGCGTCGAGCGCGGCGTTGTATTCGCCGCGGCGGAGCATGATCTCGGCGCGCTCGACGGCGCGCTCCAGCGTGACGGGCGCATCCGGGCGCGAGAGGCGCGCGAGGGCGAGGGCATCGGCCTCGTCGTCGCGGCCGAGGGACGCGAGGCCCGCTTCGAGCAGGCGCGACGCGGTGTCGTCTTCGGGATGCTCGTCGAGCCATTCGCGCAGGATCTCGACGGCCTCTTCGGAGCGGCCGGCGGCGTCAAGCACGCGCGCCATCTGGAAGTGCATGGTGGAATCGCCGGGCCTGGCGTCGGCCTTTTCGCGCAGCCACTGCTCGGCGCGGTCGTAGGAGGCGCCCCTGATCCAGATGGTGACGAGCGTGTTGACCACGGCGTCGCTGGGCTCCTCCTCGGCGAGGCCGAGCAGTTCGCGCTCGGCCTGATCGAGTTGCCCGGCGCGCACGAGGTCCTGGGCGCGGAGCCAGCGGAGCGTGCGGCTGGAGGGGATGGCGACGCGCAGATCGCGGACGGCGTCGCCCAGGCGGCGCGGATCGGCGAGGGGGCCGGAGGGCGCATAGAGGCCGATGAGGACGGCGTGCGCATCTTCGAGGGATGGATCGACGTCGAGCGCATCCTTGCACCAGCGCTCGGCCTCGCGCCAGCGCTGGAGGGCGATGGCGGACTGCGCAGCGCGGAGGAGCGCCTCGGGGCGCGGCTCGGCGGCGCGGATGAGCGGATTCAGGGCCGCGAGGGCCTCCTCGTGGCGGCCGATCGATTGAAGCACCATGGCGCGGGCGAGCAGGACCTGCGGATCGTCGGTGGCGTCGAGGCGCTCGATGAGCGCGGCGGCCTCTTCGGCGCGACCGGAGTGGACGAGTCGGCGCGCCAGCGCGACGGCGACGGGCGCGGAATCGGGGCGGGCCTCGGCGAGCGCGCGGAGCGCCTGCTCGGCGTCGCGCGGGCGGCCCGCGGCGACGAGGAGATGGGCGCGCATGAGCGACCACTCGAGGGATTCCTTCTGCGCCGGCGGCGCCTCATCGGCGGCGGCGAGAAGTTCCTCGGCGGGAATGCCGGTGCGGAGCAGCGCCGCGCCGTAGCGCTCCATTTCGAGGGGCGCCGCGGCGATGAGATCGGCGGTGACGGCGAGCAGGCGATCGGGCGGGGCGGGGCTCAGGCGGCGGTAGAGATCGATGATGACGGCGTCGTCGGCGGGCGCGACGGCGAGGCGGGCGCGAAGGACTTCGACGGCCTGCGCCTGATCGAGCGCGGCGGCGCGGGCGCGGGCGAGGCGGGTGGCGGCGAGGCGGCGATCCTGCTCGCTGAGTTTCTTCGCCACGGCGTCGATGGCGGCGGAGAGGCGGGGTCCGACGTCGGTGTAGCGCGAGAGATGCTCGATGAGGCGGAGTTGGCGATCCTCGACCTGACCCCGGGAGGATTCGATTTCGCGCACGATGACGGCGGCGGCTTCGGCGGGGCGGCCGAGGCGGAGCGCGGCGTAGACGCGGCGGGGCGCGAGGGCGCCGGGATCGAACGTGGGGAAGTTCGCGGCGAGTGCATAGGCCTGGGCGGCGCGCTCGGGCTCGCCGAGGCGCATGGCGGCGTCGCCGGCTTCGCGAAGGATTTCGCCGCGTTCGCGCAGGACTTCGGAGAGTTCGGCGCCGCGGATGGTGGGGCCGGAGAGGCGCTCCGGCGCCGTGGCGGCGATCTGGAGGCCTTCGGCGCCGGCGGAGACGTAGCCGAGTTCGAGCAGCGAGCGCCCGAGACCGCGGGCCACGACGGGTCGGAGTCCGGGATCGGCGTCATCCATGCGCAGCCAGACGCGCGAGAGCGCGCCGGCGGCGACATCGTGCTCGCGGCGATCGAGCGCGGCGAGGCCGTAGCGCTCCAGGGCGCGAATGGACCAGGGGTCGCGCGCGACGGCTTCGCGGAATGCGGCGAGGGCGGAGATTCGATCGCCCGCGGCGAGGTAGGTCTCGCCGAGTTCGCGCCAGGGGGCTTCGGCATCGGGCGCGAGCATGGCCGCGGCTTCGAGATCGCGCACGGCGGAGGTGAGGTCGCCGGAGAAGCGGCGGGCGCGGGCGGAGACGTAGGCGCGGATGGAATCTTCTTCAGAGGGAGGCGGCAGAGCCTCATCCGCGGGCGGGGGCGAGGCTTCCGGAGGCTCGAACTGCGCGGCGAGGCGCTCAGTGACTTCGTCCAGGGTGGCGCGGGCGTCGGCGGAGGCGGCGTCAACCGGCTCCAGGAGGATGGGATCGACGCCAGGGGGCGGCGGGGCATCCATGACGGAGCGATCGGGCCGGTGGGCCTGTCGCTCGGCGAGGGATTCGAGTTGGGAGATGGGGTCGGCGTCGCGGCGGGGCGCGGTGGAGCAGGCGGCGAAGAGGGTGGCGGCGATGGCGTAGGCGACAGCGGCGGAGAGGCAGCGGGCGGCGGCGATGGTCACCGTTGGGAGGCGGGTCATCAGGGTCACTGTAGGGACGGGGCGTGTGAAGGGTGCGGCGCGGGGTGAATGCTCCGCGGGAGCAGAGGCGGGCTCTGGAGAGCCTGCACCACCGAGAAGCGATGCGAAGGCGGGCTCTGGAGAGCCCGCCCCACCAGGATCCGCGCCACCGGGAAGGTTCAGCCCGCTTCTTTGGGCGCGGAGGTTTTCTTTGTGCGCTGGCGGGTGGGTTTGGCGGCGCCGGAAGCGGCGCCGGCCGTCGCGCCGGTTGCGGGTGCGGAGGGCGCGCCGGTTGAAGCGCTGCGGGAGCGGCCGCCGGCCTGGCGTCCGGAGGGGCGGCGGGGCGCGGGTGTGGGCGGGAGGGTTTCCGACCAAGCCTGGAGGACGAGGTGCGCTTCGAGCGCATCGGCGGCCTTGATGTGGCGCTCCATGATGGAGGCGGCCTTTTCGACGGTTGCGTCGGCCTCCATGACTTCCTCGGCGACGAGTCCGGCGAGGGTGCGGTCGTCGAGGGGGATGGCGTGACCGCCGAGGCCGAGGAGCATGGTGCGCGCGGCGACGTACTGGGGGACGCCCTCGAGGGAATCGAGGATCTGCCGCGCTTCGCGCTTGTTCATCTTGACGAGGGGCTCGAGGGTGACGGCGTGGAAGCGCTGGTAGACATCGTTGAGGGAGGCGCGCATGCGGGCGGCGCGCTCTTCGACGCGGGGGTAGCGCTCGCCGAGCATGAAGGCGATCTCGGCGGGGAGGGAGACGCGGAGTTCGTTGACATCGACGACGGAGGCATCGATGCGCTTCTTGGCGAGATCGGCCTTGGGCGCTGCGCACTCCCAGAGGAGGTAGGAGTAGAGGAAGTGGTGGATGGGATCGGGATCGGCGGGGACGGCGGGGGGCGCGGGCCTGCGCCGCGCGGCGAGGCGTTTGAGGAGTGCGGCGAGGCGCTCGGCGTGGTTCAACGTCGCGGTCACTGCGGGTTCTCCGGATCGGGCGCGGCGGCGTCGCGCGGCGGCTGGGCGGCGCGGGCCTGGGCGGCGCGGGAATCGAGTTCGGCGCTGGCCTGGGCGATGGACTGGATCACGGCGGCCTGGGCCTTGAGTGAGCGATCGAGTTTGAAGTTGAGGTCGGGCACGACGGCCATATCGACGAGTTCGCCGACGTTGCGGCGGATGTGCCGGGCGGCGCTCTGGAGGCCGTGCATGGTGAGGCGCTCGTGCTCCTCCGGGATGATGGAGACGCTGACGGCGGCGGTGCGGGCATCGGGCGAGAGTTTGACGCCGGTGATGGTGATGACGCCGCGGATGCGGGGATCGGCGAGGCCCTTGGCGAGGGTCTGCTGGATGGCGCGGTGGAGGACGGAGGCGATCTGCTCGTTGCGGTGGCTCACGAGGCGCCTCCCTTGTGGATGCGGGCGGGGTCTGCGGCGGCGCCTGCGTCGGGGTCGGCGGCGGCGTCGGGAGGCGCGGAATCTTCATCGGGGCCATCCCACGGCTCTTCGGCGATGTGGGAGCCGCGGAGGATTTCGCGGCGGAGTTCGCCGAGTTCGGCGTCGTGGAGGGCGCGGAGCTTGTGGATGATCTTGTCGAGCACGGAGCCGGCGTGGCGCGCGGAGTTGGAGACGAGTGTGAGGCCCATGACGGCGAGGGCGGGGTTCTCGAGCGCGGCGATCTCGGCGACGGAGACCATGTGCTCGCGGTGGAGGCGGTCTTTGACGGATTTCACGACGCGGCGCTTGTCCTTGATGGAGTGGGCGTCGTGGATCAGGAGTTCGAACTGGAGCACGGCGATGAGCATGATGGGAAAGCACAAAGCGAAAATGGCAACGCTCAAAGCCGATCCTCTCACAGGGTGCGACGGACCTCGACTTTGCGGTAGCACTCGAGCACGTCGCCGTCCTTGATGTCGTCGTAGCCGACGATCTTCATGCCGCATTCCTGGCCGGCGCGGACGTCTTTCGCATCGTCCTTGAAGCGCTTGAGCTGCTCGAGGACGCGATCGTTCTCGATGACGATCCCGCCGCGGGTGACGCGGATGAGGGCGTTGCGCTCGATGGTTCCATCGGTGACGTAGCAGCCGGCGACGGCGCCGACCTTGGAGATGCGGAAGACCTGGCGGACTTCGGCGTGGCCGAGGACTTCCTGGCGGATTTCGGGGGCGAGGAGGCCTTCCGCGGCTTTCTTCAGGTCGTCCACGATGTCGTAGATGACCTGGTAGGAGCGGATCTGGACGCCCTTCTGCTCGGCGAGCTGGCGTGCGCGGCCGGTGGGGATGACGTTGAAGCCGATGATGATGGCGTTTGACGCATCGGCGAGGAGGATGTCCGACTCGGTGATGCCGCCGACGGCGGCGTGGAGGACGCGGACCTTGACGAGTTCGCCGGCGATGTCCTCGGCGGACTTGCGGAGGACGTCCACGGAGCCCTGGACATCGGCCTTGATGACGACGAGCAGTTCCTGAACCTTGCCCGCCTCCATCTGGCTGAACATCGATTCGAGGGTGACCTTGGGCTGGGCGAGTTCGCGCTCGCGATCACGATGGCGGCGCTGCTCGGCGGCCTCCTGGGCCTTCTTGAGCGAATCGACGACGTAGAACTTATCGCCGGCGTCGGGGAGTTCGTCGAGGCCGGAGATCTGGACGGGGTTGGCGGGCTCGGACTCGCGGACGCGCTCGCCGCGGTCGGTGGTGATATCGCGGACGCGGCCATAGGCGCGTCCAGCGACGATGAAATCGCCGACTTTGAGGATGCCGTCCTGGACGAGGATGTTGGCGACGGGTCCGCGGCCTTCCTCGACGCGGGATTCGATGACCGTTCCGCGGGCGGGGCCGCCGAAATCGGCCTTGAACTCGCGGAGTTGGGCCTGGTAGTCGAGGGTCTCGAGGAGTTGCTCGATGCCGACGCCCTTGACGGCGCTGGTGCGGACGACTTCGGTGTCTCCGCCCCATTCGGCGGGGTTGAGGCCCTGCTCGGCGAGTTGTCCGAAGATTTTCTGGATGTTGCCGTCGGTGGCTTCGGGCTTATCGATCTTGTTGAGGGCGACGACGATGGGGACGCCGGCGGCCTTGGCGTGGCTGATGGATTCGACGGTCTGGGGCATGACGCCGTCATCGGCGGCGACGACGAGGACGACGATATCGGTGAGGCGTGCGCCGCGGGCGCGCATGGAGGTGAAGGCCTCGTGGCCGGGGGTATCGAGGAAGACGATGTGCTTCTGCTCTTCGCCGACGCGCACGGGGACACGGAAGGCGCTGGTGGCCTGCGTGATGCCGCCGGCTTCGCCTTCGGCGACCTTGGCGTTGCGGATGCGATCGAGAAGCGAGGTCTTGCCGTGGTCAACGTGGCCGAGGATGGTGACGACGGGGCTGCGCGGGCGCTCGTCGATGGTTTCGCGCTTGGCGAACTCCTGACGGACGACTTCTTCGGCGGACCTGGCTTCCTGGACCTGGAGATCGATGTTGTAATCGATCATGATCTCCTGGGCCTTCGCCGCTTCGATGCCGGAGTTGACGGTGGCCATGACGCCCTGCATGAAGAGCTTCTTGATGATCTCGGAGGCCTTGACGCCGGTGGCGGCGGAGAGGTCCTTGATGGTGAAGGGCGCGGTGATGGCGACGGCGCCGCCGGTCTGCGCGGCGGAGGTGGCGCGCTCGCCGGCGACGCCCTCCTTGCGCTTGAGATCGCGGCGGCGCTGACGGAGGAAGCCGCCGGCGCGGGAGAGGCGGGCTTCGCGTTCGACGAGATCCTGCTCGCGCCATGCGCCGGCGGCCGCGGCGTCGCCCTCGGGGCGTCCGCCGCCACCGCCGCCACCGCCTGTGCGGCGACCGGCGCCTGGGGCGCCGCCGGCGCCCGCCGGGGCGCGGCGCTTGTTGCGGCGGGCGCGGCCGCCTTCCTCACCGCCTTCGCCGGGCGCTCCTCGCGCGCCGACGCCTGCGCCGGAGCGGGGTCCGCGGCTTGTGGTGATGCCGCCGCCACCACCCTCCGGGCCGCGGCGCGGGCGGCCGGCGGGCACGGCTTCCGGGGCTTCGACGCGGACGATCTTGGGGCCGGAGAGTTGTGCGGGCTTGGTGACCTGGAGGCGCGGGCCGGCGGGCTTCACGACATTGGGTCGGGAGGGGACGTTCATGACCGGGCCGGGCGCGGTCCTGGCGGGCTCGTGGCGCGTGGGCGGGGCGGAGGCGGCGGGGCGCAGAGGCTCCGGCGCCGCCGCGGGGGGCTCGATGCGCCGGGGCTGCTCGGGCTCGGGCGGAGGCGACGGCGCGGCGCGGTCCGGGGCCGGGGCGGCGGGTGCGGGGGGGGCGGCTGAAGGCTCGGGGGCGACGGGGCGAACGGGAGGCGGAGGCGGCGCGTGGTGCTCGCGGGCGGGCGCCTGGGGAACTGACTCGTCATCGGGCGGGGCGGCTTCGTCGGGGGGCTCGGCGAGGGCGGTGGAGCCCTTGGCCCCGGCTTTGCGCGCGCGGGCGCGCGGGGGCGCGACGCGGACGGATTCGAGGTCAACGTGGGGCGCGGTTTCGACGGCGGTGCCGCCGCCGGCGCTGTCGCTGAACCATTCGCGCACGGTGGCTTCGAGTCCCGCGGAGACGCTGGACATGTGGTTGTTCATGTTGGGGACGCCCTCGGCCTGGCACTTCTCCAGGATGGCCTTGGACGAGACACCCAGTTCTTTCGCGATCTCGAAGACTCGTTTTGCCATATTTGCGGCTGCTTCAGTTGGGACTGCCGGCCTGACGCTGTTTCTCTCTCGCAGTGGCTCGAGCGCCGACTTCACGCTGAAGGCGGCGATGATTCATGAACGATGCGGCGGCGCCGGATCAGTTGTCGTCGGAGGGTGAGTTGGCGCGTGCGCCTTTCTTCAGGACTTCGTCGATGGCGCCCTGCACGACTTCGGCGCCTTGCGTGGGATCGTTATCGCTCTCGGCGGGGAACTCGCCGGCTTCATCGGGGTCGTAGCCGGGATCGGGCTCTTCGCGGGCGCTTTCGGGCTGGGGTTCCTCTTCGGAATCGAACTCGGCGACTTCGGCGCCGCTGAGGATGGCTTCGGCGCGGGCATCGGCCTTGCCGGCGACGCGCTCCAGGACTTCGGGGTCGGTGGCGATTTCGCGGGGCTCGCGGGGGGGAGCGTCGCCGCCGAGTCCGGCGGAGAGGATGGCCGCGGCGGCGACATCGCCGGAGAGCGGGCCTTCGTACTGGCCGGAAAGGAGCTGGCGTGCAGCGACCTCCTCTTCGGCGCGGCGGCGCTCGGACTCTTCCTTCTCCCTGGCCTGCTGCTCGGCGACGATCTTGGCGCGTTCGGAGGCCTTGGAGACCATGAGATCCGCGACTTCGGCGGAGACTTCGAGTTCTTCGGCGAGGACTTCGGCGCCGGCTTCCTCGACATCGAAGACGCTGACGAAGCCGAGCGCGGCGAGGCGATCGAGCGCCTCCTCGGTGACGCCCTCGAGGCCTTCGAGGGTTTCGGCCATGATCTCGAGGCCCTTGTTGAACTCGGGCGGCGTGAGGATGTCGATGTCCCAGCCGGTGAGGCGGGCGGCGAGGCGGACATTCTGGCCGCGCTTGCCGATGGCGAGGGAGAGTTGATCGTCGTTCACGACGACGGTGGCGCGGCCGAGTTCGAAGCAGAGGCTGATTTCGGCGACCTCGGCGGGCTTGAGGGCGTTCTGGATGAGCACCTGGCTGGATTCGTTCCAGCGCACGATGTCGATCTTCTCGCCGTTGAGTTCATCGACGATGTTCTTGATGCGGCTGCCGCGGACGCCGACGCAGGCGCCGACGGCGTCGACTTTCGAGTCGATGGAGGAGACGGCGACCTTGGTGCGGTAGCCGGCTTCGCGGGCCATGGCCTTGATTTCGATGACGCGCTCGGAGACTTCGGGGACCTCGACCTCGAAGAGGCGCTTGATGAAATCGGGGTGGCTGCGGGAGAGGACGATCTTGACCTGGTTGCCGACGTCGCGGACATCGAGGATGAGGCAGCGGATACGGTCGCCGGGCTGGAACTGCTCGCCGGGGATCTGCTCGGAGCGGGGCATGAAGCCTTCGGCGCGGTCGATGGTGACGACGAGCGCGCCGCCTTCGTAGCGCTGCGCGGCGCCGGTGGCGATTTCGCCGACGCGCTTGGAGAACTCCTCGTAGAGGCTGGTGCGCTCATCCTCGCGGAACTTCTGGATCATGACCTGCTTGAAGGTCTGGGCGGCGATGCGGCCGAAGGCCTCGGGCGGCATCTGGAGGGGCTCGCCGTGGCGGAAGAGGGTGATCTGCCCGGTGATGCGATCGACCTCGCACTTGAACTCCTCGGTGTCGAGCGTGTTGAAGTGCCGCCGCGCGGCGGAGACCATCGCGAGTTCGAGGTCCTGGAGGAGGACATCGCGCTCCACGTTTCTATCGCGTGCGATCGAATCGACGATGCGCATCATTTCCTGGGTGTTCATTCGTTTCGGCTCCGGCGGTCTGGCGCTCGGCGGGGTGTATCGCACCGCGCCGGCTGAGTTGTCTGGTTGTCGGGATGTCGGAATCTGGTGAGAAAAAGGCGAAAGGGGTCAAAAAACGGAAAAACCACGAACGTCCAAGACGCGCGTGGTCCGCGGGGGACCCCCTGGAGCCCCCTGATCCCCTGGGAGGGGAGGGAGGCCGCTGGCGGGGCCGGATTCGACCTGTGCATCCTGCTCAGGTCATTGGCGTACTCCGGCCGCCGGGCGAGGCGGGGAATCCTGCGGTTCGGCAGAGCCAGGGTGTCCGGGCTTTACCGAGCATTGTCGCGGGCCGTGCGCATAAGGAATCGTTCCTTTGTGACCGCCCCGTTTCAGGCGGGACGGGGTCCACTGAATTGGTGAGGATACGGCGGGGGCGCGGGGGTCGTCAAGATGGGGAACCCGGGGGGCGGACGCCGGGGTGGGGGCTGGCGCCGTCCGGGGTCTGTGGGCACCGTCAGAAGAGGAGGCGGGGCCGGTAGTCGTCGCCAATCCAATCGAGGCGGATCGGGAAGCACTGGCCGCCACGGTAGACGAAATTGAGGCGGATGAGGAGCGTCCGTTCGCCCTCGAACTTCCCGACGCCGCGGAGTGTGGCGGGGAACATGACCCAAGCGGCGCCGGCGCCCTCTTCCTTGGCGTTGTGCGCTCTGAGCGCTGCTCTTCGCGCATCACAGTTGTACAGGCTGCTCTGCGAGTTCGAGCCTCGCGCGGTGAGCTCCACTGACATGGCAAGACCAGTGCCGGCGGAGGCGCGCGATGTATCGATGCGCACGATCTCCGCGCCGCGCCACTCGGGATGAGACCAGAGGAGGCTCAGGAGTTCGACTTCAGGCGCCGCCTTCCAATCGGGGTGGGTTTCACCCTGGAATGAGGCGGGCGCGACTTGAGTGAGATAGCCGCGGGCGACGGGGCTCAGCGTCATGCCGATGCTGTTCATGAGGCGGTCGTAGGCGAGGAAATCGCGCGTGAGCCATGACTCGACGTACGCCGCGGCGAGGTCACTCACGCCGCGGGCGACTTCCGGCGGGATGCCGGCTTGCTCCAGGTCCGCCGCGGCTCGGCGCCGGATCTCCTCGACGATTTCGGTCGAAGGGCGCTCAGTGACATCGACGGTGGGCGCGGGGATGGGAGGCGGGGGCGGATCGCCCAGACCGACGGGGCGGGGCGCGTGAACCAGACATAGGCGAGGAGGCCGAGCGACAAGACGGCCAGGGCCGTCGCTCCGAGCAGTCGCGTATGCCAGGTGAGACGGTTGCGCATGATTCAGATCAGAAATCGCGCCCGAGGATGCCTTCGGGCGTGAGCGCGGGGTGCGTGTTGAGGCACTCCGTGTAGTCGCGGTGCTCGGCGTGGCCATCGGCGAAGAAGACGACGCCCGCGGGTGGGGTCATGCGCCAAGGAGACTCCGGAGCGCCGAAGCGGTGATGAACGATTTCCTCGTTGAGCACGACCTTCGCTGACGGGTGTCGCACGTTGGCGAGGCGCTGGGGGCCGAAGTCATCGAGGCGGTGCTGTCCGCTGATGAAGAACTCCGGCGAGGCGAGGAAGGCGCTCGAATACCAGTACGCGGTGTGAAGCGGCGTCGCGGCGCCGATGAGCGCGGCCCATGCCGCGGCTTCGGAGGGTTTGGGAGACGGCCACTGCGGGGAGGGGGCGTCCTCGGCGGACGTTGCTGCATGGCCGCTGCACGTCCACGCGGCGCCGCCTGCGGCGCCGCCCGCCGCTAGGAGCATGGGCCAGCGCGTGACCCAATCCATGTATGGGGCGCGGGCGACGAGGTCGCCGCATTGCGCGTAGCCGAAGAGCGAGGGCGTGACGGGGCGGCCGTTGAAGCCCTGCCAGCCGGGGTAGGTCTCGGTTTCGCCCCTCCTGGGCGCGGGCATGAGGTCGTCGTTGGATGATGCGTGCTGAAGGATGTCGAGGCCGGACTGGCGGACGTTGGAGAGGCACGCGGCGCGGC
>CAZGVW010000242.1:0-4749 GCA_964529265.1 uncultured Phycisphaeraceae bacterium
GCCGAGCGCAGCGCACCGCTCGCCCCCACAACGCCATACACCACCGCCTCCGCCACCGTAATCAGCCGCTATGCGTCCCGTCTGTACAAATAAGCCGCCAGCACGTACGAAAAGTCGTACGCCATCTCCACCGCCTCGCGCTCGTCCCTGAACCCCCGCACCGGCGCCACAGGCCCGAACGTCTCCTCGCGGCTGACGAGCATCTCCCCCGTCACACCCTCCAGAACGGTCGGCTCGAAGAACCGCTTCGCCAATCCGTTCCCCGCAGCCGCCCGCTTCCCGCCCGTGCGCAGCCGCGCCCCGCGCGACAGCGCATCCTCCACGTGCGCCTCAACCTTCTCCACCGCGGCATCATCGATCAGCGGCCCCACGCGCACACCCTCCTCCAGCCCGTTCCCGATCTTCAGCCCCTCCATCGCCGCCTTCAGCCGCGACGTGAACTCCTCGCGCACACCCTCCTGCACCAGGAACCGGTTCGCGCAGATGCACGTCTGACCCATGTTCCGCATCTTGCTCGCCACCGCGCCCTTCACCGCCGCTTCGATGTCCGCATCCTCGAACACGATGAACGGCGCATGCCCGCCCAGCTCCAGCGACAGCCGCACGATCCGCTCCGCCGCCTGCTTCATCAGAATCCGCCCTACCTCCGTCGAGCCGGTGAACGTCACCTTGCGCACGGCGTCGTTCGCGAAGAACTCCCCGCCGATCGCTTTCGCGTCTCCCGTCACGATGTTCACGACGCCCGCGGGCAACCCCGCCTCGATCGCCAGCGCCCCGATCGCCAGCGCCGAAAGCGGCGTCGCCTCCGCCGGCTTCACGATCATCACGCACCCCGCCGCCAGCGCCGGACCCAGTTTCCGCGTGATCATCGCCGCGGGAAAGTTCCACGGCGTGATCGCCCCCGAAATACCCACGGGCTGCTTCAAGACCAGGATCCGCTTCTCCGCGCTCGAAGCCGGAACCGTCTCGCCGTACACCCGCTTCGCCTCTTCCGCCGACCACTCCAGAAAACTCGCGGCATACGCGATCTCCCCGCGCGATTCGATCAGCGGCTTGCCCTGCTCCAGCGTCATGATCCGCGCCAGCCGCTCCTGGTCGCGCACCATGAGTACCGCCAGCCGCCGGATCGCCCTCGATCGCTCCTGCGCCGCCAGCCCGCGCCACGCAGGCCACGCCCCGTGCGCCGCCGCGATCGCCTGCCGCGTCTCCGCCACGCCCCCATCCGGCACGCGCGCCAGCACCTCGTCCGTCGCCGGGTTCGTCACGTCAAACGTGCGCCCGCCCGCCGCCGACACCCACTCCCCGCCGATGAGCATCCTCTCCGGCAACTCCCCCGCCCCATGATTCCTCCCCGCCCCCGCCGCCTTCATCGCCATCTCGCCGCCCGCCATGTCAGCCTCCATTCCGTTCTCCGCCACACCCAATTGATGTCCCCCCCAACCCGCCGCGTCAACCTGCGCCGTGGCCGCGGGAAGAGTTCACCACAGAGGCACAGAGAACACAGAGAAAGGCAAGAGAAAGCAGAAAAGAGTGTGGAAAGAGAGGATCCCCCGCGCAATCGCGAATCGCTCGCCTGTTCCCCCGCATTCCGCATTCCGCATTCCGCATTCCGCATTCCGCATTCCGCATTCCGCATTCCGCATTCCGTATTCCGTATTCCCTCCCCACATTCCACATTCCACCTACCACATTCCTTCTTCCTCTTCCTCCTCTGTGTCCTCTGTGCCTCTGTGGTGAACTCTTCTCTTCTCCTGTGGTGAACTCCACTCCGCTGTACGCTCACCGCCATGAAAGCCGCTCTCTTCGCCGTGCTCGCCGGGCTCTGCTGGGGCGTCGGTGAACTCTTCACCAAGTCCGTCCTCCACACCGGCCGCGTCGGGCCCATCACCGCCATCACCATCCGCTCCACCGTCGCCCTCCCTGCGCGCTGGGTCGCTTACCTCCTCGCCGTCCACGTCATGCGCGCCGAGCCCGCCGATTGGCCCCGCGCCGGCGCCTCCACGCTCCTCAAACTCATCCTGGGCTCCGGCCTCGTCGCCGGCGCCGCGGCCATGATCTTCTTCTACACCGCCCTCAACCTCGGCGAGATCTCCCGCGTCAAGCCCATCGCCTTCGCCCTCGCCCCCGCCGTCGCCGTCGTCCTCGGCTGGATGATCCTCAAGGAGCCCATGACCGCGCGCAAAGCCGCCGGCGTCGCCCTCATCCTCGCCGGCGTCGTCCTCCTCACCGCCTCACCCGGAAAAGCGTGATGCGCCTCACCTTCTTCGGCGCCGCGGGCGAAGTCACGGGCTCCTGCACGCTCGTCGAAACCGTCGATGCGCGCTTCCTGGTCGATTTCGGCCTCTTCCAGGGCGCGCCCGGCGCCGAGCGCCGCAACTTCCGCGCCCCGCGCTTCGATCCGAAATCCCTCGACGCCGTCGTCCTCACCCACGCTCACATCGATCACTGCGGCCGCCTCCCCCTCCTGCCGCGCCTCGGCTTCGCCAAACCCATCCACGCCACCAGCGCCACCTGCGACCTCGCCGGCATCATGCTCCGCGATTCCGCCTCCGTTCAATCGCAGGACGCCGCCCGACTCACCCGCCGCAGACAGCGCCTCGGCCGCAGGGAGGCCGGCCCGCTCTACACCATCGAAGACGTCGAGCGCGCCCTCCCCTTCCTCCGACCCCGCAACTACAGCGAATCATTCACCGTCGCGCCCGGCGTCACCGCGCGCTTCCACGACGCCGGCCACATCATCGGCGCCGCCATCGTCGAACTCACCGTGCGCGAAGGCGGCTCGGAGCGCACCATCGTCTTTTCCGGCGATATCGGCCCCGCCGGCGCCGCGCTCATGCGCGATCCCGCCCTCCTCCACAAGGCCGACGCCGTCATCCTCGAATCCACCTACGGCGATCGCGACCACAAACCCCTCGCCGATACGCTCGATGAACTCGCCGCCATCCTCGCCTCCGCCCGCGAAACCGGCGGCAAGATCCTCATCCCCGCCTTCGCCGTCGGCCGCACACAGTCCCTCATCTACCACCTCGGCGCGCTCCGCCGCGAAGGCCGCATCGCCGCCGACACCGCCGTCTACATCGATAGCCCCATGGCCACCTCCGCCACCGCCCTCTACGCCCGACACCGCGAAGCCTTCGATGACGAGTCCTGGGCCCTCATCCACCGCGGCTTATCCCCCCTCGACTTCCCCAACCTCGAGTTCACCCGCAGCATGCAGGATTCGCAGCGGCTCAACGCCCTCGATGGCGGCGTGGTCGTCATCGCCGCCTCCGGCATGTGCACCGGCGGGCGCATCCTGCACCACTTCAAGCACAACCTCTGGAAGCCTCAGACACGCGTCGTCATCGTCGGCTTCCAGGCCGCGGGCACACTCGGCCGCGCGCTTGTCGATGGCGCACGCCGCGTGAGCGTGATGGGCGACCCCGTCGTCGTGCGCGCCTCCATCCACACGCTCGGCGGCCTCTCCGCACACGCCGGTCAACGCGACCTCCTGAAATGGGCCTCCGCCTTCACCCCCGCCTCGCGCCCACGCGTCTTTCTCAACCACGGCGAAAACACCGCCCGCGAAGCCCTCCGCGAACGCCTCACCACACTCCACGGCATGCAGGTGGATCTCCCCCAACGAGATCAGACGTTCGACATCTGATGCCGGCGCCCTCGCGCCGCGCATCTGTCTCGGGTGGCATGGCCACGGCTCTGCGTGGCTATGCCGAACCGCCTGAGGCCCCCACCGCGCGTCACACCTCCGCCGGCGGTCGGTTCCCTCTGCGCTCACGCACCATCAACACCGCTCAACCCACCGAATGACCCGTCCCTCGTCGTCAGCCCTCGCCCGCATCACCCTCTTCACCTTCCGCATCAACCGAATACACACTGAACTCACCGAACCCGAAAGGCTGCTCCGCCGAGATCGCTCGCGCCACACGTCGCACCTCGCTGCGCTCCCGCCGCTCAACAACCGACGCGACATCCTCGAGCTCCAGCAGGGTGAACCCCCATTCCTCGCAGAACGTCCGGACACCCTCCTCAAAGCCCTTCTCGCTCGCCGCAGCGCCGACGATGTTCACATACGCCCGGCACGGCTCGTCGCATCCGAATCCGTCATTCCCGGGAACCGGCTCAACGTGCGCAAGACCCTTCCACAATGTCCGCTTCATCGCTCCGACCTCGCGCTCACCGCTTTCATGCCCCTCCAGCCTACGCCGACCCGCACGCTCTCGCTCGCACGGCTCATCGCGCAAAGACGGCGCCGCGCCTCGCGACGCCACCGACGACCCCCTCTGCCGGAGGGAGGCAACATCGACTTCACCAAAGACCCCCGAACGACAGACGACTCGCCTCCCGTATTCCGTATTCCGTATTCCGCCTCCACTACACTGCCGCCCACTCGGAGGTCACCCGCATGCACCCCACACGCCGCGAGTTCATCGGCGCCGCCGCCCTCGCCCTCCCCGCCGGCGCCGCCGCTTTCGCCGCCGCGCCCCCAACCCTCGACCCCACGCGCATCTCACGCGCCCTTGCCGCCGCGAAGCGCATCCCGGCATTCGCGCTCGGTTCCGCAGATTCCGGGGGCGACACCTCCGGGGCCGCGCGCAACGAAGACCTCTGGCGCGACATCGCACTCGCCTTCACCGTCGATCGCTCCATCATCAACCTCAACAACGGCGGCGTCAGCCCATCCCCCGCCTTCGTCCAGGAATCGATGAAGCGACATCTCGATCACTGCAACACCACGCCCTCATCTCTCGC
>CAZGVW010000243.1:0-9758 GCA_964529265.1 uncultured Phycisphaeraceae bacterium
CCGGCACGTTGACGGCGCTGCCGCTGCGTGCGGGCAGCTACGACTACCCACGCGCGTCGCCCGACGGCAAGTCGATCGCCTTTCAGCTCGCGCAGGGCGGCCGCGCGGGCGTGTGGGTGTACGCCTTGTCGGGCGGCAGCTCGATGCGCAACGTTACGCTCGTCGGACAGAACCGCCACCCGGTGTGGTCGCCCGACTCGTCGCGCCTCTCGTTCCAGTCCGATCGCGAGGGCGATCTCGGCGTCTTCATGCAGCGCGCGGACGGCAGCGGGGCGGCGCGCGGCTGACCAGACCGGAGGCGGGCGTCGCGCACGTGCCGGAATCGTGGTCGCCGGACTCCGAGCATCTCCTGTTCAGCGCCGCGGGCGGCGGCAAGACGACGCTGTGGCTGTTGCGGCTGCGAGACGGGCAGTGAGCGTGTCCGACGGCGGCCAGGCGCTCACGCCCGAAATCCGCGTGATGCTCAACTGGTTCGACGAGCTGCGGGCGCGGGTGCCGGTTCGCTGACGCCGCTGTTCAGCAGCACCGCCAGCGTCGCGTTCTGATCGGCTGCCCGCACCGCCTGGCGCAGGCGCCGAGCGCGTGACGATCCGGCCGCGCTCGCTGCGAAAACCTCTGCGTCAGCCGCGGAGATTTCCTCAATGCCTCGCCGTCTTGCGGCGATGCCGTACTGGAGGCCAGGCGTTCCCCCGGCTGGCCGCTCGGCGCCGGGCGGAACATGACTTGCTCTCCAATGTTTCAGCGGTGACCCATCAGTCGTAGCTCCCCGATCCGGTGCCCCTCCTGCTGGATGTGAGCCTTCGCGGCGTCGCCTTCCACGGCTCGCAGGTGGTGGCCGCCGTCGCAGCCAGTGCGAACCGATTCTGATGCGCCGGGCCCTGTCACGGATCGGCCGTCAGTGAGTCTGTCAAGGAGGAGGTAGAGCATGACTTCGCACTATCGTCACGAGATCCTGCTGGTACTGGGGCTGGCGGCGATCGTCTTCGCTGGCCCCGTCCTCACCCAGCAGCGCGGTGGCCAGCCGCCGCCGCAGCAACAGCAGGCGCGCCAGCAGCAGCAGATGAGCCAGCAGCAGATGCTGGAGCACGTGCAGCAGCAGGCGCGGCGGATGGAGCAGATCGCGCTGCGGGCGCAGGACATGTCCCGCGCGATGACGCAGCAGATGTCACAGGCCCGCGATCAGAATCGCGACCAGCTGCGGCTGCTGCAGCAGCTGTGCGACGCGGTCGGCGCGCAGGCGCGCGAGACCCGGCGCACGATGGATCAGCTCCACAAGATGCTGCAGGACCGCACCCTGCTGCAGGACCGCGACATGCAGCAGGACATGGATCGCCTGCGGCTCCACAGCTCAGCGGTCGGCGACGGCATGCAAGAGATGCTGAACGCGATCGAGCGGATCCAGAATCGGCTCCACGCCCGGTAGGCCCGCCATGGACGGCAGCGTCTTGCGCGCGCGGCAGCGGGTCGTCGTCCTGGCCATGGCCGCCCTCGGTTGGGCGGTGGCGGCGTCGGCGCAAGTCGGGTACATGGGCTCGCTGTACTTCGTCAGGGCGGAGACGGCGGAGGGAGAACGGACCGACGCGGTCTACCTCTTCACGAGCCTCGAGGTCGAGCGCGGCCGCCTGCGCGGTTCGGTGACGATACCCGTCATCGCGCAGCAGTCGCGCTGGACCGACGCCGAACTGGGCCCCGTGGAAACCGGATGGCAGTCTGGTCTGTCCGACCCGATCGTACGGCTGGATGCACAGGTCTGGCGGACTCCTCTGCGTGACACTTCCGTGCGCCTCAGCGGCGCGGTCAAGGTGCCGGTCGCGAGCGTCGGAGACGGGTTCAGCTCGGGCAAGCCGGATGTCGCTATCGGCGCCTCCGTGTCGAGGTTCCGCGGCCGCAACTCCGTGCTCGCCGATCTGACCTACTGGATCCTCGGAGATCCGTCCGAGATCGACTACCGCAACGTGCCCGCGTTCTACATCGGCTACGGCCGGGTGCTCGATGGACGCTCGCGCTGGTCGGGCATCGTCTCGGTGAGCGGCGCCTCGTCGGCGACCGAGGGGTTTGCCGGGCCGGTTCAGCTGAGCGTCGCCATGCTTCGTGTGCTCAGCCCGGCCGCCGCGTTTGGCGTCTCGGTCGATGTCGGCCTGACCGACGGCGCCGCGGATTTCGCGGTCGGAACCACCTGGCGGGTCGGGTTCCAACCGCGAAGCCGAGAACCGTGAGACGGGGCACTGGAGGATCACCATGTCGCCCAGACGTCACGCACCTCTGTGCTCAGCCGGCTTCATCGCGCGCGCGGTCGCGGTCGCCCTCATCATCGCCGTCGCGGCCTGGAGTTCTGGATCGACGCTGGCGCAAGGCGGCGGCGCCGGCACCGGCGACCTGTTCGGCGACCTGTTTCACATCAAGCGCGACCCGGCCACGGGACAGCCGATCCTGCAGAAGCGCGACGTGCTGCTGCCGGGGGACGTGCCCGGCATCGCGTACTGTCCCATTCCCGTCGACGCGACCGGCGCGGAGATCCCGTTCCTGCCGCAAAGCTGCGATCCGGATCCGGCCTTCGCCAACGCCATGATCGAAGTCGACTATTTCGGCCGGCTCAGCTCGGCGCGCACCCGGGACATCAACCTTCGCATGCACTTCGACGAGATGATTCTGGGGATCAAGGCGTCGGAGACCGTGATGCTCGAGGCCAGCGGCCGGCTCAGGCTCGGCACCGACTGCACCGCGCTAGGCGACTGCGTCACCTGGAAAACCGTCGACTCGCCGTTGGAGAACATGTCGACCTACCGCCGGTTGATGAAGTACGGCCACATCCAGACCGATCCGCTTGACGTGGACACCACTCCCGGCGGCGATCCCAATGAAGGCACCGTCTACCACCCGGCGCTCGACGCCGCCGACTGGGGGAAGTTCTTCGGCCCGGGCGTCGCCGCGCTCCTGCCGAGCGCGTCGAGCAGCGACTGCTTCTCGGGGGTGGCCGTGAACCCGGCGTGTGTCGCGCCGCAGCCGCTCACCGCGACCGACTTCTTTCTGTCAGCGGCGTTCCTCGCCGCCGCGGCCGACAAGACGGGTCACGTCACACCCGATCTCGCGCAGTACCTGAATCGGATCCTGAAGATCACCCAGGACACGTTGGACACGGTCGCGACGCTCAACACGGTGCCCGCGCTCATCCGCGATGAGAACGGCAACATCGCGCCGGCCGCGCCGGGTCTGCCGCCGCCGGCCGACGAACGGTTCGTCGACTTCTCACCGGCGAGCTACCTGCGCACCGACTGGTTCTCGACGTTCGTCTTCGTGCTGCAGCCGGCGGGAGGCGTCTGGGCGCCGACGAACGTCAACCTGCTGGACTGGCTCAATTACATCAACGGGCCGATGGCCCCGACGGCCACCGTGATGCCGGCGTTCGTCAGCGCGTCGAACGACGCGCTCCGGGTCGTGGAGTTCCTGCACGAGTACGCGATTCCGGCGGATCTCTGGTCGAGTCCGGCCGCGACGATCACCACCGTCGCCCCCAAGACCGCCACGTTCCGGGCGACGGCCCAGAACGTCGAGCTCACGGCGACGGTGACCAGTCAGAGCCCCACCCCGGTCGGCGGCACCGTGACGTTCTACGTGCGCACGGCCGCCGATATCCCCGTCGGGACGCCGGCCACCGCGGCCGTGAGCAACGGCACCGCGGCGGCGACCTACGTGCTGCCGGGCGGCACGACGCCGCAGACGCTGAAGGTGGCGGCGCTGTTCACGTCCACCGGGCCCTTCGCTTCGAGCCTCGGCTTCGGCACGCTGACGATCGTGCCGGCGCCGAGCGGCGATGTGATTACGAACGGCACGTTCGACAACGGCCTCACGGGGTGGCAGCTGTTCGCCACGCCGGATGCGAGCCACATCGTCGCGAACGTGACCAACGGCGTCCTCCAGTTCTACTGGCTGCCGGCGCCGGGGCAGTCGAGTCAGGCAACGGTGTATCAGGAGACGGGGCTTGCGCTCGGCGCCTTCAGTCCGCTGACGGCGCAGTTCGATCTCGGCAACAGCAGCACCGTGCGCAAACGTATCAGCGTCCTGCTGACCGCGACCGATTTCAGCGACCGCATGATGTGCACGTTCTGGCTGCCGGCCAACTCGCCGCTCCGGAGCTACCGGATCCAGACGCACACGTCGCGGGCCTGGGCCAACACGGCCATCTACTTCTACGCCGCGACGCCGGGGAGCGACGGCGGGTACTACCAGATCGATAACGTCTCCCTTTATCCGGATCCCACGGGCCCGACCGACGCCACGTACTGCGTCGATCCGCTGGCCCCGGCGGCTGCCCCGAACGCCGACGGACCTGAGTTGCTGACCAACGGCGACTTCGCCGCTGGCCTGGCGCCGTGGACGCTGTTCGGCCAGATCACGGCCCAGGTCACCGCCGCCGGCGTGCTCGAGTTCGTGCGGCCGGCTGGCACGCCGGCCGGCGTCGTGCTGCAGAACACCACCCAGCCGCTGCCGCAGGCGGCGATCGTGACCGCGCGATTCGATCTCGGCAACAGCGGCGCGCTGCGCAAGCGCGTGACCGTGATGCTGCACGACGGCGACTTCACCGACCTTGGCGCCTGCATGTTCTGGATCGAGCCGGGACAGCCGCTCTCGACCTACCAGATGCGGGCGTTCACGACCGAACCGTGGACCGCCACGACGCTCTCGATCTATCCAGCAACGCTCGACGATCCGTACGCACGCCTCGACAACGTCTCCGTGCGGCAGACGCCCGCCGTCACGATCGTCGGAACCGAATGCCTGGAGCCAGCCGCCCTGTCGGCGACCACCGCGGCAGCGGGCGCCGCCGCGGCACGCGTTGGTGCGCCGGTCACGCCCGGATCGCCGGCGACGGGGGGGTTCTCGCAACGCCGCGAGGCCTCGAAGAGCGGCGCGGGGCTGGGCCACGCCGCCATCGGATCGCACGCCGGCGTGCAGGAGTTGTTGTGGGACGAGCCGGTGGATCTGCGCAACGCGATCACGGCCCGCCTGAGCTTTCAGTCGCGGCTCGTGAGCGAGACGTCCACCGCCGTCGTGCAGGTGAGCGATGACTTCGCGACGTGGCACACGGTCCTCACCGTGCCGCCCTCCGCCGACTGGTCGCCGGTCGACGTGGATCTTGGCGAGTACGCCGGACGAATCGTGTTCCTCAGGTTCGTCTTCGACACGACCGCGCCGCCGGCGTCTGCCGTCGCGCCCGATCTCTGGTGGATCGATGACGTTCGGATCTCGCGAGGACAGCGGCCGTCGATGGCGCGCGGTACCGCCCCGGGTGAACGGCCGCTGAAACGGCCATGAATGAGTCCTGACGCCGGGGCCGATGCCCCGGCGTCACCCGGGCGACCAGCGATGGGATCGCGCGATGTCACCCCAGCCCGGCCGCAACGATCCCTGTCCCGGCTGCAGCGGCCGCAAGTTCAAGCACTGCTGTCTCGACAAGGCCGATGCCGACGACCAGGCGCGCGTCAACGTCCGCCACGACGGCGGCCAGGCGCTCACGCCCGAGATCCGCGTGATGCTCAACTGGTTCGACGAGCTGCGGGCGCGGGTGCCGGTTCGCTGGCGAGAACCGCCGTCCTACTGCTTTTCGTAAACCACCGTGACCTTTTCCTTCGTGTTCGTCGCGCCGCCGACCTCCGTCATCGTCTTCCCGTCGGCTGACACCGTGAACGTCGAGGCGTACATCGGTTTCCCGTCCTTCTGGAACGCGACGGAGAAGCCGTTCGTGCCGCTCTTCGAGAACGTGCACGTCCAGCCGGCCGGCCAGAGCGGTCCGGTCGCCGGATGCGGCTTGCCGTCGAAGGCGCCGTCGCACGTCGCGTTCTGATCGACGGACTTGAAGACGATGCCATCCGTGCCTTTCACCGACACGTCGATCAGCCCGGGCGCGTTGCTCGACAGCTTCGCGGCCCGCCACGTGCCCGCGAGACCCGGCCCACCCGACACGCGAGTGAACGTCATCGTGTTGTCCGCCGTTCCTCCGGACGCCTGCACCACTTTCGACGCCACCGTCATCGTCTTGCCATCTGCGGAGAGCTTGATGGTGTCGGTGCTGAACAGCGTGCTGCCCGTTCGTTGGGTGGACTCCCACGTCGAGGCGTCGACGGCTTTCCACGACGTGGTGATGCCCCACGGCGTCGGGAACTCCGTGCCGTCGATCTTGAAGGTGTACGAGACGCCGTCCATCGTGACTTTGAACCCGCCGCCGGGCTCGGCTTCGTAGGTGGCGGTGAGCTGGCCGAAATCGCTCTTCGCGGTGTTCAGTTTCCACGTGCCGGCGTATGGCGGCGCTGTCTGAGCGGTGACGGTTGATGCGAGCAGGATGATGCCTGCGAGTCGCAGTGCGGTGCGCATGACGGGACTCCTCTCGGGAAAGCGAAGGAATGATTGTGGCGCAGAACGCGCGCACGCGGAGCGCAAATCTGTATGTCGTCTAAGATATACTCACTGTATGTCTAGGCTGATCGCCGTGAGAGTACCGGATGCGATGCTGTCGCGGGTGGACCGGGAACGACGTCGGGCAGGGCTCACGCGCGCGGCGGCCATCAACGCGGCCCTGGAGCTGTGGATCCACACCCGACAGTACGAAGAAGCCGTCCGTCGCGACCATGAAGGCTACGAGCGGCATCCGGTCAGCAAGGAGGAATTCGAGCCGGTGCTGGGAGCCCAGAAATGGCCGAAGTAGGGCGCGGTCAGATCTGGCTGTTCAGCTTTCCCAAGCCGGACAAGAAGCGGCCTGTGCTCGTGCTGACACGACCGGACATGATCGGTCGCCTCCATACGGTCACCGTCGCCCCCGTGACCTCAACCATTCGCGGCGTGCCGAGCGAGGTCGTCGTCGGGACCGAGTCGGGGTTGAGGGAACCGTCGGCGATCAACCTCCATCATGTGGCCACGGTGCCGCGCGCCGGGCTGCGGACATTCGTCGGCTCGGTGCCTGCGTCGACGATGCAGCAGGTTCGCGAGGCGCTCCTGTTTGCGCTGGGATTCGTCGATCCACCGCGCTGAGAACCACGGCGCCAATCACTTGCGCCCGAGGGTCGACGTCGTTGCTGCGTGATGAATGAACCTCAATCGAGAGGCCGGATGCGGATGTTCCGGTACAGCACGGTGCTCTTCGGATCGTGCGCCTGCAGCGCAATCGTCCCGGGATTGCCGATGCGGCGCTCAGGGAACTCCGGCGTGCCGTTCGGGCGGAACGTTCCCTTCCAATCCGCCGGCTGCGTCCAAGTGATGGCGTCCACGTCGTTGACCTTCACGCTGATGGTCATGTCGTTCACGGTGATCGCCATCGTGAACCACTCATCGTCTTTCGCGAGCGGCTTGCCGATGTCCTCGACGTGATAGAGGCTGCCCGTCTTCACCGGATCGACGGCGTACGTGTTGTTGATCTGCACCTCGAAGCCGTTGAGCGGAAATCCTCTTTCCTGGAAGGCGGTCAGGATGTAGATCCCGCCGTTCGAGCCGGCCCTCGTCATGACGTCCACGCGCAGCTCGAAGTTCTTGAAGGCATGATCGCGGAACGGACCGTCGTAGAACGCGTGCCCGGCACGGCCGTTCGCCACGATGGCGCCGTCCTCGATGCGGAACGACTCCGGATTCGCGAGCTTCCATCCGGTGAAGTCCTTGCCGTTGAACAAGCTGGTGAAGCCTGGCTCAGCCTGCGGCATCTGCACGAACGCCGCGAGCGCCAGCGGGGCTATCGCGGCCGTGACCATGCGATTGACGCGAGGCATGGGGCGGAGTCTAGCAGAACGCGCTACGGCCAAATCGGTCTCTCGGCCCCAGTGGTCTCACACGGCGAAGCCCTGACGCTCGTCGACCGGCGCCGCCTTTCCGGCCGCGGCATTGGCTGGATCGACGCGCACCTTCTCGCCAGTGCCATCGTCGAGGGGCGTCGCTCTGGACGCTCGACCGGCGCCTCGCCGCTGTGGCCCGTGACCTCGGCCTCGTGGCCAGACTCGCCTGATCAAGCACCGGCTTTCGGGCGGGGCATCCCGGCTGGCTGCGTTGCTCCTTCCTCAAATACGTTCGAGTATTCTCGGTCGTCGCGCCTTGCCATCCGGGCGCCGCGCTCCGAAATCCGGGACTCGTTCAGCAGAGTCAGGCCACTGCGGATGACGCGTGGATGACGCGAGGGGCTACCGATCGTCCGGTAAGCTGATCCAGCACGTCACGCGCGAGCCCGTCGTCCGCACATCGGCCTCGTCGCCTATCGCTTGAGCCATTCAGGTATGGGATGGGATGTTGGATTCGCGGAGTAGAATCCTGTCTGTGAGCTGGCAAGAGCGGATCGCCGTCGATCCTGCAATCCGAAGCGGCAAGCCGTGCATCAGAGGCACGCGTATAACGGTTTACGACATCTTGGAGTACTTCGCCGGCGGCATGAGCGAGGACCAGATTCTTGCCGATTTCCCTGACCTCACTCGTGAGGATATTCGGGCAGCACTGGCGTTTGCGGCGGCGCGCGAACGCCGCGTCACAACGTCGAACGTGTGAAGCTCCTGTTCGATGAGAACCTCAGTCCGAAGCTCGTCAGAGATCTCACCGCCACATTTCCTGGTAGTGCCCACGTGCGGGACGTTGGGCTTCTGGCCGCCTCGGACGACGCGATCTGGCAACTCGCGCGGCGCGACGGCCTTCTGATCGTCTCGAAAGACACTGCCTTCCCGAGCGAAGCTACGTCGAGGGTTCGCCGCCATGGGTCATCTGGCTGCAAGTCGGCAATGCAGGAACGGAATCGATTGCGGCGTTGCTTCAGCGCCAACAGATGAGAATCGAGTCGTTCGCTCGTTCGACCGAATCGTCGGTGCTCATCCTCACCCTGTCTCATGACTGACGATGGTCGGATGGGGAGTTGGCGAGGCCACACCGAGCCCAGCACGTTTCTGTCGTAATACTGAATCGCCTCGTCCAACTCGAGTTCGGCAAGCTCGTTGAACGTGACGCGCACCGTCAGATCCGCTTTTCGGCGTCGCGAAACCCTTCATCCGCAGAGCGGCTGCTCAGCGATCCCCGGTCGAGGGCCTGGTTCCGGCGTTCGGCTTCTTCGTTCCAGAGGTAGTCCGGCTTCCTCAGGCGATCGTAGTCGCGAAGTCACGTAGTATTCGATTTTCCATGTTCGGCCAGACCGTCTCGCACTACCGGATCCTCGAAAAGCTCGGCGGGGGAGGCATGGGCGTCGTCTACCGCGCCGAGGACGTCCGCCTCGGCCGGCAGGTCGCCGTGAAGTTCCTGCCGCCGGACTGGTCGCGCGACGCGTCGGCCGCCGAGCGCTTCCGCCGCGAGGCGCGCGCGGCGTCGGCGCTCAACCACCCGAACATCTGCACGGTCCATGACATCGGCGAGCACGAGGGACAGCAGTTCCTCGTCATGGAGCTGCTCGAAGGGCGGACGCTCAAACATCTCGTCGAAGGACACCCGCTCGAGCTCGACCGGGTCGTCGAGCTCGGCATCGAGATCGCCGACGCGCTCGACGCGGCGCACGCGCAGGGCATCGTCCATCGCGACATCAAGCCGGCGAACATCTTCGTTACCACGCGCGGGCATGCGAAGGTGCTGGATTTTGGACTCGCCAAGCTGACCGACCAGGGTTCCGCCGAAGACGTGGCGACGCAGCCGACAAAAACCGCGGCCGAGACGCTGTCGCAACCGGGCGTGGTCATGGGCACCGCGGCCTACATGTCGCCGGAACAGGCGCGTGGCGAGTCCGTGGACGCGCGCACCGATCTGTTCGCGTTCGG
>CAZGVW010000244.1:0-19402 GCA_964529265.1 uncultured Phycisphaeraceae bacterium
CCCCCCACCATTCCCCCCACCCCCACCATCCGCGGCGTCGGCCTCGTCACCCCGCTGGGCGACGGCGCATGGCCCACGATCCGCGCCCTCCTCGCCGGCCGCCGCACCGCCGACCGCCTGGCCGAAATGCCGGAGGGCGTAGACCTTGTCACGCTCGCCCGGGCCACGGCGGGTTCGGCGCTCTCCGGGTTCACGCTCACCGATCCGGCCATCGAACTTGCCGAGCGGGCCGCGCGCGAGGCCCTGACCGATTCGGCGCTCCCGCCGGAGCAGGGCCGCGGGATTCGGACGATCGTCGCCTCGTCCAAGGGCGCCGTCGCGGGGCTTGTGGAGAGCGCGACGTGCCTGGCGGGCGCGCGGGACGCCGCGGGCCGGCTCATTCGCGCCGTCGGCTCGATCGAGGAGCGCGCGCTGTGCGCTGCGCTCGGGCCGCACGCTTACCTGTGCCATCACCTGCGCCGCCGGCTCGACCTCGGCGATACATCGGCCGTGGTGGCGGCGTGCGCAACGTCGCTCGCGGCGCTGCATCTGGCATGGCGCGAAATCACGGAGGGGCGCGCGGAGCGCGTGCTCGTGGTGGCCGTAGAGAGCGCGCTCACGCCGCTCTTCGTGCATTCCTATGCGCGTCTGGGGGTGCTGGCGCCTCTCTCGCCGCCGGCGGCGCACGTGGCGCGACCGCTGGATGAAGGCCGCTGCGGCTTCACGCTGTGCGAATCCGCGGCGGCGGTGGTGTTGTCGGTCGCGCCTGTTGAGCAATCAGCCGGTCGCCGCGCGATGCGCCTGCTCTCCGTGGCAATCGGAACGCAGCCGCATGACATCGTGCGCGCTGCGCCGTCGTACGATGTTCTTTCTCGCATTGTGCGCGAGGTTGCCGCCGCTGCTGAGCGGGCGCCCGGAATCCCGGGGGCGGCGGTCGCGCTCATCCAGCCGCACGCCACGGGCACGCCGGACAACGATGAGCGGGAACTCCAGGCCCTGGCCGCGGCGATCGGCCCGAGGGCGCGGGAAGCCGCGGTGTACGCGAGCAAGGGGGCGATCGGGCACCCGCTTGGCGCGGCTGGGCTGGTCAACGTCGTGCTCTCGTGCCTGATGGCGCGCATCGGCCGCCGGCCGCCGATGCCGTGGCTGGAGTCTCCCATCGTCTCGCCCTTCAAACTGTTGCGGGATGAACAGCCCGTGCGCGAGGGCCTGCACGTCATCACGTCGGCCGGTTTCGGCGGCCACGTGGGCGCGTGCGCGCTCGGCTGAGCGCGTTGCGCGCTCCCCCATGCCGCGCCGCTTCCGCCGCGCTACTTTTTGAACATGCCGATCGTCGCATCGTGCCCGTGGCGGAAATAATCGTGCCGCAGCCGCACCGCCGTGGTCTTCGAGAGCGCCCAATCGAGCATCGCGAGCGGATCGAACCGGCGCGACGGGCCTCCCGGCTCATCGGAAAGCCGCGATCGGTCGTGCCGGCTCGAGAGAAAGTTGAAGAGCAGGGCGTACGAGCACGTCCCCCACGCCCGGCCCAGCGCCTCCATCGCACCCTCCTGCGTGAACGTGTTCAAGGAGCCGGAGAAGACGATGACGTCCACGGGTTCTTCCGCGGCGAAACGCGAGAACGCGTCCGCCGCGGCGGCGAAATCCACCACGTGAAACTCCGTCCGCGGAAGGCGCGCGGCGCGGCCGGATTCGGCCATCTCCGGAATCGCCTCGAGCGCGATGTACTTCCGGTAGCGGATGCGGTGATCCCGCAGGTACGACGCGAGCGCCCCCTGCCCCGCGCCCGCATCGAGGATCACGCGCTTCGAAAAATCCACCATGCGCGTCATCACGCGGAAGCGCACAAGTTGCCACTCGCGGCTGGCCCACAGCGTGGCCTGGAACGATGGCCCGAACTTCGCCACCGCCTCGCGATAGGGCGCGAGGTAGGCGGGATCGGAAGCGTGAGGTGGCACGGGCTGCGCGGCGGGGTCGGACATGAACGCGATGGTATCCGCGGCGCGCAAAAAGGGCCGGAGCGCGCCCGCTCCGGCCCGATTCGTCCGATTCGCTTCGAGCGCGCTCCGCGGAGGCGCAGCCGCGGCTTACTTCTTCCGGCGGTACTCGATCTCCACCACCTTGTACTCCGGCCCCGCGGCCAGGTCATACACCTCCAGCACGTGCCGGTCCTGCCCCAGCACGCGCACCGAGAACCGCACAGTCTTGCCCACTTCGCCTGTCAGGAACTCATCCATCAGGCCGTAGAGATCGATCACGCCGGTGTGCGGGTTCCGCATGCCGTTCGCCGTGTGCAGCGCCGTGCCGAGCGAATCCATCCAGCACGAGACGTAGCACTTCCGGAAGTTGTCGTAGCCCATGAAGCCGATGCCGGTCCGCGGCTGGCCCATCAGGCTGTCGTTCAGTTCCTCCTTCACGAAGCGGCCATCGAGCGTCCATGTCGAGGTCGCCGTGCCCTTCGTCTCCGTCGGCGGGCCCTCGGGGCCGGACATCCACACGCGCGTGGTCGTCTCCCACTCGCCCACGAAGCGATCGAGATGCCTGTGCATCTCGCTCGGGGAGGCGAACTCCATCCATTTCTGCATCATCGCGGCCATGTCGTCGTGCGAAGGCGCCGCGGCGCCCCCGGAAGGCTTGGCCGGTTCACTCTTCTGCGCCAGCGCCGTGCTGGAAATGAGCGCCGTCGTGGCGATGGCGGAGATCGCGGCGCCCGTCAGCGCGGCGAAGAACGTGGTGCGCTTCATCGAATCACCCTTTCCTGCTCAAGAGAACCCACCTGCTGAAACGCGGCCGGCGCAGCGCCGCCGCGGGGAACGAACGCTTCACTTCGTCAGGTCGTCGGGAACCGTTCTCGCCTTGTAGCCGCGCTTGTGCAGCGGAATCGCGCCGGGGCGGAACGTGCCCTTGGCCGCGTTCACGTTCTTCAGCACCTTCGGCACCCAGCGCTTCAGCATCGTGCCCCAGCCCATGTTCATCATGAGCGGGATCCACCACGGCTGGCCCTCGAGGCCCGTCTGCTCCAGCACCAGCCGCGTGCCGCCCTGCTCCGGCGTGAGCGTGAACGAGACGCGCATCGTGGGAGGCTGGGGCTTGCCGGCCGCCACCGTGTTCATCCATGAAAGCACCAGCAGCCGCGGCTTCTCGATCTCCAGCACCTCGCACTCCACCAGCCCCTCGCCGCACAGCGGAACCTTGTCGTACTGAAACCGGAACTTGTGCCCCAGCACCGGCTCGAAGTTGTTCGGCATCAGCCATTCCGCCAGCGCGTGCCGATCGGTGAGCGCGATCCACACCGCCTCCGGCGGATACTCGTAAAACGCTTCCTTGCGCAGCATCCGCGGCTTTTTCGCCGATGGCGGCTGGATTCGGTTCAAGGCTTGATCTCCGGAGGCTTCGTCGTGCGCCCGTGGGTCCGGTCGAGGTGCTCGTGCAGGCCCGTGAGCCGGTCATCCCAGAAACGGTCGAAGAAGGCGATCCACTCCGCGACCTCGTAGAGGGGCTCCGGCCGCACGGCGTAGACCCGCAGCCGCCCCTCCCTCCGGTCCGCCACCAGCCCCGCCCGCCGGAGCACCCCCAGGTGCTGGGACAGGGCCGAGGCCGTCATCCGCACGCGGGCCTTCAGGGCCTTCACCGACTGCTCCCCGTCGCGCAGCAACTCCAGAATCGCCCGACGCGTCGGATCGGCGATGGCGTGGAAGACGGTCGCATCCGCGGCCACACGGCTCATGGGGGCATATTAGTTTAGCGAATGCTGAAATGTCAAGAGGGTCCCGGCGAGGTCCGGAAACCCGCCGCGGCGCCACGCGGCTTTCCGGGGCATCCCCTGGATGCGGGTGCGCAACCAGGGGATGCCGCGGCACGATCGCGGCGATCAATGGCGCGATTCGTGCGATCAGGACACGAAGACAGCGTGCGCGAGCCATCCCTTTGCGCACAAGCATCGCGCGGCCGTCTCTGTCTCAGTCGCGGAAGACCATCGCACGGAGGCGCGCTCGAGGGCTCATCGCGATGGACGAAGGCGGATCAAGAACAGTCACGGCAACGATCATGACGCTTGGCCTCGCGGCGGTGCTCACGGTGGGAGCGCTTTGGGCGCCGGCGCCGTTCCGGCTGTTCCGGCCGACGGTGGCGAACCCGGTGAGTCCGCCCCCGCAGGCGCAGCACGAGATCCTGGCGCGGCACTGGGAGGATCCGCTGGGCGTGGTGCGCAGCGAGATCGAAGTTCCTTCCAACGGCCGTTCGCGCGCGTATCGGCCGATCCGTCCGGACCAGGTGGCGCTCGCGCCGCAGATGTTGGCCCGGATCAGGAGCGATCTCGCCGGCAGACCCGGCGCGCCGCGCGGCTGGAGCGCCGACGACGGTGAAAATCCCCTCAACGGCGATACGCTCATTCTGCCGGTCTTCATCTCGGGGCGTCCGTACTCGGACGCCGAGCAGACTCGCCTCGAGACGCGCTATGCCGTGCTCTCCGCACTGGGCTCTCGCGGCTACTCCCCCGGGCACTACGAAAAACTCCGGTACTTCATCTTCTGGCCCACGTGCGACCCCGATTCGATGCCCCGGGTCATCTCAGTCGCATGGCCGGGCGGCCCTGCCTCCGGCTCCCTCGACACCGATGCCCCGCTTGCAATTCCATACGAGTGGTGCGTCGCGGGCGAGAGCGCCCCAGCGGTGGCGCCGCGGCGAGTGCTCATCCTGTGGGTCGATGCCTCGCATCCCACCGCGAAGAACGCGCTGCAGTTCATGAACGATCTGATCGGGGCGCTCGGCGTGGGTGGCCACGATGCGCCCTGTGAATCCTTCCGCCTCGCCGCTCTTGGGCCGACCAACTCCAACGAACTCTCATCGCTGCTCATCGAGGACGTTCATCTGCACAGCGAGGGCGGCAGACGGCTCGCCGCGCTCCGCGCCCTCGTGTCGGGCAACATGTCGGGCGAAGCAAATCACAGTGTCCGGCCGCACATCTACTCCTACTTCCCCACGATTCCGAACAGCCGTCTCAAGCGCGAACTGGTGAACTGGCTGCGTCTGCGCAACGCGCCCGACGACGTCGGTGCGTTCATCGGTGACGATTTCTTCAGCGATGGCGCGGCGCCGGCGATCGGCGCGTCATCCAGCCCCGCAGGCCGGGATGACGGCCTCTCGCTCTTCTGCGGCGCCGTGCTCCACCGCACCACGCTCTGCGACATGGCGATGCTGCGGGCGCTGGTGGACGAGATGCGCCTGCGAGGCGTAAGGCCGGAGACACCCAAGCAGACCATTGCCATCATCTCCGAGTGGGACACCCTCTACGGCCGCGCCTGGCCCGACATGCTGAGCGAAGTGGTCGGGCCGGAGGGGACGAAGCGACTGCGTTTCTACTCCTACCTCCGCGGCGTGGATGGCGATGAGCGGGCCGCCGGAGCAGCCGCCCGAGGCCAGGCGGGCGAAACGGGCGCCCCGGCGACATCCGTGCGCACCGCGCCTCGTCTGGCGAAGTCCAGCACGGCGCCGGAGCACCCGACCGGCGTCTCGCAACTGGACTACGTCCGCCGACTCGTTGACAAGCTGAGATCCGACGCCCGCCGCGACGGCGCCCGCGTCGCGGCCATCGGTGTGCTCGGCAGCGACGTGCACGACAAACTCGTGATGCTTCAGGCCCTGCGCCCCGAGTTCCCCGGCGCGGTGTTCTTCACCACCGACCTCGAAGCCGACTACATGCATCCGTCCGTGGATTCGTTCGCGCGCAATCTCATCGTCGCGTCCACGTTCGGCCTGCGCCTCGGCACGCTCCAGGACAAGACCCCGCCCTTCCGCGGCGCATACCAGACCGCCGCGTACTACTCATGCCTCCGCGCCATCGAGGACGCCTCGATCGTCGCACCCTCTTGCGAAGAGTCCGCATCGCGCAACCAGCCGACGTCGCCCCTTCTCTTCGAAATCTCGCGCCACGGCGCCTTCCGCCTCGACACCTCCGCCGAAACCCCGCTGCACCCGCCCAGCCCCCGCGCCTCCATTATTCCAGAGCGCCTCGGGTGGTGGCAGCGCTTCGTCATCCTTCCTCTCGGCGCGCTCGCCCTCGCCGCGATCCTGACCTATGTCCTCTTCCTCCATTCCGTCGAGCGCCGTCCGCCCTTCGAGCGCCCCCGCTGGAGGATCGGCGGCGCAGCGATCGTCCGCCGCGGGCTCCGCGGCTTCCTGTTCTTCGGCGTCATTCCGCTCGCGTTCGCACTTCTCGCGCTCATCGATGGCTCAAGACCCAACGGCGAGCCGCTCGCCATGCTCGCGGGCGTCAGCGCCTGGCCCAGCGACCTCATGCGCCTGTACGTGCTCGTGCTCTGCCTGTGGTGGCATCTGCACATGTGCAACCGCTTCCGGCGCGAGGACGTGCGCCTGTCGCGCCTCGCGCTCGGCAACCTCACCGCCGGCGGCGCGCTGAAGCGCCGTGTGCTCACGGAGACCGTGAGTCAGCTCTCCGTCGCGCCGTTCCGAGACGTGCGCCTCTTTGCCTGGCGCGCGGTCCCTCGACGGAAGCACGACCGTTTGGAGATCAGCGGCGAATCCCTGATCCAGGAGTTGCTCCTGCGCTCCACGTGGCAGGCGCGCGCCATGCGCACGATCGTCGTGCTCACGTTGCACCTTGTGTTCGTCTCGGCGCTCTTCGTGCTGTTCCCGCCCGTGCCGGGCCTGGTGCGCGGCGGCGTCGCGCGCGCCGCGCACCTGGTCATCGTGTACGCCAGCGTCATCGCCATGTCCTCCCTCGCCGTCTTCATCTGGGACGCCGCGCGCCTCTGCAGCCGATTCGCCTGGTGCCTCTCCGGCGATGTCGCCGTCCACTGGCCGAAGCGGCTCACCGGCGGCAAGTGGCCGGCCTCCAGCGCCGAAGACGACGTGGCCCAGTCGCGCGTGAAGATCCGCCTTCTGGCGCGCATGACCGAAGAGGTGGGGCAACTCGTCTACTTCCCCTTCATCGCCCTCGTGCTTCTGATCCTCGCTCGCAACAGCCGCTTCGATCGATGGCCGTGGAGCGCCTCGCTCGTCCTCGCCTATCTCTCCGCCGCGGCGATGGCTCTGCTCGCCGTGATCACCCTGAACCGCGCCGCGGAGTCGCTCCGCCGCGCCGAACTCCGCCGGCTCCGGGCGCGGCGGCACGAGGCGATCAGCCGCGGTAATCCGCCGGAAGCCACCCGCATCTACGACCAGGCGGTCCAGGACATCGCGGGTGTGCGCGAAGGCGCCTTCAGGCCGGCCCTCTCCCAGCCCACCATCCACGCCCTCGCCCTCGCCGTCGCCGGCATCGGCGCCTACCACGTCATCGAACTGCTCGACTGGGCCATGTAATCGTCGGGAGACCCGCCGCCCAAGGGTTCGACCTCCGGTCATCGCGCGCCCCCCAATGCCCGATAGACCCTGCGGACCCGCGGTCCATCTCCACACAAGACCTGGCATTTCCGGAGGGCGATATGGCGCGAATCACCACCAACCTGCTCCCCGTTGTGCTGTGCGCCGCGGGGTTCTCGATCTTCGTCGGCGGCCGCAACGCCGGCGCCCCGGCTTCCGATGCGGCCGCGATTCCCGTGGCCTCCCCGGCCGTGAACGCCACGCACAGTTCACCGCCCCACGAACCGTCGCACAACGGTTCGCATGCTGACGAACACGCCACCCCGCCCGCGGATTCCAGCCATGCCCCGGAATCCCCCGCCCCCGTGCCCGCGGCGACCCCGCCCGGCCGCTCCCTGGCCCGGACGCCGGCGCCGCACCAGCCCGACCCCGCCACCAGCCCATCCTCCGCCAAGCCCACCACGGGCGTAACTCCCTCACCGGCCAGCCGCGCTCACGACCAGCGCCACGAGGGCCACGCGCCTGCCCCCAAGCCCCAAGCGGCCCCGATGGAGGCGGCGACCCCAGATGGCCCCGTGTCCGCAGACACCGCCCTGACCCTGCTCCGGGAGGGCAACCAGCGCTGGGTTCAGGCCGCCGCGGTCAACCCGAACATCGAGGCCGCCCGCCGGGCCTCCCTCGCCTCGAAGGGCCAGAAGCCCTTCGCCACGATCATCACCTGCGCCGATTCGCGCGTGCCCGTCGAGCGCCTTTTCGACCGCGGCGTGGGCGACCTCTTCGTCATCCGCGTGGCGGGCAACGTCGCGGGAATCGCCGAGGCGGGCACGATCGAGTACGGGCTCGAGCATCTCGCAACACCGGTGCTCGTCGTCATGGGGCACAGCAAGTGCGGCGCGGTCGCCGCCGCGGCGACGAACGCCGAAGTGCACGGCGCGGTCGCGGCCCTGGTCGAGAGCATCGCGCCCGCGGTGGACCGCGCCCAGCGCCGCAACCCGCAGGCCGACGCCGCGACGCTCATCGCGGCCGCGGTGGAAGAAAACGTCTGGCAGACCATCTTCGATCTCTTCAGACTGAGCCCGGCCAGCCGCGAAATGGCCGCGAGCGGGCGTGTGCGCATCATCGGCGCCGTCTACGACATCGCCACCGGCGAAGTGCGCTGGCTCGGCGAACACCCGTGGCAGGCCGAACTCATCGCCGCGCTCAACTCGCGATCCGTGTCATCGACTGCCGACGCAGCAGGACACTGAAGCAGAACGCAGAGAAGCGCAGAGGAACGCAGAGTCAGAGCCAGGAACTCCGCATTCAGCGTCTGCCTCTCTTCTGTGTTCCCCTGCTTCTTCTTCCCCTGTCTTCCTCTGCGTTCCCTCTGCGCTCCTCTGCGTTCCTGCCTTCAGATCTCCACACCCACGCGATCCACAATCTCGAGCCCGAACGCCTCCAGCCCCGGCAGTTCGCGCGTGTGGTTCGAGATGAGCCGCAGTTTGCGCAGCCCGAGATCGCGCAGGATCTGGCCGCCGATCCCGAACTCGCGCAGGGGCATGGGCGCACCCGAAGCCGCGGGCGCGCCGAGCGCCGCCTCCAGATGCGGATCGACCGCGCCAGTGCGCCGGATCATCTGCAGCTTCTGGTGCAGTTCGTCGCCGAACCCCTCCGGCCTCAGGTAAATCACCGCGCCGCGCCCCGCCTTCTGAATCATCCGCATCGAAGCCCGCAGCGTCGCGCCCGTCGGCCCCTCGGGCGATGAGCGCACGTCGCCGAAAAGGTCGCCGAGCAGATTTCGCCGGTGCATGCGCACCAGCGTCGGTTCGTCCGATTCGATCGGTCTGCCGTGGCCATCCAGCGCGCCCACGCCGCCCGTCACGAGCGCAATGTGCGGCAGCGGGTCCACCGCCGATTCGAACGCGATCAGCGTGAACGCCCCCGCCTCCGTCTCGATGGGCGTTCCCGCCGCGGGCGGCATCCGCCGCACCAGCGCATCCCGCGACAACCGATGCTCGATGATCTGCTTCACCGAGCAGATGCGCAGCCCGTGCGTCTGCGCCAGCCGCTCCAGGTCCGGCATGCGCGCCATCTCCCCGTCGTCGCGCATGATCTCGAGCAGCACCGCCGCGGGAGAGAGCCCCGCCAGCCGGCACAGGTCCACCGAGCCCTCCGTCTGCCCCGTGCGCACCAGCACGCCGCCATCGCGCGAGCGCAGCGGGTTGATGTGCCCCGGCCGCACGAAGTCATCCGGCCGCGAATTGGGGTCGATCGCCAGGCGGATCGTCGCCGCGCGCTCCGCCGCGGAAACGCCCGTCGTGAATCCATGCCGCGGGTGGCCGTCGATCGACACCGTGAACGGCGTGCCGCGGAAAGATGTGTTCTTCATCGCCTGCGGATGCAGTTCCAGCCGCTCGCAGTCCGCCTCCGTGAGGCACAGGCACAGATAGCCCCGCGCCACGCGCAGCATGAAGTTGATCGAATCCGGCGTGACGAACGACGCCGCCTGCACGAGATCGCCCTCGTTCTCGCGCGATTCATCGTCCACCAGGATGATCATGCGCCCGGCTCGCAGATCGGCCAGGGCTTCGGGAATGGGGGAAAGCACGCCGGAATGGTAGAGAAAACCCCGGAAGCCGCGGGTCGCCGCGCCCGCCGCGCTCCACCCGCCGCAAGTCCGCGGCGCAGCGCCGCCCCGCCGGTACGCTGGGGGCATGAGACACCTTCGTTGCCACACCAGCCGCCAGAAGCCCCGGCAGGTCCGGGGGCCCCGTTCCCGCCGAGGGTCCGCGCGCCTCTTCGCCACCCTCGCCCTTTCCGCGGCCACCCTCGCCGCCTCCCCGCACCCCGCGGCCCTCGCCTCCCCCGCAGATGATGCGCTGCTGCACCTGCTCCAGGCCGATCTCGACCTCCAGCGCAAGACCTCGCCGGTCTACGCCAGCGTCGTCGGCGATCGCCGATTCGATCGCTCCCTCGGCGACCCCTCGCCCGAAGCCACCCGTGCGTACTTCGCCGAGTCGCGGGCCCGCCTCCAGGCGCTCGCCGCCCTTGACCGCGCCTCGCTCTCCGAAGAGAACCGCCTCAACGCGGATCTGCTCGAGCATGTCCTCCGCGAGCGCCTTGCCGCGGAGCCCTTCCACTTCGAGCAGCAGCCCATCACGCAGCAGGATGGCCTCCACCTCACGCTGCCGCAGATTCCGGACACCGTCGCCTTCACGACCGACAAGCACCTCGAAGACTACGTGGAGCGCCTCACCGCGACCGGCCCCTACATCGACGGCCTCATCACCAACATGCGCGCCGGCCTCGCCGCGGGCCGCACGCCGCCCAAGATCGTGATGGGCAGCGTGCCCGGACAGGTGGGCGCGCTCACGCACTCCTCCTTCGTCATCGATCCGCGCACGCACCCGATGCACCGCCCCTTCGCGAGCCGCGCGCCGGGCGATCCGCTCGCCGCCCGCGCCGAGTCCGCCATCCAGACCAGCGTCGTCCCGGCCTTCATTCGATTGCGCGACTTCCTGCGCGATGAATACGTGCCCAACTGCCGCGCCGCCGTCGCCGCGAGCGAAGGGCCGGATGGCCTGGCGCTCTACGAATACCTCATCCGCCTCCACACCACGACGGACCTGACCGCGCAGGAGATCCACGACCTCGGCAAGCGCGAGGTCGCACGCCTCCGCGCCGAAATGCTCGAGGTCATCGCCCGCTCGGACTTCCCGCGCAAGGATGAGTTCTCCGGCGACGAACTCTTCGCCGCCTTCCTCGACTACCTGCGCAACGATTCCCGCTTTTACCACGAATCGCCCGAGGCCCTTCTCACCGGGTACCGCGAAATCTGCAAGCTCATGGACGCCGAACTTCCGCGGCTCTTCGGCAAACTGCCGCGCCTCTCCTACGGCGTGCGCGAGATGCCGCGGTTCATGGCCCCCTCGGCGCCCACGGCGTACTACTACCCCGGCTCGCTCAAATCCGGCTCGTCCGGCACGTTCATCGCCAACACGTATCGCCTCGACCAGCGCCCGAAGTATGAGATGCGCGCCCTCGCGTTTCACGAGGCCGTGCCCGGCCACCACCTCCAGATCGCGCTCGCGCAGGAACTGGAGATGGAGGGCATGCCCGAATGGCGCGCCCACCTCGATTTCACCGTGTTCGTCGAGGGCTGGGCGCTGTATTCCGAGCGCCTCGGCCTCGAGGTTGGCGGCCCGCCCGGCAGCCACGGGTTGTACGCAGACCCCTACGACGATTTCGGCCGCCTCACCTACGAGATGTGGCGGGCCCTGCGCCTCGTCGTGGATACCGGCATCCACGCCCTGGGCTGGACGCGCGAGCAGGCCATCGAATACATGAAAGCCAACAGCGCCCTGAGCGAGGCGAACATCGTCAGCGAGGTCGATCGCTACATCGCCATGCCCGGACAGGCGCTCGCCTACAAGATCGGCGAACTCCGCATCACCGACCTCCGCCGCCGCGCCGAGGAGGCGCTCGGCGAAGACTTCGACGTCCGCGCGTTCCACGACCACCTGCTCGGCGCCGGCGCGCTGCCTATCGGTGTCATGGAGAAGCGGATGGTGCAGTGGATCGAGGCGCAGAAGTAGCCGCGGAAGCCAGTCGCGCTACAGGCTCGGCCCATACACCATCGCGTTCAGCAGCATCCGCATCCCGGCGTGCATGAAGCCCCGCGGCGTCACATCATCCGAGAAGCAGATCACCACGCCCGAGCCCAGCCCGTGGTGCGTGACAAACGGCGACCCCGCGAGCCGCCCCTGGTTGCGCTCCGAGATGTAGCCGCCGATCCGCCCATTCTCCTCGAACTTCGCCACCACGTACGCATCGTCCTTCAGCGCCATCGGCTCGGTCGCGTCCTTCACCACGCCCACCCACTCCCGCACGCCCGCGGCAAGCGGATGCGTCACATCCACCGTCGCTCGCATGGTCGGGCCGGGCACGTTGTCCTCGACAGCGCGCTCGCGGCGCTCCTTGAACGTCAGTTCCTTCAGGTCGGGACGCTTCTCCTCCTCCTTCTCAGCCTTTTCCTTCGCCTTCTCGTCCGGCTTGATCTCGAGAATCGCCCGGTTTGCCCACGTCGCCGCGCCGCCCGTCGCCACCAGCGCGCCGCCGCCGCGCACCCACTCCTTCAGCCGCTCGACGCCGCACTGGCCGAACTGCTCCTCCAGCCCGCCGCCCGCATCCGGAATCACGATCACGTTGTATTCGTCCAAGTCCACGCCGCGCAGCGACGACGCATTCACCGGTGTGTGCGGCATCGGCGATTCCACGTCGATCAGGTGCCAGTGCGCGCCGTACGAATACGAGTTCGTCCCCTCGCCGCGCACGAGCAACACCTTCGGCGCCACCAGCGCCCGGTTGTTGTTCGCGCCCAGCACGTATCCCGCCGTTGAGAACCCCGTTCCCACCCTGTGGCTCCGCACGCCCGCCGCGGAAAGGTCCCGCGCCAGGGCGTTCAGATCCCGCTCCGGGTTCGCCGCCGCATGGACGATCAGCGTCCCCTGCCCGAACGCCTGCCCATCGATCTCGAAGGGTTCGCCGGCAAACCTTGCCACGATCTCGCGCTCCACCAGCAGCGCCGCGCCCCGCGGCAACCGGTGCTGCCCCGCATCGATCAGCAGCGCATAGGGCGCCCCGTCGCGCTCCACGCCCGAAGCCTCAGCCGCGGGCCGCCGCCAGTCGGTGAGCCGCCGCACCGGCGCATCCACCGCCGCCCGAGATTCCCACGCCTCCAGACCGAACACAACGGGAATCGACCACGACGAGATGTCGTACGTCTGCTTGTCCGTCACCTTCGTATCGCGCTCGAAGATCGCCCGCGCCAGCCGCCCCAGCGGCTGCCCCGATTCGATCACCCACGACCCCGCCGGAACTTCAACGCCCGACATCGCTTCCCCTGTGCGGTAATCTACTAACTCCGAGAGATTCGCCGCGCGCTCCGTCGCGTGAATCTCGATCCCCTGCGCCGCGCACAGGCTCCACACCTTCTCCAGCAGCGCCGGGTCGTTCTCCGCGGAGATCACGAACGACTTCGCTTCACCATCCGGCGGCGTCATGGATTCCGCGAAGTACCGCGCAAACCGCTCGATCTGCCCGCGCCTGTTCTCCGACGTGAACTCCAGGTACGACATCGACGTCAGGAAGTGATCCCGCGCCCGCTCGAACAACGTCAGCGTGTGCTGGTCCGTCACCTTGATCGCCAGCCCGGCGCGCCCGTGTCCGCCCTTCTCGCACAGCATCCCCACCGCGCCCTGGTAGCACGGCAGCACCTTGCCGTACCCCGGATACAAGTAATCGAACCGCTCCCGCGTCGAATACACGCGCAGTTCTCGCTCGAACACCTCCGCGTTCGCCGCGCCATACCGCTCCACCCATTCCCGCGTCTCCGGCGCGATGTTCAGGTTGTACGGATCCTCGCCCGCCCCGAAGAAATAGGGCGAGCGATACTCCTGCTCGTGGTAATCGATATGCAGGTGCGGCATGGAGCGCTTGTACATCGCGAGCCGCGAGCGCGATTCCGGATGCACCAGCCACAGCCAGTCCCGATTCAGATCGAAGTAGTAGTGATTCGTCCGCCCGCCGGGCCACGGCTCATCGTGCTCCGCCGCGTCCGGATTCTCCAGCGCGCCGTACGGGCTCGATACCCCGTCATACCAGTTCACGTACCGCTCGCGCCCGTCCGGATTCATCAGGGGATCGATCACCACCACCACGTTGTCGAGGATGTCCAGAATCTCCGGGTTCTGCCCCGCCGCCAGCGTGTACGCCACCTGCAGCGCCGCATCCGTGCACGACGCCTCGTTCCCGTGCACGTTGTACGACAGCCACGCGATCGCCGGATTCCCCTCCGCGATCTCCCGCGCTCGCGCCGCCGACACATTCCGCGGGTCAGTCAACTCCCGGTTCGCCGCCAGAATCTCCTCCAGCCGCGCCAGGTTCCGCGGCGAAGAAATCGTCATCACGTGCAGCGACCTTCCCAGATGGCTCGCGCCATACTTCTCCACCTGCACGCGGTCCGAAGCCTCCGCCAGCGCCTCGATGCACCGCACCATGTCGCCGTGCCGCGTGAAGCGCTCGCCGATCTCGTATCCCAGCGCCTCCTTCGGCGACGGCACGGCCGCATCGAAGCGCAGCCCGCCGAAGTAGTCGAAGCCCTCAGAGGGCCCCCGCGAACTCGCGCCCCTTCGATCCGGCGTCGCCCCCGCCGCGCTCTCCGCGGCAGGCGCCGAAACCACCGATGGCGCCGCGGCGGCCGCCGAACTCGCGCTCCCGCCGGACGGCGCAGCGCACCCCACCGCACCCGCGGCGACCGCCACCGTGCACACCATCATTCCCGTCAGACCAGTGCGAAACACGCCCATTCCGAGCCTCCTGCGTCGCCGGGGACGCTGAATCACCGATTCACCGAGCGAGCCCCCCAGAGCCCGCAAAGAACCCCCGCAAAGGACCACAAGAATAGTGGATTCTCCCCCCTGCTACCCTTCCACCATGCCCGCGGATTCCGATGCGCGTTCCACACACCTGCGGTGGCTTCTCGAACTCACGAGCATCCCCACAGCCGCGGGCCGCGAACACCGCGTCATCGCGTGGCTGGAGCGCTGGGTCGCCGAACGCCCCGCCCTTCAACTCCGCCGCGACGCCGCGGGCAATCTCATCATCGAACGGCGCGACGCCCCGGCGCCCGGCGCCATCCCCCCGCGTGCGCTGACGCTCCTCACCGCCCACCTCGACCACCCCGCCTTCGTCGTCGAGCGCATCGTCGCTCCCGCCGTCGTCGAAGCCTCATTCCGAGGCGGCGTGATGGCCCCCTACTTCGAGAACGCCCGCGTCGCCCTTCACACAGCGAACGGCCCCCGCATACCCGGCCGCGTCGTCGAATCCCGCGAAGCCTCCCCCTTCCGCCTCTGCGTGATCGAGCTCGATGAGCACGAGTCATCCGCCGCCGCGCCCGCGCACCTCGGCGATATCCTCACATGGGATCTCCCCCCCGCCAACATCGAAAACGACCGCCTCCTCCGCGCCCCCGCCTGCGACGATCTCGCCGCCGTCGCCGCGGCTGTCGCGGCGCTCGACCAACTCATCGCCCATCACCCCGCCGCCAACGTCGCCGCGCTCTTCACCCGCGCGGAAGAGATCGGCTTCGTCGGCGCCATCGCCGCCTGCAGGCTCGGAACCATCCCCGCCGGCGCACGCGTCATGGCGCTCGAAAACTCCCGCGCCTTCGCCGATTCCCCCATCGGCGCCGGGCCCATCGTCCGCGTCGGCGACCGCATGAGCACGTTCAGCCCCACGCTCACGCGCGCGATCGCGCGGCTCGCGGAGCGCCTGGCCGGCGAATCGGAGAAAGCAAAGCCAAACCCGGAAGAAGACGGAGGAAAACAGAGGGGAAGGCCGGACGAAGAGCAGCCGTCACACGCGCGCCCGCCCCGCCCCTTCCGCTGGCAGCGCAAACTCATGCCCGGCGGCGCGTGCGAAGCCACCGCCTTCTGCGCCTATGGCCACGACGCCACCTGCCTCTGCCTCCCACTGGGCAACTACCACAACATGAGCGAGATCGATCGCGTCCAGGCCGCGCAAGCCGCGGGCGAGAAGACCCCCCCCGCCCTCATCGCGCCGGAGTTCATCTCCATCGACGACTACCACGACCTCATCGATCTGCTCATCGCCTGCGGCTCGCGCCTCGAAGAGGCCGAGCCCATCATCGACCGCCTCGAGAAAATGCACGCGGAGCGCGCCTTCGTGCTCGAAGACCACGCCCCTACAGCGTCCTGAACAGCGTCCGATCCTTCGCGCTCACCACGAACGTCACCCCCGGCAGCGCCTCCCCCAGCCTCTGCGCCAGTATCCGCAGATACCCGCGCTCCGTGTTCGTGTGCCCCGCCAGAAGAATCGAGCACCCGCGCCGCACCGCGCTCAGCGCCTCGTGATGCGTCATTTCGCCGCTCACGAACGCCCGGCACCCGTCGCGAATCGCCGCCTCCAGCAGCGCGCCGCCCGATCCCGGGCACACACCCACGTGATCGATCGCTTCATCCGAAGCCTGCGCGATCTTCACCGCGTCCACACCCAGACTCTTCTTCAGCCGCAGCGCCAGTTCCCGCGCCGTCGCCGGCCGGTCCAGCACCAGCCGCCGCCCCGCCCCCACGCTCCGATCCGCCTTCGGCGCCAGCGGATAGATATCCCACGCGGGCTCCTCATACGGGTGAAACTGCCGCAGAATCTCCGCCGCCAGCGGCAGCGCATCGCCAGGGCACACCATCTCCAGCCGCACTTCCTCCACCTGCTCCTCGCGCCCCGCCTCGCCTACCGCGGGCTTCGTCCCCGCGCCGCCGCGGAACGTCCCGCGCCCCCGCATCCCGAACGAACACAACTCGTACTCCCCGATCCGCCCCGCGCCGATCGTCGCCAGCGCATTCCTCACCTGGTCCACATGCGATTCCGGCACGAACGTCACGATCTTGTGCGTCTGCCGCGGATCATGACTCGTCTGCGCATTCAGCGCCCGCCGATCGCCGATCGAGCCCGTCGCCCCCTCCGGCGCCAGCATGTCGCACAGCCAGTCCGCCATCCCACCCGGCGCGGCGTCCAGCGCCGTGTGCGGCGAATACACCGCCATCCCCGCCTCGATCGCCCCCAGCGCCACTCGCGTGCGCGCATCCTCCGCCACCACCCGCTTCACCGCGTGAAACACCGGCGGGTGATACGAAATCACCGCCGCCGCCGATGCTTCCTTCGCCTCCTCCAGCACATCCTCCGTGAAGTCGATCGTCAGCAGCACCGGCCGCCCGCGCCCGATCGGCGCATCGCTCCGCCCCAGGATCAACCCCACGTTGTCCCACGACTCCGCGAACGATGGCGGCGCGATCGCCTCCATCGCCGCGATCAGGTCTGACATGCGCATGACGCAATCCTACGAGCCCTCCCGCGCACGCGCGCTTCGCCTCGCCCCACCCCTGCGCGGGAAACCATCCCCCGAACGTCCGACAACGCCCCGCATCCACCTCCGCCCCGATGGAGTCTCCCCCCGTTCGAGGCCGATACACTTCCAGATCGATGGATCGACCCGCCCGAGGCCCCGTCGCCCCGGATCGGGCAGCCCCGAAAGGGACTACGCTCAGGAGGAGCACCACTTGATTGACCGCCCCGTGACGGAGCTGATTCCAGCGAGGAGCGTTCAGACGGCCAGGAAGCGGGAGAGACAGGAAGAGGGAGGAGTCGCCGCGGCGGCGCGAGGCCACAACGGCCCATCGCCCAGGGGCGCCACGGCCCCATCCCCGCCCCACGACAGGCCCTCCCAGCGGCCTCGCGCCCCCGTCCCCGCCCAGTCCGCCGCGGCAACCCCGGGCACGGACCAGGCCGTCAAGAACTTCGTCCTCGACACCAACGTCCTGCTCCACGATCCGGAGGCCCTCTTCGCCTTCCAGGAGCACAACGTCATCATCCCCTTCGCCGTCCTCGAGGAACTCGACGAGTTCAAGAGCGGCAACAACGACCTCAGCCGCAGCGCCCGCGCCTGCATCCGCCACCTCGATCGCCTGCGCGAAAAGGGCGAACTCGTCGAAGGCGTCGCCTGGGGCGATGAGGAAACCGCCGAGAACGGCGCCCTCACCGGAACCATCCGCGTCGCCGTCTCCCCCGAGACGCGCCCCAGCGCCATCAAAGCCGATACGCCCGACAACCAGATCATCTCCCTCGCGCACTCCCTCCACGAAAGCGGCCTGCGCACCATCTTCGTCACCAAGGACATCAACGCCCGCCTCAAGGCCGATGCGCTCGGCCTCCGCGCCGAGGACTACGAGAACAAGAAGATCAACGTCGAGCGCCTCTACAAGGGCTACATGGTCGCGCAGGTCCAGCGCGACCTCATCGATGAACTCTACCGTGAGCGCATGCTCGCCATCGACCGCCTGAAGGAACCGCTCACCGTGCGCACGGAGGATGGCCAGGTCTTCACCCGCAAGGTGGAGCCCAACCAGTTCATCCGCCTCGAAGACGCGATGGATGAATCGCACTCCGGCGTCGGCCGCCGCGTCGGCGACACCGATCATCTCGTCCCCGTCACCGCGCCGCGCAAGCCCGTCTTCGGCATCATGGCCCGCAACATCGAGCAGACCATGGCGCTGGACCTCCTGCTCGATGACGAAATCCGCCTCGTCACGCTCACCGGCGGCGCCGGCACCGGAAAAACCCTGCTCGCCCTCGCCGCGGGCATGCACAAGGTCTTCCAGGAGCAGCGCTACGACCGCCTCCTCGTCGCGCGCCCCATCATGCCCCTCGGCCGCGACATCGGCTACCTCCCCGGCGACAAGGAAGAGAAACTCTCCGCCTGGATGCAGCCCATCTTCGATAACCTCGATTACCTCCTCTCCACCCGCGGCTCGCACCTCCAGACGCCGGAAAGCAAATCCACCGAGCAGCGCATCGAGCGCCTCCTCTCCGACGGCAAGGTCGTGCTCGAACCCCTCACGTACATCCGTGGCCGCTCCATCCCCCACCAGTTCATGATCGTGGATGAAGCCCAGAACCTCTCGCCGCACGAAGTGAAGACCATCGTCAGCCGCGTCGGCGAGGGCACCAAACTCGTCCTCACCGGCGACGTCGAGCAGATCGACCACCCCTACCTCGACGCCTCGAGCAACGGCCTCTCCTACGTCGTCGAGCGCATGCGTGAAGTCGCCATGGTCGGCCACGTCACACTCGCCAAGAGCGAGCGCTCCGAACTCGCCTCCATCGCCGCCCGCAAACTCTGAGTCCCGCGGCGCCCCGGCTCTGATGGCCCGGCTCTGATGGCCCGGCTCTGATGGCCCGGCTCTGGTGGCCCGGCTCTGGTGGCCCGGCTCTCTGAGCCGGGTCTTCAGTGGTTCCAGGTGGCCCGGCTCTCCGAGCCGGGTCTTCAGTGGTTCCTGGTGGCACAGGCGTCCCCGCCTGTGTCGCCGCAACGCGGCGAGCCACACAGCCCCATCCGATTCATTCGTGACCCAGCCTCCGAGCCGGGGCTCCGCCTCCTGTCTTGGTGGCCCGGCTCTCCGCGCCGGGTCTCCCGGTAGCCCCTGGTGGCACAGGCGTCCCCGCCTGTGTCGCCGCAACGCGGCGAGCCACAGCCCCATCCGACTCATTC
>CAZGVW010000245.1:0-15957 GCA_964529265.1 uncultured Phycisphaeraceae bacterium
CGGTGCTGATTGGGGAGAAGGCAGGGCAAGTCGGCCGCGGAGGTGGCGGGCGGTAGCGCGTGAAGAAGCGCGAGGGCGATTGCCGCGGCGAGGCCTCCGGCGGGTGCGACTCCGCCGCGGGATAGGAAAGAACGGCGGTGGTTCATAAAGGGGCGCCCTGGCGTTTTCTTTATCGGCTCAATCACCCCACGCCCCGAGGAGGAGCGCGAGGTCAGCCGCGGTGACGGCGCCATCGGCGTTGATATCCGCGGCGGGGGGTGTGTGCGTGCCCCAGGCGCCGAGGAGGAGCGCGAGGTCCGCGGCGGTGATGGCGCCATCGAAGTTGACGTCGCCGGGCGGGGGCGCGGGCCAATCGATGGCTGTGCGATGCTCGCCGCGGGCGATGACTTCAATCTCGCCGAGCGCCGCGGCGGGGGCGCCGAGGAAGTCGCCGGTGGTGTTGATGATTTCGACGCGAACGGACCGGGCGAGGAGGTCATCGAAGGGGGCTTCGCTGCCGGTGGTGGTGAGGTTCTGGAGGGTGGCGCGGGCAATCTCGCCGGCAGCGTTCTCGTGCGTGAAGAGGCGGATGCGGACCTCGCCGACGTCAACCGTGGATTCGCCAGCCTCGCCCGTGCGCGGCGCATAGACGCGCACGCCGCGGATGGAGACGGGGACGGGGAATGAAAGATCCACCCATTGCCCGACGGTCTCGCCGGGCGCGCTCGACCAGTAATCCTCGACGGCGCCCTTGAGCACGCGGCGATCGATGAGGCCCATGAAGGATTCATCCGTGCGCCAGGAAGATGCGGTGACGGCGGCGCCGGGCGCGACGTTGGAGAACACGGCGTCGTCCACGTGGACATCAGTGGACATGAGCGAGTGCCCCGCGTGGCATCCGATGCAGAGGAGCGACGAGCCGGGGAGGATGAAGTTGTGCCCGGCGACTTGCGCTGCGCCGTTGGTTTCATGCCCGCCGGTGGTGGGAAGTTCGAAGCCGGGCGCGGGGCCGCGGATCTGCTCGAACACGGGCACACCCACGGGCGCACCCTCCATGATGATGGAGCCATCGGGCTCGATCGTCTGCTGAAGCGCCAGGATGGGCCAATCGAGCGGCGCGGCCGTGCCGGGGCTGGTCCGCTGATGGTCCACGTAGATGATGAACGTTTCGGCGGAGCCGACGGGCGGGGCGCTCACGATGTCCACGTCAACATCGGCGTTGGCGTAGACGTTGAGGGGATAGATGAGCCCGATGGAGATGGGCGCGAGAGATGCGCCGGGCGCAGGCGGGAGGAGCGGGGGCCCCGACTCCGAGGGGTCGTCGCGGTAGGTATCGCGCCCGATGGGCGGCACGGTGCGCGCGGTGAGCGCGCGGGCGCGCACTTCGGAAGCGCCGATCTCGTCCCACACGAGGGCCATCGCGCCGGTGGCGGGGTCGAACGTGTACAGGCCGTAATCCTGGTGGATGTTCGGCGCCCAGGAAAGGACGATGCGCCCATCCGGCAGCGGCTCCGGCTCCGCGGCATATCTTCCCCACAGGACGCCCGTGGAAGGCGCCGCGCCGCCCAGAACAGGCGCTCCATCCTCATCCGTGACCCCGATGAGCGCCGTGCGCACCCCCACGCCGCGCTCGAGGCGGATGACCCCGCCGAAGCCGCCCGCATCCGTCATGTTCATCATCGGGAAGAAGTTGGCGAACAGTGCGCCGCGGCTATCAAAACCGCCGCCGTAGGCGTGGTTCGGCGCCTCGTCGCGCCCGGCCCCGGAGAAGAGCGCCAGGTCGCCGCCATCCGTGCGGATGTGCACCACCTGCCAGTGGTTGCGCTCGAACGACGGCGCAGCGATGTGCCCGCCTTGGTTAATCGTCAGCCCGCCGTGCTGGATGAAGCCCGCGCCGGGATCCAGCGGATCCATCTCGATGGTCGTGAAATCGTTGATGGGGAACCGGTGGTTGCGCCACCAGCGGAAGTACACGATATTGCCGGTTAAGGGATCCACCAGCGGCCGCTCCGCGCCGTTGCGCTCCGCAGTGATGCGGATCAGCCGCGAGCCATCCGTGTTCACGACGTGCAGGTTCGAGGTGCGCGCGCCGTCATAGTGCGCAAACGAAGGCCAGCGCGTGGAGGCGAAGCAGATGCGCCCATCCGGCAGGAACACGGGGTCGAAATCGTCGTAGCCGCGCAGGCCCGCCGCGGCGGCGCCGAACTGCGAGTAATCGAGGAGGTCCTGATCGGAAAACGTGACCTGGCGCAGATCCGAACCATCCGCGCGAATCGTGTAGATCCGCCACCCATCCACCACCGCGCCCGGCGCTCCGTCATAGTCGCCCGCGGGCAGACCCGCGAACGCGATCACCGCGCCGTCATACGACACCGCCGGCGCATTCACATCGATGAGATCGAGCGACGCCGGCCCGGGATTCGCGCCATCGATCAGCGTGCGCACGCTTCCATCCGCCTCGCGCACGAGCAGGCGCCCCGGCGGCGCAGGCCGCGTGCGGCTCCACGGGCCCACACCCGGCATATCGCGCGGAATCGACCAATGCGCCGTGCCCCCCGGATTGATCGCGCGCGATACGAACACGATCGGGACATCCAGCGCCGCCTGCGGGCACACGCCGCACGCCGCGGCGTGCGCCGCGAGATACTCCGTGCGGTCCAGCGCATCGATAACGCCATTCCCCGTGAAATCCGCCAGCGGATCCAGCGCCGCGTGCGCGAACTCGAACAGATCGATATCCGCCTGCGTCAGCGCCCCGTCGTGGTTCAGATCGACCGCGCATCCTTCGCACGGATCGAGCGCGCCCGCCCCCGCAAGCGGCGAGCACAGCACAGCAACCCCAATCCACGCCAACGCCCGGCGATGCCCCGATCGCATGGACGCCCTCCTGATCCGCGCACCCGTCGCGGGCGCAAGTCACCCGCCCCGGCCGCTGCCGTCCAGAGTACCCCATCCGCCCCCAGCGCCCAGCGGCTCGGCCGGGACACGTCGCCCACACGCCCCCTTTCCGCCCCAATTTTCCCGTCCTGGCCCACTATTCGCAAACTGTTCGCATACTTCGGGCCCGCCGGCCACGCCTCTCCGCGGCTGGGGCTTGCATTGTCAAGCCGGGCGCTCGATGCTGCACGTTCGGTGGGGCGGGCGAGCGCGATTCCGGATCAAGACATCCGGCAAAATCGGCTCGGCCTCGCGCCCCGTGGGCCTGAACCACGACAAGGAGACAGACGAAAATGGCCACCGCAGTCGCAACCCGCGCGCCCTCCAAGGGCGCGAAGAAAAGCGCCGCCCCGAAGATCACCGCGCGCAAACTCCTCATCAACAACGAATGGGTTGACGCGAAATCGAAGAAAACCTTCGAGACCATCAACCCCGCCACCGGCGAAGCGATCTGCGAGGTTGCCGAGGCGGATGCCGCGGACGTGGAGCTCGCCGTCCGCGCCGCCCGCGCCGCCTTCGAAACCGGCCCCTGGCGCACCACCGCCGCCTCCCGCCGCGGGGCCCTCCTGTATCGCCTGGCCGACCTCATCGAAGAGAACATCCAGGAGATCGCCGAACTCGAGACGCTCGATAACGGCAAGCCGCTGAACGATGCGCTCAACGCCGATCTCCCGCTCACCATCGCCTGCTACCGCTACTACGCAGGCTGGGCGGACAAGGTCCACGGCAAGACCATCCCCATTAACGGCCCCTATTTCTGCTACACGCGCCACGAACCCATCGGCGTCGTCGGCCAGATCATCCCGTGGAACTTCCCGCTGCTCATGCAGGCGTGGAAACTCGGCCCCGCGCTCGCCACAGGCAACACCGTCGTGATGAAGCCCGCCGAGCAGACTCCCCTCACCGCCCTCCGCATCGGCGAACTGCTCGTCGAAGCCGGCTTCCCCGCGGGCGTGGTGAACATCCTCCCCGGCTATGGCCCCACCGCCGGCGCCGCGATCTCCAGGCACATGGATGTCGATAAGGTCGCCTTCACCGGCTCCACCGAGGTCGGCCACCTCATCATGGAAGCCGCGGCCAAGAGCAACCTCAAGAACGTCACGCTCGAACTCGGCGGCAAGAGCCCCAACATCGTCTTCGCCGACGCCGACATGGACCAGGCCGTCGAAGGCTCGCACTTCGGCCTCTTCTTCAACCAGGGCCAGTGCTGCTGCGCCGGCTCCCGCCTGTTCGTCGAGGATAAGTGCTACGACGCCTTCGTCGAGAAAGCCGTGAAGCGCGCCAAGCAGCGCAAAGTGGGCGATCCCTTCGACACCAGGACCGAGCAGGGCCCGCAGGTCGATAAGGAGCAGTTCGAGAAGGTCATGGGCTACATCGAATCCGGCCGCAAGCAGGGCGCCAAACTCCTCTGCGGCGGCGGCCGCGTCGGCGACCGCGGCTACTTCATCGAGCCCACCATCTTCACCGACGTGAAGGACGACATGAAGATCGCCAAGGAGGAGATCTTCGGCCCGGTCATGAGCATCATCCGCTTCAAGTCCATCGATGAGGTCGTGAAGCGAGCCAACGCCACGAACTACGGCCTCGCCGCGGCCGTCTGGACCCGCGACATCACCAAGGCCCACGCGATCGCCAACGGCGTCCGCGCCGGCACGGTGTGGGTGAACTGCTACGACGTCTTCGACGCCGCGGCCCCCTTCGGCGGCTTCAAGATGTCCGGCATCGGCCGCGAACTCGGCGAATACGGCCTGCAGCAGTACACCGAGGTGAAGACGGTGACTGTGAAGCTGTGAGAGGGGTCTTGGGGGGCCCGGCTTGGCCGGGGTCGCCATTTTGAGTGAGTTAGGAAGGCCCGTCCCTGTGAGGGGGCGGGCTTCCTCCTTGCTTGAAGACGGCCCGTTCCGGGGCGATGGCGTGAAGGCCGGACCGGGTCGTTCGGCCCACGGCCCGATGGAGCCGCTCGCCGGAGGGCATCAACTCCTCAGGAACCGGGCCTTCCGAGGCCGATTCTTGTATCCGGAGTTCAGCCGGCTCTACCGGGAGACATACCCCTTTGACCACAGACCAGACCCCTCCTATTTACGATCCACATTGTGCGCTGTCTTGGTTCGCCCAGTGGCTTCGTCGATGGTGCGACGGAGAATGGGAGCAGCACTATGGGATCTCAATAGAAAGCACGAGCGACCCCGGCTGGCGCGTTATCATCAACCTTGACGAAACGGATCTTGAGAGCAAGAGCTTTGATCTTCTAGAAGAGGGACAGTACTCTCCCAACTCCCCCTGGCTGAGATGCCATATCATTGATGACTACGATCACCCCATTCGCGGCTTTTCGAAGCGTGTATTTATGGCCACGTGTAGCCTTGGCCTTGTCGGACGAGCGCTGGAAGTGTTTAGGGTGTGGGCAACTGATCAGGGGCATGCAGATTCTGCATGAAGGCCTCATTGACTCGGGCCTCCCGCTTCAGGATTGAGGCATAGTCGGGCCAGCGTTCATCGCCGACGAACGTCGCGGGAACCGCGCTCCCGCCCAACAGCCGCGTCGAAGCCTTTATCGTCACCATCCCCGCGCCCGGCCCGGCCGCCCTTGCCGCCGCATGCGCCTTCATGGCCCCCCGGCGCCGCCTGAACTGATGCGCGACCGGCCGCGCTCCACCCGCGGAGCGCCGCACGTCACACACCCTGCGCCAGCGCCTTCCCCAGCCGCGCCCGCTTCTCGCGCAGAAACTTCAGGTGGTGGTCCACGTGCCACACATAGAGATCCACGAACCGCGCCAGCGTCATCGGCCCGTTCTCGGAATGAATCCCCTCGCGCGCAAAGGCCTCGTCCGGCAGTGAGCGCAGGATCGACGCCGTCAGCGCCCGATTCAGCGCGAACATCTCCGCCGCCGCCGCGGCGTCCTGCCGGTCATACGCCAGCCGCTCCACGAACGCGTTCTCGTCATACGGAATCAGCGCCGGCCGATCCATCGCGATGATGCGCTTCATCCGCTCGCTCGCCACCAGGTCGCTGTCGAGCAGGTGCAGCACAATCTCCTGAATCGTCCACTTCCCCGGCGCGCCCGGCGCCGGCGGCGCCAGCAGATCCTCCCGCGAAAGCCCGCGGATCGCCTCCCCCACCCGCGGCCCCCCCGCGGCAAACGCTTCAATCCTGTTCCTGTCCATGCCCGCCATTGTAGGTGAAGACAGGAACGCAGAGGAACGCGGAGAGTGAACACAGAGGAAGACAGAGGAAGACGGAGGAAGACAGAGGAAGACAGAGGAAGACAGAGGAAGACAAGGGAAGACAGGCGGGAGATCAAGGGAAAGACCGGGCCAATCGCCCAAACGCGGTCTCGAACGCCTGCCGTGCCACACGAACAGCGGACTCCGCGCGTTGGACCTGTGCGGCCCGCTCGCTGCCCTCCTCTCTCCCCCATTTCTCTTTTCTACTTCTTCTTGTTCTTGTTCTTCTTCTTCCCTCTTCCTTCTTCCTTCTTCCTCCTCCTGTCTCTTCCTGACCCTCCCTCTTCCTGCTTCCTCTGTGTTCCTCTGTGTCCCCTCTGTGCCCTCTGTGTTCAACTCTTCCCTTCTGCTTTTCTCACCGCCCCCCGCCTCCTCTTCCTGACCCCCTCTTCCTGCCTTCCTCTGTGTTCCTCTGCGCTCCCTCTGTGTCCTCTGTGTTCAACTCTTCTCTTCGGCTTACAACTCCCCCAGCGCCGTCACCACCGCATTCACCGTCTTCTTCGCGTCGCCGAACACCATCAGCGTGCCCGGCGCGATGAAGAGGTCGTTGTCCACGCCCGCGTATCCCGCGCCCATCGAGCGCTTCAGCACGAACACCGTGCGCGCCTTGTCCACGTCCAGAATCGGCATGCCGTAGATCGGGCTGCTCTTATCCGTCCGCGCCGCGGGGTTCACCACGTCGTTCGCGCCGATCACCATCACCGCGTCCGTCTGCTCGAACTCCTGGTTCGCCTGGTCGAGATCCAGCACCCTGTCGTACGGAATATCCGCCTCCGCCAGCAGAATATTCATGTGCCCCGGCATCCGCCCCGCCACCGGATGCACCGCGAACAGCGTCTTCACGCCCTTCCGCTCCAGCGCATGCATGAGTTCGCGCACCGCGTGCTGCGCCTGCGCCACCGCCATGCCGTACCCCGGCACGATGATCACCTGCCGCGCCGAATCCAGAATGATCGCCACGTCGTCCGCGTCCGCGCTCTTCACCACGCCCTTGGCGCTCGTCGTGCCCGCCGCGCCCGTCGAATCCGCCGTCCCCACGCCCGCGAACAGCACGTTCGCCAGCGAACGGTTCATCGCCTTGCACATGATCGCCGTGAGAATCAGCCCCGAAGCGCCCACCAGCGCCCCGCTCACGATCAGCGCCTTGTTGAAGATGATGAACCCCGTCGCCGCCGCGGCCAACCCCGAATAACTGTTGAGCAAGGACACCATCACCGGCATGTCGGCCCCGCCGATCGGGATCGTCAGCGTCACGCCGAGCACGAGCGCGATGAGCACGAGCAGCGCCAGCGCCCACCACGGCCCGCCCGCGCCCGTGAACGCCGCGATCAGCGCTGCGCTCAGCGCCAGCAACCCCACGTTCACGATCACACCATTCGGAATCGGAACCGGCTTGCCGCTCAGCGCGCCGTGCAGCTTCCCCGCCGCGATGAGCGACCCCGTGAACGTCGCGCACCCGATGAGCGCCGCCGCGCCGATCATCACCAGTTGCGCCGCGGGGCGCTCCACACCGGTCCCCGCCCCCATGCCGGCAAGATTCATCCACTCCGCCCCCGCCACCAGCGCCGAAGCAATCCCGCCGAAGCCGTTCAGCATCGCCACCATCTGCGGCATCTGCGTCATCTGCACACGAACCGCCATCACCGCGCCGACGCCGCCGCCCACCACCATCGCCGCCAAGGCCCACACCAGTCCCGCTGGATTCGTCCCGATCACCGTCGCCAGAATCGCCAACAGCATCCCCAGCGCCGCCAGCCCGTTGCCCGCCCGCGCCGTCCGCGGCGAACTCAGCCGCTTCAGCCCCAGAATGAACAGAATCGCCGCGGCGAGATACGCCAGGTCGCGCGTCATCGTCAGCCAGCGCGAGGCGCCGCCCGCCGCGGCCATCACCGCCTCAGCGTGTTCCGGGGAAACGGTCGCCAGGAGCCAATCCATGCTGATCGTCCGCCTCCCATGGCCGCGGCGTCGCAACCCGCGCGACGCCGCGCCGCCCGTTCACTCGCGCATCACTTCCGCTTGAACATCTGCAGCATCCGGTCCGTCACCATGAAGCCGCCCACCACGTTGATCATCGCGAACACGATCGCCAGCCCCGCCGCCGTCTGCGCCCACCACGAGGTCGCATCCGCGTGCAGCGCCGCCACCGCCAGCCCGCCCACCACCGTGATCCCGCTGATCGCGTTGCTCCCGCTCATGAGCGGCGTGTGCAGCGTCTGCGGCACCTTCTTGATGATCTCCACGCCCACGAACAGCGCGAGCGCGAAGACGAAGAAACTCACGATCATCATCTCGCTCACGCCGCCGCCTCCTGCCCCGCGCACGCCGGAAGACCCGGAAGCCCCATCGCCTGCCGCGCCATCCCGTTCACCACCTCGCCGCCGTGCGTCACCGCACTGCCCGCCAGCACGTCGTCTTCCATGTTCACCGCCAGTTCACCCTCCGGCGCCAGCAGTTCGATGAACGCCGCGGCATTCCGACTCAACATCAGGCTCGCCGCGGCCGGCGCCTGCGCCGGCAGATTCTTCGGCCCAAGAACGACCACGCCCCCGTGCTCCACACGCTCGCCCGCCCGCGTGAGTTCGCAGTTTCCTCCCGCTTCCGCCGCCAGATCCACGATCACCGCGCCGCGCCGCATCCGCTCCACCATGTCGCGCCCGATCAGCCGCGGCGCCGGCCGCCCCGGCACAAGCGCCGTTGTGATCACCACGTCCGACGCCGCCACGTGCGTCGCGAGCAGTTCGCGCTGCTTCCGCAGCGTCTCTTCCGATTGCTCCTTCGCGTAGCCCCCCGCCGTCTCGGAATCCGCGGTCTCCAGCGGCAGTTCGACGAACCGCGCGCCGAGGCTCAGGACCTGCTCCTTCGCCGCGGGCCGAACGTCATACGCCTCCACCACCGCGCCCAGCCGCCGGCACGTTGCGATCGCCTGCAACCCCGCCACGCCCGCGCCGATGATCAGCGCCTTCGCCGCGGTGAGCGTGCCCGCCGCGGTCATGAGCATCGGAAACAGCTTCGGCGACGCCTCCGCCGCGACCAGCGCCGCGCGATACCCCGCGATCGTGCTCATGCTCGAGAGCGCATCCACCACCTGCGCCCGTGTGATGCGCGGCACACAGTCGAACGAAAACGCCGTCACGCGCCGCTCCGCCAACGCGCGCACGAGGTCGGTGTTCCTCCACGGCTGCAGCGTGCTCAGCAGCGCCGCCCCCTCGCGCAGCGACGCGGCGCGCTCCGGCGAAGGCGCCTGCACGCACACGACAAGATCGCACGAGCCCCACACCGCCTCGGCGCCTGATTCAATGGAAGCTCCGGCGCTTCGATAGGCGTCATCATCGTGGCCCGCCGCCATCCCGGCGCGGGATTCCACAACGACCGCGACCTTCGGCGCCGTGTCCGCGCCCGGCGCCGCGCCGTCCTTGCTCTTCTTCGGCGCGCCGAGCGCGATCAGCCGCTTCAGCGTCTCGGGAACGATGGCGACGCGCGTCTCGCCCTCGTGAACTTCCCGCACCACGCCGATCCGCATGAGCGCCGCTCCGCCGCGCCGCGCTCCCGCGCGCCGCTGAACTCAGAGCGCGCAGTCTAACGCCGCGGCGGGCCCGATGCCCGGTCCGCTCCGGCGGCTCCTCATGCTTCGAACGCCGCGGACCTCAGCCCGCGCACGGCCCCCACGACCCCAGCACCGTCGCAAGGTCCGAACTGTTCACCGTTCCGTCCAGGTTGATGTCCGCCGTCGGATCATCCGTGTTCCAACTGCCCAGAATGATCGCCAGGTCGCTGCTCGTCACCGCGCCGTCGCCATCGAGATCAGCGGGGCAGAAGTTCGGATCCAGCATCACCGCGCCCTGCACGCGCACGCGCGTGATCGTCACCGTTTGCACGCCGAACGGGAAGCCGAGATCGACCGTCGCCGTGCCCAGCACAATGTCCGTCAGCGAGAGATGCCCGAACCCCGATGCGTCGAGCACAAGCGCCAGCGTCCCCGCGAACGTCGTCGGCTCCGGCGGCTCGGGGAAGATCAGGGGCAGGTCCACCAGCGTCTGCGGCAGCGGGCCGGGGAACGGCGCCGCGAACACACGGAACTCCTTCGGGATCTCGTTCGTCACGTTGAGCGGGCCGAGTTCAAGCCCGCCGGCGAGACGCACGTTCACGTCCAGCCGCGTCAACTCCACCATGCTCTCATAGCGCGGCGCGCCCGAGCTCACCGCCGTGGGTGAATCCCAGAACACGTCATCGCCCTCGGTGGCTTCATCGAAGGTCCACTGCACCGGAGCGCCCGCGTGCGCGGCGACTCCCGCGGCCAACACCGCGCCCGCGGCGCCACACCGGGCCGCGCTCTGAACCGTGTGACGAATCGTCATGACTGGATCTCCCTCTCAGTGTTCCGGCAATCCCGCTCCGGCCATTGCCGCCGCCCTTCCCACCAACCTGAAGGGCGGGGCAGCCGCGTCGGCGGCGCCGAGCCCGGCGCGCACGCAAACCGCGGCCAAGCCGAAACTACCGGCAGGCGCCCCCCGGATCAAGGGTTGAATCGGACACACCCCCCGAGCCGCCCGCCCGACCCGCGCGGCAGGCCCGAAAACCCGCTTTCCCGGCCCGCCAACGGGCGCCGCCGCCCCCGCCGCCGCGGCGTTGTTCCCCCTTCCGGGGGCGGCTAGAGTGCGTGCCCGGAATCCGCGGCGATGTAGCTCAGCTGGTTAGAGCGGGGGATTCATAAACCCCAGGTCGGCGGTTCGAGTCCGCCCATCGCCACTTTCGGCGGCGCTGAAGGGCGTCGCGTCGGATGAATGAAAACGCCCGCCGCGGTTGTTCGCGGCGGGCGTTTTTGTTCTGCGGTCGGGCGTTTTCCGGTCGGCGAATCCGTCCCGGCCTAAGGGCAGGGGCCCCAGGCGCCGAGGAGCAGGGCCATGTCGGGGGCGCCGACGCCGCCGTCGCCGTCGAGGTCCGCCGGCGCGCCGGGGGCGGGGCCCCAGGCGCCGAGCAGGAGCGCGGCGTCCGCGGCGCCGACGGCGCCATCGCCATCGAGATCGCCGGGGCAGGATTTCTTCACCGGCTCGCACGCGACGAACGAAACATCGAGGTCATCGATCGCGGCTTCCACGATCTGCGCCGTGCCGGTGTCGGACGCGACGAAGCGCAGTCGCATCTGCGACGTGGGGCTGATGACATCCGATACGCGCGCTTCGAAGCGGTTCCATCCGCCGAAGACGTCGCCGGTGGGGCCGACGGTTTCGAGGTTGGTCCACGACGAGCCGCCGTCGTTCGAGATATCGATCACGAAGGTATCGGAGCCGGGCGTGCCGGTGGTCGTGTTCGCGAACCAGCGCTGGTAGGAGAGGATTCCGTTCGGCGAATCGGACATATCGAAGACGGGCGAGGTGAGCGTCGTTGCGCCCCCGTCCACATCCTGCGAGCCGACGGCGCCGCCGGCCGGACCCTGTCCGGTGACCCAGCAGTTGACGCCGGGATCGGCGGTGGTGTCGTTCTCAGGCTGCGCGGTGGTGCCGTTGGGATCGACGCGCACCCACACGCCGGTGGTCGCCGTATCGCCGGGCGCGCCGACGGCCCAGCCAAGATCCGCTTCGAGGTCGTCGGTGTAGGCGACTTCGACTTCGCCGATCTCGAACGTGAAGACGTTGCCGGGTGCGCCGGGGGGCGAGGTGCGCTGGCCGCTCTCGACGCTCTCGGCGGACACATAGAACTCCGGCACGTCGCCGCAGTTCACGAGCGGCAGCGTGGCGAGGTACGCCGTTCCGCCGAGGGGCGCGAGCGGCACGGAGATGTACGAGTTGCCGTCGAGGCGGAAGTGCAGCGTCTCGCTGCCCGGGACGAGCGTTTCATCGCGCGGATTCACGGTGACATCGAACGACACTTCAGCCCCGGGCGCCGTGAGGCCGGGCAGGTTCGCCGCGGCAATGCTGAGCGACGCCGGGCCCGTCGAGACTTCGCCGGTGGCGACGAGCGCGAAGCCCTGCGTCTCCTGGTTCACGGCGGCGCCGACGATGCGCACCGTCCACGAGCCGACTTCAGGCGCCGCAACGAGCACCTGCTCGACGTTGTTGCGCGCATCCTTCGTTCCGCCGGTGGCGGAGACGCCGCCGGAGAAGACGTTGCCGAGATACGTGCTGCCGGAGGGCGAGACGACCTCGAGGTCGAGATCGTTCACAGGCGCGAGGCCGGCGCCGGACGCCGCGGGGACGTCGGTGAACACCATGGTCACCTTGAGCGGTTCGCCCGAGCCGAGCACATTCACGGTGTACTCGGTGGTTTCGCTGGTGCTCATGCCATCAGCGTTGCGCACGTCGTAGACGATCAGGGCGCGGGCATCGTTCTCGAAGTAGAGCGCGTTGTCGGCGAGCACGCGGCCCCAGCCTTCGCTGTTGCTCGGATAGCCCGCGATGCCGGTCATGTCCACGGTCGAGTTGAGCAGCGCGGCCTTGACGAGCGCGCCGGTCGGAATGAACGCATCGGAAGGGTTGGCGGCGCCGCCGGGGTAGAAGCCATCCTCGAAGTACTGCCGCACGAGCATGGCCGTGCCGGCGACGGCGGGGCACGCCATGGAGGTGCCCGTGCTGGCGTTGGTTCCGCACGCCGTGCTGGACGAGGCGGAGATGGTGCTGCATCCCGGGGCGTAGATCTCCGGCTTGCGGCGCTGATCGCTGGTCGGGCCGGTTCCGCCCGAGCAGTGGTTGTTCTGGCTGGGCGCATCCTGCGAAGCGCCGACCGCCACGACATTCTTCGCGTTCTCCGGATTCTTCAGCGTGCTCGTGTTCGTGACGGCGAAGAGCACGAGGCCATCCTCGAAGTTGCGCGAGTAGACGTCGATGCCGCGGCAGAGGCTGTCGTAGGACGTGGTGCCGTCGTTGCCCCAGGAGTTGGTGTGCACGCGTGCGCCCTGGTTGTGGTGCAGCGTGAGGGCGTTGACCATCGCCGTCTCGTTGAACGAGGGCGTCGAGCCGTACACCAGTTTGCCGCCGTACGCCACGCCGCGGAGGTTCACATCGCCGCCGCCGGAATCACCGACGCAGGTGCCCGCGACGTGCGTGCCGTGGCTGCCCGAGCCGAGCGACGTGTTGTAGGCGAGGATCTTGCGGTGCGTGGGGCCGATCGGGTTGGTGTCGGAGAACGCGCAGTGGTTGGAGTTGACCTTGGAATCGAGGATGCCGATCACCTGGCCTTCGCCGTGGATGCCGCGGTCCCACACCGGCGTGGCGTTGGTGACGTTGCTCTGCACGATCCAGCGATTCGTCCCGTTGCGGAACGTGATCTCCGGCGATTCTTCGATGTACTCGACCGATTTGCCCTGCGCCATGACCGGCAGGTCGGCGTAGTTCATGATGGCGGTGAGGACGGTGTTGCCGCCGATCTTCGTGCGGTGCGTGACGCGCGAGGCGGGCAGCGCGTTGATCTGCTCGACGATGCCCATCGCCTCGAGCGCATCTGCATCTTCGAACAGCGTGATGACGACCGCGCCCTGGCCCTTGGCCTGGAGCGCGAGCCGCTCCGGCTCGGTGAACGCGCGGCGGTTCAGTTCAGGATCGAGTTTCCAGCCATTCTCATAGGCGCCGTGCCAGCGGACGAAATCGAGGGCCGCAGCCGCGGCGGGGTCGGCCTGGTCCATCCGGACGATGAACGCGTTGGCGGGCAGGTAGGCGCCGACCTTGACGCCCGCGGCGGCGAGCCGTGCGCGGCGGTCGGGGGTCATCGGGCCATCGAGATGAATGACGAAGCGCTGGTTCCCCGACTGCGGGCCGGCGATCGCGGCCAGGCCGGCCTTCGGCGCCGCGAGATCGAGAACGCCCGTCTTGAGATGGAGGGCGTTGGCTTCAATGGGCGCCGGGGCATTGTCCAGCCCCACGCCGGCCGGCGGCGCCGCCATGGCTGCGCCCGCCGCGGTGAGCAACGCGGCAAGCGTGACCGACGCGATGGTCATGCCCGCGGCGTGATTGAACTTCGATCGACCTGGACCGAACGTGCTCGAGTCATCCACGATTCGTCTCCTGCCTTGTATTTGAGTGTGTCTCGCCTTCGTCACTTGCCAATGCCGCACCCGACGGCGCCTGTGAGGCCGGTGTCATGCCGGCTCGCTGAGCCGCAGCGGGGTGGTTGCCACTCCCGGGCGCGGACGATGGCCCTCGCCCACGTTCAACTCAGCCCGGTTTCGCCGATTGCTTCCATCTGCCGCCGCGTCGGCCTCTCGGATCCTCTCAGTCCGAAAGTGTAGTGAGGGTGGGGGCGTTCGCCGCGCAGAATTCGCCCATTCTGCGAAAGGAAGGCAGGAATCCCGAACAGACACCTGAACAGGTGGGTCGGGCTCGGGACAGCCCCGGTGGGCCCCGGACGGCGTTCTTGCCGGGACGCGCGCGCTGGCTGAACGCGATCTTTGCATTGCGAGGGTATTTCTCCGCCGGGCGGTGTGTCGGGCCTAGTCTTCACATGGTTAAGGAGCGATCGCGTGTCCAAGGCGCTCGTCGTCATCGTTGAGGACGAAGCAGACATTGCTGAACTGATCGCGTTCCACCTGGGCCGGGAAGGTTTTCGGACCAGGATCGCGGCTTCGGGCCGGGCGGCGCTCGATGCGATCGAGCGGGAGAAGCCCGACCTGATCGTCCTGGACATCATGCTGCCGGACGTGGATGGGCTCGAAGTCTGCCGGCGGCTCAAGCGGGAATCGGGTGCTCGGGACGTTCCGATCATCATGGTTTCGGCCCGGGGTGATGAATCCGACGTGGTGGTGGGGCTGGAACTGGGGGCGGACGACTACGTGACGAAGCCCTTCAGCCCGCGAGTGCTCATGGCGAGGGTGCGGGCGGTGCTGCGGCGGCAGGACGTGGATGGCGCGGGCGAGCCGGAGGGCGCGCTCTCGATCGCGGGCGGGAGCCTGACGATCGATCCATCGCGGCACGTGGTGCGCGTGGATGGCGCTCCGATCGACCTGACGCTGACGGAGTATCGGTTGCTGCACTACCTGGCGGCGCGGCCGGGGTTCGTGCGGACGCGGGATCAGATTGTCGCGGCTGTGCGTGGCGAGGGGACGGTGCTCTCCAGCCGCGCGATCGACGTGCATGTTGCAGCGCTTCGCCGGAAACTCGGGCACCTGGGCGGGGTCATCGAGACGGTGCGCGGGGTTGGGTATCGGGTGGGTGAAGCGGCGGCCGTGCGGGCGATGTGAGCGTTGGTGTGTGGGTGCGGGCGGCATGGGCGGCGATTGGCCGCTCATGGTTGGGTGGTGGTTGCGCCGGGGGCGGCGGGGGACCGCCGGAAACGATTGTGCATGCCACCCCGGAACTGGGCGCTGTTGTTGCAGTCGGCACGGTCGAAACCGGGGCGGTTTCTCCCGTGGCGCCCGCTGCGGTTTCGTTTGCGCCGCCGTTGGACCGGGGCGGGGACGCTTCGGCTCGCGGGGATGATGCGATGGCCGGTTCGGTTTTGAATGGGCCGGCGAGGCGGAGGATTGTGGCGGCGGCTTTTCGTGTGGTTTCGCGGCGGTCGGTGGGGTGGGGGCGCGAGACGATATCGGCGAGGGCCATGGCGGCGGCGGGCGCGGAGAACGCGGCGAGCATCTGCGTGCGCAGGCGGGAGAGGACGAGGAGGGACTCGTATTTCGCGCGGAACTCGGGGGTTTCGGTGAGGTCGAGGAGTTGGCGGAGGTTGATGTTGTTGCGCTCGGCGATGTCGACGAGGGAGCAGGTGCGGTCGAGGAAGGCGCAGAGGATGTTGTTGAGGAGGTCGGGACCCCCGGAAACGCTTGTGCATGGCGCCCCGGAGTTGGGCGCTGTTGTTGCAGTCGGCGCCGGCGAAGCCGAGGCGGCTTCTCCAGTG
>CAZGVW010000246.1:0-8223 GCA_964529265.1 uncultured Phycisphaeraceae bacterium
GTTTCCCACATCACGGTTACTCACGGCGTCGTCGTATGCCGTTTGCAGCATGACGAGGGCGAGGCACAGACGGCGGTGCTCGGCACGATCCGTGTTCTCGGGCGCGGCGACCTTGACCACGACCGGAGCATCCCCGCCTCCAGCCGGCTCGGGTGTGTCGCGATCGCCGGCCTCGACGATCCCGGTGGCGGCGGTCAAGGTGATCGCCAGTCCAATCGCGTGATGCGCGAGACTGCTTGACATCGCATCCCTCCCCAAGGCTGCATCGACTGACCGGACCAAGCATTGAATCCAACCGGACGCCGGTCAAGCACGGCGGCTCGGGCGGAGGATTCTCGGGAGGCGGCGGCAACTCCGGCGGCGCGTCGGGCGGGTGGCGAGGACCAATCCGACGTCCGATATCGCGACTCGTCACGAATACCGATCCCGCCAGGCCCCCCGGCACGGATCTCCAGGGCCGACACATCGATCACCTGCAGCCCCGCAAACTGCGCTGACCGTACGCCAGGGTGCCGATCCACCACGACGCCGACCGCCGGTCGGGACTGACGCAGCGCTCCAAAAGAAACAGCCCCCGCCGCAAAGACGACGGGGGCTGTCCTATATCGTGAAACAGTTGGGTAGGCACTTCGCGACACGTCACCGTGCCGCTGTTCGTCACCCCTCGCGGGGCGACGAGCGAGATTGCGCTGACGATCTCGGCGGAGATCGCTCTCCGACCGCCGGATGATCATGGGGGTGGATTACCCCGACGCCGTCTTCCATCTCTGGAAGGCGGTTCCGAACGGTACGACCGAGTCTAAGGAAATCCCTTAGAAAGGAGGTGATCCAGCCGCAGGTTCCCCTACGGCTACCTTGTTACGACTTAGTCCCAGTCACCAGCCTCACCGTGGGCACCACTGAATCGTGGCGACTTCGGGCGCTGCCAGCTTCCATGACTTGACGGGCGGTGTGTACAAGGCTCAGGAACGTATTCACCGTGGCGTAGCTGATCCACGATTACTAGCGATTCCAACTTCATGGAGGCGAGTTGCAGCCTCCAATCCGAACTGGGGCCGGCTTTTGCGATTTGCTCCACCTTGCGGTATTGCGTCGTTCTGTACCGGCCATTGTAGCACGTGTGCAGCCCTGGGCATAAAGGCCATGCGGACTTGACGTCATCCCCACCTTCCTCCGGTTTGACACCGGCAGTCTCGCTAGAGTCCCCGACATGACTCGCTGGCAACTAGCGACAGGGGTTGCGCTCGTTAAGGGACTTAACCCGACACTTCACAGCACGAGCTGACGACAGCCATGCAGCACCTGTGTACGTTCCACGGCAAGCCGCGTTACTCTGCTTTCACAGAGCTAATCCATACATGTCAAACCCAGGATAAGGTTCTTCGCGTTGCTTCGAATTAAGCCACATGCTCCACCGCTTGTGTGAGCCCCCGTCAATTCCTTTGAGTTTTAGCCTTGCGACCGTACTCCCCAGGCGGTGCACTTAACACTTTCGCTTCGACCGAGAGCGGCGTCAGAGCCCCCTCGATCTAGTGCACATCGTTTACGGCGTGGACTACCGGGGTATCTAATCCCGTTCGCTCCCCACGCTTTCGTACCTCAGCGTCAGTACAAGCCCAGCTGCCTGATTTCTCCTTCGGCGTTCCGATAGATATCAACGCATTTCACCACTCCACCTATCGTTCCGACAGCCCCTACTTGCCTCAAGACATGCGGTTCGCCAAGCAGTTCCTCGGTTGAGCCGAGGGATTTCACAAGGCGCCTGCATGTCCGCCTACGTACGCTTTAAGCCCAATGATTCCGCGCAACGCTCGGGCCCTTCGTATTACCGCGGCTGCTGGCACGAAGTTAGCCGGCCCTTCCTTTGGGTCTGCTCATTGTGTTGCTAAACCCTGACAGCAGTTTACACTCCGAGAAGCTTCATCCTGCACGCGGCATTGCTCCGTCACGCTTTCGCGCATTGCGGAAGATTCGTTACTGCAGCCTCCCGTAGGAGTCCGGGCAGTGTCTCAGTCCCGATGCGGCGGGTCATGCTCTCACACCCGCTACCCGTCTAAGCCTTGGTGAGCCTTTACCTCACCAACAAGCTGATAGGACGTTCCCCACTCCCCTGGCGACCGAAGCCTTTGATCCCTGCTTCTTACGGCAGGGACCACATCAGGTATTACTCCAAGTTTCCCTGAACTATCCCTGACCTGGGGGTATGTAGGAACGTATTCCTCGCCCTTTCGCCACTCTAATAACACCCGAAGGTGCGTTCGCGTTCGACTTGCATGTTTTAGCCATGCCGCCAGCGTTCGCGCTGAGCCAGGATCAAACTCTTCAATTGATTTATCGTTCGACACGTCCGAAGACGCGTCTGGTGATAATGGAAAGTTTGCCTGACAGACGACTCCATGTCCCCGAACTGCCCGAAGGCAACCCGAGGGGGAGAAGAGCCGTCATGGTCTCACCCGCTCCCGAAGGAGCGAGCGCCCGGCAGGCGGCTAACCTGCCGGTAGTTTTGCGGACATCACTACCTGTACTTTCACCACCGGGGTTTAGACGACGGTGAAGGTAGTTCTGTCAATGTCAAATTGACTTATGGCATCACAAGGATGTCCACGGGACGACCAGGCTGTGAGACCGGTCGCCCCAGGGGTATTTCCCGGTCACTGCCCGTCAGTGAAGACGAGCGAGATCCCGGGCACATCCTCGCGGCGTACCCAACTGTTCACTTTTCAAAGAGCGTTCGATTCGAGACCCGGTCCGGTGGCTTCGCACTCGCGCGAAGACATCAGGGGGGCCGGGCCCAAGAGGCGAGCCCCTCGACAAGAGGGGAGATTCTACGGTTCGGCCCCTCCTTGTCAACCAGATCGCATTGTCAATCTGGATAATATCCTCAACGGCGCCCCGCCGGGCCGCTCCGGCACGTCCTGCTCCGCCTGCCGGTCACGGCGTGCACGCTCGTCGGATACGGCCAGGACCGCGGCCACCACGCGGCGGGGCCCGAGCCGCCGCAGCAGCCCCGCCGCCGCCCCGATCGACGCGCCGGTCGTCGCGACGTCATCCACGAGCACAATATCGAGCCCGGCCAGCGGACCCACACCTCCGGTTGCCCGCCAGCCCCGTCGCAGGGCGAGACCGCGACGCCCGCACCGCGCCCGCTCGGCTCGCGCGAGCGTCGCCTGCGGAGGCCCGTTTCGCTTCGCGAGGGGCGCGACGACGTCCGCTCCGAGTCCGCGCGCGACGCCCGCCGCGATGCTCCGCGCGTGGTCGATCCCGCGATCGAGGCGGCGCATCCAGGGCATCGGCATCGGAACGACCACGGCGCGCTCCCGCTCGACGGCGCCCGCGCGCGCGATCTCGATCGCCAGCAGTCGTCCCAACTCCTCGGCCATCTCCGTCCATCGTTCGCGGTACTTGATCGCGAGCACCCATTCCCGCAGCGGCCCGGCGTAGGAACCGAGTCGTACCACGCGGTCGACCGGCGCGGCGCGCTCCCGGCACGCGCTGCAACCGTCGGCACCGGTCTCGCCCGGACCGACCGATCCGCCGCAGCGCGGGCAGTAGACCTGAGGCCGATCGGGTGTCCACGCGGACGCGTCGATCGCGCGGCGCGCCGGGGGAAGCGCGTACCCCATCCAGAACTCGGATATCGCCTCGACCGCGCCGACGCGCGACGTGGCGTCGCGCGCAAGACGCCCGAGACGCAGCCAGTATGGTCGGAGTCTGGGCACGGTGACCACGGCGAGGCCACCGTAACACCGCAGCTCCCTTCGGCCGGAACGCGGGCGAAAAGAAAAAAAGACCGCACGGCGCTGCCATAGCGCCGCACGGCCCCAAGTGCTCCGCGTCGGACGCGGAGGAAGGAGGCGCCGGAAGGTCGTCGGGCAGTCCGGCGCGGCGCCGGCCCCGACGGGGAGGATCACGCCCCGATCGACCCGAGGCCAGGGAGGCCCGGGTCGTTGAGGCGATCGTTGAGGCGGTCGTTGGGGCGGTCGTCGAGGCCAGGGTCGTCGAGGCCAGGGTCGTTGAAGCAGTTCCGCAGCGCGAGTGCGATCGCGGCGGCGGAAACGAACCTGTTCCCGGCCGTCCCGGCCGTCGCGGCCAGAGCGCGGGCGACGATCGCCCTCAGCGGCGTTCGCGGCACATCGTGGAGGACGGGAGCCCCCCACGCGAGCGGCTCCGCGACGCTCGCGCCGGACAACGGGTTCGGATCCGTCGCCGCCGGATCCCTCGCCTTGTCGTCGAGGAAGAGGATGGTGTTGGCCACCATCCCCAGCCCGCTGATGTCGCGATCACGCAGGTCACCGCGACCCGCCGGATCCGCTTCCGGCCCGGGTCGCGATCCCCCGCTCATCCTCGGTCGTTTCCCTGGAAGGGCTGCTATGCCGACGCTCATGAGCACGGGATCACCGTGCTCGTCGATAACGATGTTCGAGGGCCGAAGGTCACCGTGCGCGAGGTCGTGCTCGTGCAGGTTCTGGACGATGTCCGCGATCCGCGCGACAAGCGCGATCCCCCGGTCGCGTCGAAGGGCGCGCACGCGGCAGTACTCCGGAAGCGTCGGGCCCGACACGGCCTCGAAGACCACGTACAGCGTGTCGCCCTCGCGGCCGAACTCGAAGAGACGTGCAACGCCCGGATCGCGGAACGCGGCCAGCCGCGTCAGCAGCGAGCATGCCTCCGGTTCGCGCTCGTCCGCGAGCGGCACCATGTGGACGACGAACTCCCGGCGGCACCCCGACCGCCTCGCTTCGTATGGGCCGCGCGTGCCCGGCCTGAGCGTGCCCAACCTGAGCGTGCCCGGCCTGAGCATGCCCGGTCTGAGCATGCCCGGGCCGGGCGCCCGGGAGTCTGCCAGCTTGCCGTTCATCTGCTCCACCGGGCGCCTCCGGGATCACGCGGGTCGCCGCGTCTGCGTGAAGTACGCAGCCGGCCGGGCAATCTCGGCATGAAGGGCAAAGAATAACCGGGGGAGCGCTTTCGTTTCGAATCAGGTGATGCCGGCGGTCTCGAAGATACGACAGTACAACCCCTGCGCGAGCCAGACGTCCTCCGCGACGCCCGCCGGACTGCCGCCGCACCATGCCTCCCAGCGCTCGCACGCCCGGTCGCACGATTCGGTGGCCGTCTGCTGGAGCGTCCAGCCGAACATGTCGAGCGGCACCCAGAACAGCCATGAGTCGGGCGGCGTGAAGAGCAGGCTGTCAGGATCGTTCAGGACCTTCTGGCCCAGGGTCGCGGTGCAGAGGACGTTGTTCGTCACGTACGCGATGTCGCCGGGATCCGTCAGCGGCACGGACAGTCCCTCGACGTACGCGGCCAGGTTGCATGCCTGCTCCTTGATCAGCCAGAGGGCGTCACAGATGCCCTGTTGCGAGTTGTACGGCCCGCCGCCGCCGGCGCGGGCGACGCGTGGGGCGGCCATCGCGCCGAAGGCGCCCGCGACCATCGCCCCGAAATGACGACGTGTGAACCCGCGGCCCTCCGCCGACGGCGGGAGGATCCCGGGAAGACCAGTTCCGTGGAGTCGCATGATTGCACTTGCAGATTGACGGTCGACATGCATGAGCCCTAACCTCCTTCAGTTGCACGTGGCTCGTGTCCCCCTTATTCGATGGCGTGAATGGCGTCCTCGATCGTGGCGGCACGTTGCTCGTCCCACAATCCGTCATGCTGGTAAAGAGATCGCACCGCATCGAGGGCGAGCTCGGAACGCGTCGGCGGCTTGACGTCCCCGGCGTGCACGGCTCGCAGTACGGCCGCGATCAGCGAACCCTTCGCGTTCTCGAACTCGTCCACGAACTCCTCCCGGCCGAACGCGCGGCCCGCCCGCACGTTCGCCCCGAGCAGCGCAAGGAAACGCTGGGCCTCCTTGAACTCGGCTCCGTCGACCGTCTCATTCATGTCGATGAACGCGTTCTCGTAGATCTTCAGCTGCTCGTCGATCCGCGTCTGTTTGGCTTCGAGCTCGGCCAGCAGCTCCAGCCTCTCGTCGATGCGACGCCACTCGGCGCCGCCCGCGAACGCGGCGGAGCCCATCACGGCGAGACACGCCGCCGCACCCCACGCCCAGCGCGCCGGGTGACGGCGGATCGCGCAACTGAGCGTGCGCGTCCAGCGCCGCGGCCGCACGCTGCCGGGGCGACCGTCGAGCCAGCACTGGAGCTCGTCGCCGAACTCGGCGACGGAGCGGAACCGGTTCTCCGCGATCGGATCGACCGCGCGTCCGAGCGCCGCGCCGAGATCGGGCGGCAGCTTCGGATCGAGCGCGGCGGGCGAGCGCGGCGCCTCGTGACCGACGCGCCGAATCGCCTCGAGCACGGACAGCCCGGCGACGTCGTGCGGCGTCGTACCCGTCAGGATCGCGCAGGCCGTCGCGCCGAGGCTGTAGACATCCGTGCGGATGGACGTCGCGCCCGTCTCGCCGCGCGCCTGCTCTGGCGCCATGAACGCGACCGTGCCGATCGCGGCCCCGGTCATCGTCAGAGTGTCCGCACGGTCGTCGTCGATCAGCGCGGAGATGCCGAGGTCGATGACGACCGGGTTGCCGTCCGGCTTGACGAGGACGTTGCTCGGCTTGATGTCACGATGGATCACGCCGCGTTCGTGCAGCTCGTGCAACGCCCGGCAGACGCGCGTCAGCAGACCGACCCGCTCGCGTATGGACAGCCCGCGTTCGCGGCAGTACTGGTCGAGCGGCTGTCCGAGGATCATCTCGGAGACGATGAAGATCCGTCCCTCGTGCACGCCGTACTCGAACACGCGGGGCGTGCCCGGCAGATCGAGACGCTCCGCAAGGTCCAGCTCGCGCCACGCACGGCTGGCCACCCGTTCGTCGGCGGCGGGCTTGTGGAGCCACTTGATGGCGAACTCGTCGTTCCAGCCGGGCAGGACGGCGTGGTACACGGTGCCTCCGCCACCCGTGCCGAGCTGCCGGTCAATCATGTAGTCGCTGATCTGCGGGAGGTCGGTCGAATCGGATCCGTCCGACAGGTCCGGCCATGGCCGCGAGATCGCCTCGACAAGTCGCCGTGCCGACTGCAGGTCGATCGGCGACGACCGGTCCTCTTGCAGAGCATCGTACATAGAATCACCTTGTCGCTTCTGGTCCTTCGTACCCTCGAAGGATCTACGCACACGCTCAGTGAATCTCGGGAACGCGGTGGGTTTTTAATGAGAAACGGAGTCCTGGCGTCGGAGTCGGGCCGTGCAATGGCCGAGAGCGGGGTCCGGCGATGCGCCCCCCGCAGCAGGGGCACCACCAACAGATGACCAGCAACGGCAGCCATCATGGCTTTGGCGAGACGAACTGGAGCCTCATTCGCGAGCTTCAGGCGACGGACGCCGAGCGCCGCGAGGTGGCGATGGAGACTCTCTGTCGCCTCTACCAGGGTCCGGTCTACACCTTCCTGCGGCACATCGGATGCGACCCGGACCGCGCCGGGGACCTGACGCAGGGCTTCTTCCTCGAGAAGGTGATCAACGGCCGGCTCTTCGAGAAGGCCGATCCGTCCAAGGCGAGGCTTCGCGTCCTCATCAAGGCGGCGCTACGCAATTTCCGCATCGACGACGAGCGGCGCAAGAAGGCGCGGTCCGGCCGCGACGGCAGGCCGACGATCAACATCGAGCGCGAGGAGAGCGTGGTCATCGACGCCAATACGACGCCGGCGCCCGAGGCGTTTCAACAGCGCTGGGCAACGGCCGTCCTCGAGGAAGGCCTGCGGCGGGCCGCCGAGCACTTCCGCGCCCGCGGCGAGGAGCGAAAATGGAACGCCTTCTACGCGCGCACGGTGCGTCCGATCCTCGCCGGCTCCGACCCCGTCCCGCAGTCGGAGATCGCCGAGGAGGTCGGTCTCGACTCGGCGGCCGACGTCTCGCGCGCGGTCTTCGACGTGCGACGCCGGCTGCACGTCATCCTGCTGGGTGTCGTCGCCGAGACCGTCGGCGACCCGAGCGCCGCCGAGGACGAGCTCCAGGAGCTTCTCAGGACGCTCGGCGTGAACCGCGGCTGGGAGTCGCGTCCGCGCGGCTGATCACCGAACGTTCGAACGACCTCCGCACCACGTGTTCCACCCCCCGTCGCGCAACCCCCCGAACGTCCCACACCAAGGCGGCATGGATGCCGCCGGTCGCCGCGCGACTTCTGCAGACCCGCCTGCAGACCCGGAGGGTCTGCGAAAACCAGGTCTGCGAAAACCAGCCAACCCAGCCCCGGACTTCCCACGCGCAGGCGGC
>CAZGVW010000247.1:0-8528 GCA_964529265.1 uncultured Phycisphaeraceae bacterium
GCTTTTGCAGTTCGGCGTCGCGTCGCCCCGCCCGCCCTCCGGCTCCCACGCTTGACGCCACCCCGCGCTATCGGGCCTGGGCGGCGTCGCCCCCAACGCCGGGCGGCCGGGACGACGCGACACAGAACTGGAAAACGCTCCAGACCTGCAAGCGACAGGAGGCGACGATGCCCAACGGAGTATTGGTGAGCCTGGTGGTCGTGCCCTGCGGCTGGACGGCCGTGAGATCACCGTGGTCAACTCGTTCAACCCGCACCTGCAGGTCCCGGTGACCGCAAAATGGCATGGCGACAGGCTGCAGATCGACAGTCGGAGACCCAGCCGAAGCCGCGAGCGAAGCGAACGATTTGGCGTCATGGCCCAGCCCAGCCGAAGCCGCGAGCGAAGCGAGCGATTGGCGGAGGCTGGCGCGCCCGCCAAGACTCGAACTTGGGACCCTCGGCTTAGAAGGCCGATGCTCTATCCACCTGAGCTACGGGCGCTTGCGGGCCATTGTACGGCGAGCCGCCCCGCCGGCCGCGCCGAGGTACACGGCCCCGACGCGAGGGACGCCGTGGATGTCGACATCCACGGCGGCGAGGCCACCGTCGATGTCGACCTCACATGCGGGAACAGCGCTTACTTCCGGCGGCGTCCGGCCCGCGCGCGGCCGTTGTTTCGGCTGCGGCCCGAGGATCGCGCGGCCGATGACCGGCGGGTACCGCCGTTGCCCATGCCCATCGACGCGGCGGCGCGGCGCATGCTGCTCATCGTGCCCATGCCGGCGTCCGAGCGGTTCTCGCCGTTCCCCTCGTCGTCTCCCTCGGCGAGCAGCGCCTCACGATTCACGTCCGACTTCGCGATCTCGTTGAGCTTCTCGTCGGCGGCCTTCTCTTCTTCGAGCGTCTCGCCGAGCAGCGACTTCGCCCGGTCCTCGCCGAGCAGCTCGGCGAAGTAGGCGAGCGTGCCGTAAGCAGAGATTTCGTAGTGCTCGACCTTCTGCGCGCCGGCGATCAGCGCCGCGTCGAGGACGGGGCCGTCGAGCTCCTCCATCGCATGGTTGCTCTCCTCGACGAGCCCCATGATGCCGTCGCACTTCTTGCCGCGCGGCTTCTCGCCGAGCGAGCGGAAGACCTGTTCGAGCCGCGAGACCTGGCGCTCCGTCTCGCGCGTGTGCATGGTGAAGGCGTTCTGCAGCTCGCTCGATCCCGCGGCTTTCGCCATCTTCGGTAACGCACGCAGGAGCCGCTTCTCGCCGTCGTACATGTCGCGCAGTTCCTCGACGAAAAGCTCCTGGAGTGATGTGGCTGGCATGGTTGTCGTCCTCCTGTGGCCGTCGTGAACGTAACGGCTCAGGGCGAACAGATAGCAATAGCGGTACCTGCAACGAACACGATCGCCGCGCGCGTGCTGCGCGATGCGCGCCGCATCGCGATGCGCGCGGAGATCGGAAGCTCCGTCCCGTTCATCAGGCGGCACACTGTAGGCAATCCGCTACCCAGATGCCGCGGCAGCGCCGGACGCGCGGACCGCGCGTTCACGACGCTCGCGATGTTGGACTCGCGCCGAGATCCGCTGGCGGCGTGAACCGCTCGCGCGCGTGATCGAGCAGCAGCGCGATGCGCTCCGGCAGCAGGCCGTGGTCGGCCAGGACGGCCCAGGCCGACTCGCCGTCCACTTCACCGACCTCGTCGGCGATCTGCCAGCCTGCGGCGCCGCGGCGCCGCACGATCACGAACCGTTCTCCGGCGCTATCGTGGCGCACCTTGCGAAGCGCGATGCCATATAGAGAAGGGGACATGGACGATCTCGCACCACCGCCGGCACGCACGACAAGGGTGCACGTCGCGTGCCACGGGCCCCGAAACCCCGGCCGAGATTCGCAATCCAAGCCTTATCGCGTACTAGGAGCTCACTATGTCCAGCCTTGCCTACGATGCCATTGTGGTGGGCGCTCGGTGTGCCGGGTCGCCCACGGCCCTGCTTCTCGCCCGCCAGGGTTATCGTGTCCTGCTCGTCGATCGCGCCTCGTTTCCCAGCGATACCGTCTCGACGCACCTCATCCATCCGCCGGGCGCCGCCAAGCTTCAGCGCTGGGGACTGCTGGATCGCCTGATCGCGACCGGCTGCCCCGCGGTCCACACCTACGCGTTCGACATGGGGCCCTTCGTCATCGAAGGTCAGCCGGGCGTCGATGGCCTGCCCCTGGCCTGCGGCCCGCGCCGCACCGTGCTCGACAAGCTGCTGCTGGACGCCGCGGCCGAGGCCGGCGTCCAGGTGCGAGAGCAGTTCGTGGTTGACGATCTGGTGACCGAGGACGGACGCGTCACCGGGATTCGGGGGCACGGCAAGGGCGCCGATTCTGTGACCGAGCATGCGCGCGTGGTCGTCGGCGCCGACGGCGTGCACTCCTTCGTCGCGGGCAAGGTGTCGGCGCCGGCCTACCAGGAGAAGCCGCAGCAGCAGGCGAGCTACTACACGTACTGGAGCGGGCTGCCGGTGGGAAATCAGCTCCGGGCGTGGGATCGCGGCAACCGCGCGATGGCGGCCTGGCCCACCCACGACGATCTCACGCTCCTGATCGTCAGCTGGCCCATCGCGGAGTTCGATGCGAATCGCCGCGACATCGAGGGCAACTACTTCGACACGCTCGCTCGCGCGCCGGAGTTCGCTGAGCGCGTGCGTGCGGCGCGGCGCGCGGAGCGGTTCATCGGCGCGTCGGTGCCGAACTTCTTCCGCAAGCCGTTCGGGCCCGGATGGGCGCTCGTGGGCGATGCCGGCTACACCCGTGACTTCATCACCGCGCAGGGCATCAGCGATGCGTTCCGCGATGCCGAGCTGTGCGCGCGCGCCATCGGCGAATGGCTGTCGGGGACCCGCGCGTATGACGAGGCGATGGGCGCCTATCAGGCCGCGCGGGATGAGCGGGTGACGCCGATGTACGAGTTCACCCTCCAGTTCGCAGCGATGCAGCCGCCGCCGCCCGAGATGCAGGCGCTCTTCGGCGCGATCCACGGCAATCGCGAGGCGATGGATGGCTTCGCGCGCGTGTTCTCTGGCGTGACGTCGCCGGCCGACTTCTTCTCGCCGGCCAACGTCGAACGCATCTTCGCGTCCAAGGCCATGTCAGGGCAGAGGGCAGAAGGCAGAGGGCAAAAGTAGGTCAAAGGGCCAGCCGCGTGCGAAGCCGTGCCGCGTCGCCGTTGGTGCACGCCTCGAAGAACGTCTTGCCTTCTGCCTTCCGACTTACTTTTGCCTTCTGCCCTTTGCCCTCTGCCCTGACGAGGGCTCACCTCATCTGCCGTCGGGGTAGATGACCATCAGGTTGTAACGCTCCCTTTCGCGCTGAAAGGCCGCGACGGCATCGCGGTAGCGCTGGGCGCGATCGTTCGCGTCGAAGGCGCGCCGGTTGTACGCATCGCGCTGGGCGTTGATCGCGTCCGCGTCGGCCGGATCGACAGGTCCGGCCATCGTGCTTTCGACCAGCACGAGGTCCGCTTCGATCTCCTGTCCGAGGCGCTCGAGATCGGTGCGCTGCGCCTCGAGCCGCGCGCCTTCGAGATCGAGCCACGCCCGCAGCGCCTCGCGTTCCTGATCCGTGGCGACAATGCCGACGAAGCCACCTTCGTCGGCGAGCCGCTTCAGCACGGTCTGGAACGCCGGGCCGTGATCGGAGCTCGAGTCGCCCTGCGCGAACAGGTACGCGTGCACCATCTCGTGGCACAGCGCGCGCCGCAGCGCCTGCGGATCGCTCTGCAGCGTCGGATGCAGCAGGATGATCGTGCGGTCGCCGAGGCGTCCGAACATGCCCTGCAGCGTGAACGTGTGTCCCGCGAGCGCGCCGACTTCCTCGAGCCGCGGCTCCCAGACGACCGGCATCGCCGCCATCGCGCCGCTGAAATGCTTCAGGTTGATCGACTGATAGAGCTGCCCGAGCTGCCGATCGCCGGGGCGATCGATCGCGTCCTCGAGGATCTCTGCCTGCCGCGCGTCAGCGGGCGAGCGCAGCGGTTCGCTCGGCGCCGCGCTGGAGGTGAGCGTGGACCAGGTCATCCAGCCGGCGGTGGCCAGGGCGAGCAGCGTCACGGCCATCCAGACCGGCAGGGAGGTGAATAACGGCGGCCGGACGATGACATGGACCCGTGTGTGCGAGGTATGTGTGGCGATCACGCGCGCGGACTCCCCCGGCCGCGCTGTGCAAGTACTGAGCCGCGGGGATAGTCCGGTTGACCGCAACCCGCCGCGCGCTGAGCCAGGAGAGACGGTCCGCTCAATCACAGATTCGTGACCACACGATCACCCATGAACATGGAGATCGCGGAGCCATGCAGCCAAGGGCCTGGACATGGAGACCGTAAGAGACCACGGCGCAAACGGAGAGACACCGAGACCCGGAGAGGCCATGGAGGAAGGTCGCTCCATGCGCTCGATGGACTCCATGTCGATCAGAATTGCACGATGGCGTTGAGGCTCACGGAGCGTCCGGGCGCGAGCACGAAGCGCGGGTCGGGGCTCGCGTAGTACTCGTCGTTGAGGAGATTGCGCACGAGGCCGCGCAGCTCGAGCTGCCGCCCGACGCGCCAGCCGCCGCCGGCGTCGAGGAGCGTGGCGCCGGGCGAGTCGATCTCGCTCGGTCCCGGTCGCGTGTCTTCGGTGAACACCGCGAGCCGCGCGTAGACGTCGACGCGTTGGTCGAACGCCTTGCGCCCGATCACCGACAGCGTGGGCGGCGCGATGTCGTCCAGATCCACGTCGTCGTCCAGCGCGCGTCCGCGCGCGACGTGCGCGGCGACCTCGACCGAGTAGCCGTCGCCGAACGCCGATCGCGCTTCGACTTCGACGCCCTGCAGCCGCGCGCGGCCGCGGTTGCGGAAGAAGAAGAAGTCGGGATCGGTCTGGAACCGCTCGACCAGATCGTCGATGCGGTACCGGTAGTAGTACATGGCGAACTGCGATCGCCCGGCGGCGTAGCGGGCCGAGAGGTCGAACTGGAGGCTCGTTTCCGGCTCCAGGTCCGGGTTGCCCGTGATGAAACCGCGGCCGGACGGCCCACGGAAATAGCGATCGGACAGCACCGGATCGCGGAAACCGCGCGACACCTGCGCGGTCACGCTGAGTCCGTCGGCCGGCGCGACCGTGATCGAGGCGAAGCCCGACGGCGCCGTGTGCGACGTGGAGCGATCGCCGAAGAAGCCGCCAACGTTGCGCGTGGTGACGTGATCGCCGCGCACGCCCGCTGCCACCCGCGCGACGCGGGTCACCGGAAGCGCCGCTTCGCCATAGAACCCCGTATCGATGCGGCGGGCACCGTCCACCGACACGTTCGTCGTGTTCTCGGTCAGCAGGTCCGACGGGTTGAAGCGCTGGATGATGTCGAGCGCCTCGAGTCCGAGACGGCCGTTCACGTCCACGCCGAACTTCACGTCCAGCCGTCCTGCCGTGCGCTCGGCGTGCGCCTTCACGTGGAAGTCCTTCGCCGAGAGGTCCGCGCGCTCGATGGTGCGGCCGGTCGTCGCCGTCGCGAAGCGATCCTGATCGATCCGCTGCTCGTAGCCGCCGAGGAACGTGGTGAGCGCCAGCTGCCGGAAGCCGGCGACCTGCGCGAGCTCGTAGGACGCGGTGAACCGGTGCGAGTTCTCGAACGGATAGGAGAAGCGGACGGCGCGCGAGTTGTCGCGCGGCCGCTCGAAGTCGCGCCCGAAGTCGCTCTGCCACGACGTCGAGAGCCACGCGCGCCCCACGAGATGGCTGAAGTTGACGACGAAGCCGCGGTCGCGCCAGCCGGAGTTGAAGACCTCGCCGTCGGGGCTGTCGTAGTCCCCGGCGTTTCGCACGTGCCCCTGGACCAGGACGCCGCCGCGTTCGAGTCCGCGCGACAGCTCGAACGACCCGCGCGCTTCGGGGACGCCCGCGCCGAGGGTGCCCACGAATCGCGCGCGCAGCGGCGACCCCGGCTGCGCCCGGCGCGTCTGCACCGACACGACCCCGCCCAGCGCGTCCGATCCATACGCGACGGAGCCCGGACCGCGCGAGACGTCGATCCGCTCCACGATCGCGGGATCGAGAAAGGTCCCGCTCGGTCCGACGCGGCGCTCGCTCGTGACGCGGCCCCCGTCGATCAGCAGCAGCGTGCGTCCGCGCGCGAGGCCTCGCATCGCGGGCACCGACGCGTGCCCTTCCGACACCTGATTGATGCCGGCGACGGTCTCGAGCGCCTGCGCCAGGTTCTCCGGACTGCGCTGCGCGATCTGCGTGCCCGACAGCACGGACGTCGCCGAGGCCGGCGCGGTGTGGATGCTGGGCGCGGCGCCGATCACCGTGACCGTCTCATCGGCCACCGGGCTCACCGGAATGGATCGAATGCCGTCGCCGATCGCATCGATCACCACCGGTCTGGCGACCTGGCCGCCCGGCAGGACGAGAATGACTTGAAAGGGAACGGGGGGCACCGGCGACCAGCTCCAGCGGCCGTCGGCATCGGTGCGCGTCGAACCCGGGAGGCCCGCAATCGACACGGTGACGCCGGCAATGGGTGCGCCCGTGCCTTGATCCACGACGCGCGCGTCGAAACGGGACGGCGGCTGCTGGACGCCGGCGGACAACGCGAGCACCGCGACGAGCGCGATCATCATGGCTGTTTCACTGTAGGGTCCGCGGACCGACTACTACCATGCCTCGTACGCCGCGGAGCCGATGCCGCGGTAAGATGAACGGCATGTTCCGCCGATGGTGGTCGGCGCGCCCGGCGCTCGGCCCGTTGGAGATTCGCGTGCTCGAGCACCTGTGGTCGCGGCCCGGCCCGGCGACCGTCAAGGACGTCCACGCGTTGTTCCCGCAGCTCGCCTACACGACGTTGATGACGACGCTCGATCGGCTGCACCGCAAGGGCATGCTGATCCGGCAGCGCGCGGGACGCGCCTTCAAGTACGAGCCGCGCATGCCGCGCGAGCAGTTCCTCGCCGAGATGGCGTCCGACAGCCTGGTGAGCCTGCTGCCGTCGGATGGATCGTCGCGGCCGATTCTGTCGATGTTCGTCGACGCCGTCGGCCGCCACGACGCGGCCGTGCTCGACGAGCTGGACGGCCTGCTTCGGGCCGCGCGCAAGCGTCAGCGCAAGGAAGGGTCGTCATGAGCCGCACCGGCATGACGCTGATCGTCGTGTTCGCGAGCTACGCGGTACTCAACGCCGCGCTGACGTTCGTCGTGAGCGCGGGGTGGGTCGCCGGGCTGAAGCGCCGCGTGCAGTCACAGACGGCGCTGCTCGGCCTGCGTCTGGTGCCCTCGGCCGGCGCGGCCATCCTGACGCTGACGATTGCGCTGCCCGCGTTCCTGCGGTTCGAGCCCCACCGTGGTCCCGAGACGCCCGGCACGCTCATCGTCCTGCTGGCGGCGGTGAGTGTGGCCCTGGTGCTGCTCGGAGTGATCAGGGGCGTCCGGGCGATCGCGAGCACGCGCGCGATGGCCGTCCGCTGGAAGGCGCTGCGCCGCCAGCAGTCGCCCGGCGGACTCGCCATGGACGTCGTGGACGTGCCGTCGCCGGTCGTCGCGGTCAGCGGCGTGTGGCGCCCGCGGCTGCTGATCGGCCGCGACGTCGCCGCGCAGTGCACCGCGGAAGAGCTGGCGCTGATCATCGCGCACGAGGAGGCGCACGTGCGCGCGCGCGACAACTTCAAGCACTTCCTGATGCTCGTCAGCCCCGACCTGCTCGCCTCGCTGCCGATCGGCCGCGCCCTCGAAGAGCGCTGGCGCGCCGCCACCGAGCACGCCGCGGACGAGTACGCGACGAAGGGCGGGGCCGAACATCGCGTCCGGCTCGCGACGGCGCTGGTCAAGATGGCCCGGCTGGCGTTGACGACGCCGCCGCAGCCCGGCGTCGCGAGCACGTTGATTGGCGCCGACGGCATCGAAGGCCGCATCCGCCGGCTGCTCGATCGGCCTCCCGCGCTCCCGTCGATGAGCTATCTCTGGATCGCGCCGGCGCTGCTGCTCGTGTGCGCGGCAGTCGCGATCGGCGAGCACCAGGGGATTCACGCCGCGATCGAGCACGTGGTCGGCGTCGGCAGATAGTTCATCTCTCGCGTCCTGCCGACGCCTACAGCCAACGCGAGAACATCGTCGCCAGGCCGAGGAACGTGAAGAAGCCGGTGACATCGGTCACCGTCGTCAGCACGATCGAGGACGACTGCGCCGGGTCCTGTCCCAAGACGCTCAACAAGACGGGAATAGCGGCCCCGGCCACACCGGCAATCGCCATCGCCAGCACCATGGCGATTCCGATCACCGCGCAAAGCGCCAGCGAGCCGCTCCAAACGTAAACGCCCAACATGGTGACCAGCGCTACCGCAATGCCGTTGAACAGCCCCGCGAAGAACTCTTTGACGACCAGCTTCGGCCAATGGCTCGCGGTGACCTCCCGCAGCGCCAGCCCGCGCAACGTGACCGCCAGGGCCTGCGCACCCGTGTTGCCCGATTGCCCGGCCACAACGGGCAGCAGAACCGCCAGCGCTGTCACGCGGGCAATGGTTTCCTCAAACAAACCGACCACCGAC
>CAZGVW010000248.1:0-10451 GCA_964529265.1 uncultured Phycisphaeraceae bacterium
ATCGGCTGGGCCTGGACCTCCGATTACGGCTCCCCGGATAACCCGCAGGAATTTCAGGCGCTTTATGCTTACTCGCCGTACCACAATCTGAAAAAAGGCACCAGGTATCCGGCAACCCTGATCACCACCGCCGATCACGACGACCGGGTGGTCCCCGCTCACAGCTTCAAGTTTGCGGCGGCGCTCCAGCACGCCCAGGGCGGCCCGGCGCCGATTCTCATCCGCATCGAGACTCGCGCCGGCCACGGCGGCGGCAAGCCCACCACCAAGCAGATCGAGGAGAAGACCGATGAGTGGGCCTTCCTCGCCCACGTCTTCGGCATGCTGCCCTTCGGCGGCTGATCCTCGTTCGCTCGACGTCCAATTGCAGAGCCCGCGGAGATCCTCTCCGCGGGCTCTTTCGTTCAGACGGTTCGATTCCAGATCACTGCGCAGACGCGAGGTCCGTGTCGCGCGGAACGTACGAGAACTTCTGACCGCCGATCGACGCCTCGAACATCAACCCGCCCAGCGGCGCTGTGAACACCGCCACGCCGTCGTCGAAGTCCGAAGCCGCGCCCGCGCCAGAGGTCGCGCCGACGGCCGAAGCGTTCGCCGAGAACTCCATGTTCCCGCGCTTGAACGTGTTCAGCGCCGCGGTGTCCTCGAAGAAGATCAACTCCTGGTATTCCTGCCCGCCCAGTTGGACGCCCAGCGTCACCTGGGTGACTTCGCTGAATCCCACCGCGACGCCGTTCTCGTAGACCACGCCGCCATCGCCGTGCGCGGCGCCGACTCCGGCCGCGCCCTTCGTCACCTTCGGAAACACGACATATCCCGCCGAAGTGTCGAAAAAGTGCGCCAGCGTCGGATCACGCCGCCGGAAATCCTCCATCGATCGCTCCGCCGCGGCAATCCGGCTGTCCACGCGGGTTTCGCCCGCCCGCGTCTCGCGATAACTCGAGCACCCGGCGCCCGCAGCAAACACCGCGCCCGCCAACAGTCCCACGCATGCGATTCCATGTGTCCGTTTCATGACTCTTTCCCTTTCCGGCTTGCCGCCCTCCACCCCGCAGGGACGGGCTCGCCCGTTGGATGCCAACCTTCTCCGCATCCTTCACCCCCGGCCTGAAACCCCGATGAAGTCCCCGTGAACCCGCCCCCATGCCAAGGCGAACGCCCCCCACCCGGGCTCGGCCCCGGGGCCCCCTCTCGCCCCCTCCCCGCCAGCCGCGTGTCCCACCCCCATCTTGACTGTCCCCCGGGATCGGTTAGGATCATGGTCTGCGCGCCGCCCACCGGGCAGGGCCCGGGGCAGGCCGCAATCGACCCCAGTCAGCGTTTTCGCCCCTCTCGCGGCCATTCGTGCCGCCAGGCGGCGAAGGAGGTCCGGTTATGGAGTCCCTCGACGAGGACGACAACTCCGGCCCGCACTGAGGCACGCCGCTCCACGGCCGCCCCAGGGCGCGCCGGAGCGGGAAAAGTCGACCGGCTCACGCCGCCGATCCATATGGGCGGCGGGACCCCGGCACAGCGACGATCCCGAAAGCACAGTGATGAAGGGAGAGGCTCTCCTCCCCCTCCGCCCCGTCTCCCGGCAGCCGGCTTCACCGCCGGCCGCCGATCCACAGAAGTTCACCCACCCCTTGCGCCGCCACAACCCGCGGCGAAGGATCACGCCCTCAGGATTGAACCCATGGACCTCTCCAAACTTCGCAACATCGGCGTTTGCGCACACATCGACGCGGGCAAGACCACCGTCACCGAGCGCATCCTGTACTACACAGGCAAGAACTACAAGATGGGCGAGGTCCACGAAGGCACCGCCACCATGGACTTCCTCCAGGAAGAGCAGGAGCGCGGCATCACGATCCAGTCCGCCGCCACCACCTGCCCCTGGATCTCCGACGGCATCACCTACGCGATCAACCTCATCGATACCCCCGGCCACGTCGATTTCACGATCGAAGTCGAGCGCTCGCTCCGCGTCCTCGACGGCGCCATCGCCGTTTTCGACGCCAAGGAAGGCGTCGAGGCCCAGTCCGAGACCGTCTGGCGCCAGGCCGATCGCTACCACGTGCCCCGCATCTGCTTCATCAACAAGATGGACAAGCTCGGCGCCGACTTCGAGTTCTCCTTCGAGTCGATCAAGAAGCGCCTCGGCGCCAATCCCATCGCCGTGCAATATCCCATCGGCCAGGCCGATTCCTTCCAGGGCATCATCGACCTCGTGAAGATGAAAGCCTTCTACTTCGACGCCTCCGAACTCGGCTCAAAGGTCACCGAGGGCGCCATCCCCGACGACATCAAGGACACCGCCGAACTCTGGCGCCATGAAATGCTCGAGAAGGCTGCCGAGCTCGATGACCACCTGATGGAGAAGTTCCTCCACGATGAGCCCGTCTCCGAGCAGGAGATCAAGCACGCCATCCGCAAGGGCGTGATCGGCCACAAGTGCGTCGCCGTCTTCTGCGGCTCGGCGCTCAAGTACATCGGCGTCCAGCGCCTGCTCGACGGCGTCATTGCCTACCTCCCCGCCCCGGCCGATCTCCCGCCTGTCGAAGGCGTGAATCCGCGCGATAAGAAGGAAAAGCTCTCCCGACCCCTCACGACGGAAGCCCCCTTCTCCGCCCTCGCCTTCAAGGTCGTCAGCGATTCCCACGGCGACCTCACCTACGTCCGCGTCTACTCCGGCGCGCTCATCAAGGGCTCGCGCGTTCTCAACACCGACACCGGCAAGCGCGAGGTTGTCAGCCGCATCTTCGAGATGCATGCCAAGGACCGCATCGCCCTCGAGAAGGCCGAAGCCGGCTCGATCGTCGCCGTCGTCGGCCTCAAGGACACCAAGACCGGCGACACCATCTGCGACCCCGACGACCAGATCCAGCTCGAGGCCATGACCTTCCCCGAGCCGGTGATCTCGATGTCGATCGAGCCCAAGACCGCCGACGACAAGCAGAAACTCGGCAACGCCCTCGCCACCATCCGCCGCGAGGATCCCTCCTTCCGCGCCTCCTACGACCCCGAGACCGGCCAGACCATCATCGCCGGAATGGGCGAACTTCACCTCGAAATCATCAAGAACAAGCTCGTTCGCGATATGAAGGTCAACGTCGAGGTCGGCAAGCCCCGCGTCTCCTACCGCGAGACGATCACCGGCTCGGCCAGCTACGTCCGGGGCAAGTTCGTCAAGCAGACCGGCGGCCGCGGCCAGTTCGGCGATTGCACCATCAACCTCCAGCCGTTCACGAAGGAAATGGCCGACGAGGCCGATCTCGATTTCAAGAACAACGTCGCCTTCGAAAACAAGATCATCGGCGGATCGATCCCCAAGGAGTTCATCCCCTCCGTCGAGTACGGCGTCCGCCAGACCGCGCTCTCCGGCGTCATGGCCGGCTATCCGCTCATCAACATCAAGGTCACGCTGGTTGACGGCTCCTTCCACCCGGTCGATTCGTCGCAGGTCGCGTTCGAGCAGGCGGCGCGCCTCGCCCTCACCGACGCCTGCCAGAAGGCCGGCATGACGCTCCTCGAGCCCGTCATGAAAGTCGTCGTCACCACACCCGAGGAGTACCTGGGCTCGCTCACCGGCGACCTCTCCTCCCGCCGCGGCATGATCGTCGGCCAGGAAGACCGCGGCAACGTGAAGCTCATCACGGCCGAGGTCCCCCTCTCCGAGATGTTCGGCTACGCCACCGTCATCCGCGGGCTCTCTCAGGGCCGCGCCTCCTCCGTCATGGAGCCGCTGGAATACCGCCCCCTGCCGCCCAACCTCGCGAAGGACGTCGTCGCCGCTTCCTGAATCGCGGCGAAGTCAAGAGCACCAGCAACCACAGGACCCGCGTCAGCCGCGGGTCCTTTTTCTTTCCGGCGAAGGCGTCATACTCTGGTTGCACCAAGTGGAGCGCTGCGCATGGTGAGGCTCTCGAAGATCTACACGAAGACCGGCGACGCCGGCCAGACCGGCCTCGGCGACGGCGCCCGCGTCTCCAAGAGCGATCCCCGCGTCGAGGCGTACGGCGCTGTCGATGAAGCCAACGCGGCGATCGGCGTCGCCGCCATCGAGTGCGACGCCGCGGACCCGCTTCATAATCGCATCCACGCCATCCTCATCCGCGCCCAGAACGACCTCTTCGACGTCGGCGCCGATCTCTGCGCTCCCATCTCCACCGGCGAGTCCTCAGGCCAGCGTCTTCGCGTCACGCCCGAACAGACGAAATGGCTCGAAACCGCCATCGATGAGCACAACGCCGACCTGAAGCCCCTCAACTCCTTCGTCCTCCCCGGCGGAACGCGCCTCGCCGCGGCTCTGCACGTCGCCCGCACAGTCGTCCGCCGCGCGGAGCGCGAGGTCGTCAGGCTCATCGAATCCGCGCCGAAAGCCTGCAACTCCGAGACCGTCGTCTATCTGAACCGCCTCAGCGATCTCCTCTTCGTCCTCTCGCGCGTCGCGAACGACCACGGCGCCCGCGACGTCCTCTGGAAACCCGGCGCAACCCGCGGCAATTCGTGACTCCCGAAGCCCCGACCCCACTCGTGTACCCTGATGGCGGCAAACCGGCGCCACGGGCTGATCGATGATGACCGCGACGTTCACATCCGATTTCCACCACGAGTTCGAGATCGAGCGCAACCGCTGGCTGCGCCGCCGTTTCCTGTGGTACACGGGCGTCGTCATCGGCCTCGGCCTCCTTCAGGCGATCGGCGGCGCTCTCGCGTTCGTCTTCAGCGATGAACTGCGTGAAGGATCGGCGCCGGTGAAGTTCGCGGTCATCCTGGTGATGGCCCTGAATCTCGCGGCCATCGCGATGTACTTCTGGGCCTTTCAGCACGCGCGCTCGCGACTGCTCGGCCGCGAATCCACGCTCCGCCTCGTCTACTGGCTCATCGTCGCCACCGGCGTCATGACCATCTGCACGCGCGTTGTCACCTTCGAAACGGGGACGCCGTGGGTCAGCGGCCAGAACACCGGCATCACCGTTGAGCCGGACGCGCCAGGGGACGCCGACAGCGCGCCCCCCGCCACACCGGACGTGCCCCAGGATGCGCAACCTTCCGGCGACGCCCCATCGGAAGCCGCCGACGCTTCCGACCCTCCCGCCGCCGCCGATGCCGACGACGGCCTCCGTGTCCGAGGCAGCGCCGGCTTCACCGCCCGCCAGATCACCGCCATCCAGGTCATCAGCGGCAGCCTCGCCGAGATCTTCTTCGCCCACTTCTTCGCCTGCCTCTTCCTCCCGTGGACGCCGCGTGAGTCGATCCGCCCGCTCATCCCGCTTCTCATCCTGAGCGCCGTCATCACCATCATCTACCTCGATGGATGGCTCGCGATCGCGCTCACCATTGTCCTCTCGCCCCTGATCGCGGTCCCCGGAGGACTCATCTGCTGGTGGCGCCACAGCCGGTTCCGCAGCCGCTTCCACTACCGCGCCCTCCGCGGCCGATATTCACAGATGAAGCAGGAACTCACGGACGCCCGCCGCATCCACGAGGCCCTCTTCCCCGCGCCGATCACGAACGGTTCGCTCCGTTTCAACTTCGTCTACCAGCCCATGCGCCAGATCGGCGGCGATTTCCTCTACATCCATCGCTTCCCGGGGCTCGCCGCCGTCGATGACAAGGCCTCGCCCGACGTCGAGCCGCTCAACATCGTCATCATCGATGTCACCGGCCACGGCATCCCCGCGGCGCTCACCGTCAACCGCCTCCACGGCGAACTCGAGCGCATCTTCGCCGAGCAGCCCGACATCGAGCCCGGCGACGTCCTCACATCGCTCAACCGCTACGTCCACCTCACGCTCGCCAACCACTCCGTCTACGCCACGGCGCTCTGCCTTCGCATCGATCCCGCGGGCGATGCGCTCGACTGGGCCTCCGGCGGACATCCCCCCGCCTTCGTGCGCACCATCGACGGCCGCCTCGATCGCCTCGATTCCACCGCCTTCGTCCTCGGCGCATGCCACGGCGCGGATTTCAAAGCCGGACAGCAGACCATGCGCTTCGCCCGCGGCGATGTCCTCATCGCCTACACCGATGGCGCCACCGAGGCCCGCAACGACCGCGGCCAGATGCTCCGCGTCGAAGGGCTTCAGCGCATCATCGCCGGCCTGCGCCCGGAGGACGCCTCCTGGGGCGGCTGGTCGGGCGCGGTCCTCCGCGCCGTCGATCAGCACCGTTTCGGGCCGCCCGCCGACGACACACTGGTCGTCGAAGCGATGCGCCCCATTCTGTGACGCGGGCCCGTGACCCCCCTGTGACATGCGTGTGACACGTTCGCAACGCGTTCGTGACGGATATCCGTCGACTGCCGGAGGCCAATCGCGGTGTTCCCGGCCGAAATCCGGCCGTGTGGATTGATCGCCCCCTCGCGACTCATTAGTCTGACCCGTGAAGCACGTCACTTCCCCGGCGCCGCGCCGCCCCGTCAAAGGTTGACGCGGGTTGAGCGAGTGGCAGCGCCGGGACTCAGAAGGGAAGGAACATCATGATCAGGAACGCGATCCTTGCGGGCGCCGCATGCGCCGTCGCCGCGCCGATCGCCGGCGCCGCCATCATCCGCATCGACATCGAGGGCGATGTCGGGTTCAACGTCATCCAGGGCAATCAGGCTGGCGTCCCCGACGGCGCGCCGGTGACGATGAGTTTCGAGGTCGATTCCGAAATCTTCGTCAACAGCCCCAACTTCCCCACCCGCGGCTATCCGCTCATGCTGCCCTCGTTCTCGATGAGCGTCGGCGGCGCGCCGGTCCTGATTCAGGACCCGCAGCCCTTCGGCGACGCGTACTTCGTCCTGCGCGACAACGATCCGGCTGTTGACGGCTTCCTGCTCTCCAGGAACATCGACTTTCCGCAGCCCGTCGCCGTCACCATCCCCGGCCTCGCGCCGACGCACGACCTCGACTTCATCCGCACGTTCAACGACGGCGCGGCGCTCCCCTCGCTCGACATCCTGGACGCCGTCGGAACCTACGACCTCAGCAACCTCAGCGTGTTCGGCTGGACCATCGGCCGCTTCGGCAACGCCGGCGCGGAATACAACTACCAGAGCATGACCATCTCCGTCATCCCGGCGCCCGGCGCGGCCGCCGTGCTCTGCGCTGCGCCGCTCTTCACACTCCGCCGCCGGCGCGGTTGAGACTCGAGCGAGAACTCGGTCAGCCCCTCCGATGCCCGCGAGCGCCCGGCGCCCGCGGGCTTTTTCATGCGAGACCAGAACGCGGAGGAGCGCCGAGGAGGAGAGATCGATCGCGAGAAAGACAGCGGATCTTCGTTCGTCTCTGTCTTCTTCCCTTCCCCTTTTCTGTCTCCCTCTGCGTCCCCTCTGTGCTCCTCGGCGTTCTGCCTTCATCCCACCACGTCAGGCAGATTCCACAGCCCCTCCGTCAGCGCCACCGGCCCATCTTCCCCGATGTACACATCGTGCTCGTAATGCACACTGAGCGAGCCATCGGCCGTGAACACCGGCCACTGACCCGGCTTCTGCATCGTGCCGCCCGTGCCCACCGCGAGCATCGGCTCGACGGCGATGAGCGCGCCCGGTTCGATGCGCGTGAACGCATCCGGCCATTCATCCGGCGACGACGGAACCGTGTTCGCCACGTACGGCGGCCCATGCAGTTTCTTGCCGTAGCCGTGCCCACCAAGCCCCCGCACGCAGTGGAACCCGCACTCCGCCTCCACGTGCGTCTGCACGGCCCGCGCGAACTCGATGTACGGGCTCCCCGGCTGCAGCGCCTGAACCCCGCGGCGGAGCGATTCCTTCCCGCACTCCATCAGCCGTTTCGCCGTGTCCGTGCGCTCACGGAACGCGTATGTCCACGCGGCGTCGCCGATCCAGCCGCGGAAGACCACGCCGATGTCGATCTTCAGGATGTCCCCCGGCCGCATCGGCTCCGTCGTCAGCCCCGCGGTGCCGTGGACGATGCACTCGTTCGGGCTGAGGCAGGCGAAACTCGGAAACGCCGGCAGCCGCCCCTGCCGGTAGCCGAGGAACGCCGACTTGCACGCCAGGTCGCGCAACTGATCGCCGACGAACGCATCGATCTTCGCGAGCGTCTGCCCGACGGCCAGAAAATCCACGAGCCGGCGGTGGACCTCCACCACCTTCGCCGCGGCCGCCGCGGCATGCTCGACATCCGATGGAGCGATTCGGCTTCGCATGGGGCGGGCATGATAAACGCCGCCGCCCGGCCGCGTGATGCGCGCCATCGGGAGCAATCAAGCGGAGAGGGGGGGATTCGAACCCCCGATACGGTTACCCGTATACGGCATTTCCAGTGCCGCTCCTTCAGCCACTCGGACACCTCTCCGGAGCGTCTCGACACTGAGAGGGGAGAAGGGTAGCGTTCCCCCTTCGGTTTGTCATTGCGGCGGGATCTCCGAGCGCGAAGGCCACGTTGGGCTGCTCTCCCGCCTCTCTTTTCCTTCGGCGTGGCCATGCGGAGACGACCCAATCTCAGGCCGGATCTGAACGGCGCACTGGTGATCGATAAGCCGCTGGGCGTGACTTCGGCCGCGGTGTGCCGGCGTGCGAGGAAGGTCACGGGGGGCGCAAAGGTCGGGCACGCGGGGACGCTGGATCCGCTGGCGACGGGCGTGCTCATCGTGTGCCTGGGCAAGGCGACGAAGTGGGTTCCGCTGCTGATGGACGCGGAGAAGCGCTACGAAGCAGTCGTCGATCTCTCGGCGTTTTCGAACACGGATGACCTGGAAGGTGAACTGACGGCCGTTCAGCCGCGAGGCGGCGCTGCGCCATTGCGCGAGGATGTCGAAGCGGCGTGCGCGCGGTTCACGGGGCGGATCATGCAACGGCCGCCGGCGTTTTCGGCGCTGAAGTTCGCCGGGCGGTCGGCGTATGAACTGGCCCGGAAGGGTGAAGCGCCGGAGATGACGCCGCGGCCGGTGGCGATCCACGCGATCGAGGTTCTAGCCTACGAATGGCCGCGGCTGACGATCGACGTTCGCTGCGGGAAAGGCGTGTACATCCGGAGTCTGGCCCGGGACATCGGGGAATCGCTGGGGACGGGCGGGCACCTCGCGGCGCTGCAGCGGACGGCGGTGGGGCCGTATCGCGTGGACGAGGCGATTTCCCCGGACGAAATGGAGGCCGCGATCGAGCGCGGCGGGCTCGTGACCGAGCCGCCGCGGATCGAGCCGGCCTCCTGAGGCGCCCCCGGCAGCGGTCGGGCAGGGGCGCCGTGACCCATTCACACCTCGCGCATCCTGCGCATCGTCGACGGCGCATCAATGCCGCGAACGCTCGCCGGTGATGAGCGGGAACCTGGCGTCCTCCCACCCCTTCACGCCGTCCTCGAAGTCCATGACGTTCGTGAAACCGGCCTGCTCGAGTTTCTTCGCCGCCTTCTCGGATGCGGGGCAGTCTCTGCTGGCGCAATAGACGACGACGGGGCGGCCCTTGTCGCCGGCGACGCGCTGGACCCCGGCGGCGAAGTTCTCCTGCTCCAGGGGCACATTGGCGGAGCCGGGGATGTGCTTCTCGTCGAAGTCCTGCTCGGAGAGGACGTTGACGAGGGCCATGTCCTCGTTCCTGTCGCGCATGCGCTTGAGTTCCTTCGCGGTGAGGGTTTTCACGGCTGACTCCTTTCATGAGCAAGTGTTCATTTCCGGAACATCGGCCCGCGCTGCGCGGCGCAAACCGGAACTGCGCGACGCTATTCCGGGCGCGCGTGGCGTGTCGAGGGGTGCTGCGCAAAATGGGGCGTTGCCCCGGTCGGAGGCATGGATGGCGCAAAGAAAAAGGCCCGCGCATCGCGAAGATGCGCAGGCCTGGTGTATCAAGAGGCAGTCGGGAGGCTTTTTCGCCGCGTCGCCGCGGCGATATCCGCCGTTGAGGGCGGACGAGAATGCGCTGACAGGTCCGGCTGCAGATCGCTCTGCGGGTGGTTTTGTATTGCGGTTTTGAGGCCGCGGCCACCACAGGCCGGTCCAAGGAAATCCCTTAGAAAGGAGGTGATCCAGCCGCAGGTTCTCCTACGGCTACCTTGTTACGACTTAGTCCCAGTCACCGAGCTCGCCGTAGGCGCCGCTGAATCGCGACGACTTTGGGCGCTCCCGGCTCCCATGACTTGACGGGCGGTGTGTACAAGGCTCAGGAACGTATTCACCGGAGCGTAGCTGATCTCCGATTACTAGCGATTCCGACTTCATGCAGGCGAGTTGCAGCCTGCAATCCGAACTGGGGCGCGTTTTTTGCGATTTCCGCCATCTCGCGATCTTGGGTCGCTTTGTGCGCGCCATTGTAGCACGTTTGCATCCCTGGACGTAAGGGCCATGAGGACTTGACGTCATCCCCACCTTCCTCCGGTTTGACACCGGCAGTCTCGCTAGAGTACTCGCCATGACGCGTGAGCAACTAACGACAGGGGTTGCGCTCGTTAAGGGACTTAACCCGACACTTCACAGCACGAGCTGACGACAGCCATGCAGCACCTGTGCACGTTCCGCCCTTGCGG
>CAZGVW010000249.1:0-12469 GCA_964529265.1 uncultured Phycisphaeraceae bacterium
CGCCAAGGCCCAGCACGAGCGCTCCACGCTGAAGGCCCCCATGGCCGGCGTCGTCGAGGAAGTCATCGTCGGAAAAGGCGAAATGGTGGACGAAACGCGCCCCGTCCTGCGCCTCGTCGTCATCGATCCCCTCGTCATCGATGCCCCCGCCCCCATGGAGCGCGCCATGGCGCTGAATCCGGGCGCCGCGGCATGGGCCCGCTTCAAAGTCGGCGGCGCCGTCGTCGAAGGACGCATCACCCACGTCGCCAGCGTCGCCGACCCCGGCAGCGAAACCCGCACCGTCCGCATCGAAATCCCCAACCGCCACAACATGCCCGCCGGCTCCCACGTCGAAGTCTTCTTCGAACGCCCAAGCCCCGCAGCGCCGTAAAGCGCGCACATCGGGTGGTGGCTTCCCACCAGTCGGGCGCCATGGCCACGGCTTTGCGTGGCTATGCCGAATTACCCCCCACCCCCCCGGGGCGCAGACCCCTGTTTCTTACCGATAGTGCCGCGATCTGCGCGCACAAAACGCGTCACTGCAGATTTGCGCACAAACCACGTCACTGCGCTCTTGGATTTCCCTTGACCGCCGATAGAATTGCAGCCTCGCGACGAGCATCCGCCCTGCCGAGAGATCACGAGAGACCACGACAACAGGAGGAGGCGTCCCATGTTCAATCATCACCGTCACCCCATGCGCACCCTCATCGCCGTCACCGCGCTCACAGCCTCAGCCGCGCCCTGCCTCGCCGTCCTGAACGTCGTCTCCGTCTCACCCGCCAACCATGCCCTCACCGCGCCCCGCGCCACAACCATCTCCATCGAGTTCGATCAGCCCGTCAACCCCGCCACCATCAACTTCAACAGTTTCCGCGTCTTCGGCCGCTGGTCCGGCCCCGTCCGGGGAGATTTCTCCTTCTCACCCGATAGCCGCACCGTCACGCTCACGCCCGATGCGCCCTTCAGCGCCGGCGAGCAGGTCATGATCACCCTCTCCCACCACATCCAGTCCGCCGGCGGCGAGGCGCTGCGCCCCTCCGGCCACGGCGCCATCTTCTGGACCAAGGCCGGCGCCGCCGGCTTCGACTACGAAGAAACCCAGTTCATGTCCGTGCGCACCGGCGGACAGACCCGCCTCTATGGTGGAACCGCCACCGACCTCGATAACGATGGCTGGCTCGATCTCAGCCTCGTCAACGAAGTGAGCGCCGATGTGCGCGTCCTCATGAACAACGCCGATGGCGCCGCCACATTCTCCGCCGTCGTCCAGCCCGTGAATCCCATCGATGGCGACGGCAGCCCCAACGAGCCCGCCGATTTCAACAACGATGGAAACGCCGATCTCTGCGTCGCCTGCCCCTCATCCAACTCCGTCTCCATCCTTCTCGGCGATGGCGTCGGCGGCTATGCGCCCCAGCAGATCGTCGATGTCGGCACCGAGCCCCACGGCATCTGCGCCATCGACGTCGATGGCGACGGCGACCACGACATCGTCAACTCCAACACCATCTCCAACAACATGTCCCTCCTTCGCAACAACGGCGCCGGAATCTTCGGAACGCCTGAGTTCTTCGAATCCGGCGGGTTCCGCGAATACGGCGTCTGCGCCTGCGATATGAACGAGGACGGCCTGCTCGATCTCGTCATCGGCACCCGCGACGGCGCCGAAGTCGTCGTCATGCTCAACAACGGCGCGGGCGCGTTCACCAACTTCATCACCCGCTCCGGCGCGGGCAACGTCTGGCAGATCAACGCCGCGGATCTCAACGGCGATGGCCACGCCGATGTCGCCACCTCCAACAGCAACAGCAACACCGGCTCCATCCTCTTCGGCGATGGAACCGGCTCGGTCGGCGTCCCCACCAACTACCCGACCTCCAGCGGAGTCGTCGCCACCGATGTGGGCGACCTCGATGGCGACGGCGACCTCGACTGGGTCCTGTCCCACTTCGGCGGCGGCGAATGGCGCATCTTCGAGAACGATGGCGCCGGCCTCTTCACACTCCGCGAGATCTTCGAAGCCCCCAGCAACGCCTCCTGCGCCATCCTCCTCGACGCCGACAACGACACCGATCTCGACCTCTGCCTCACCGACGAGATCGCCGACACCATCACCATCATGCGCAACACCGCCAACCCCTCCGCCGCGGATCTGAACGGCGACGGCGTCGTCAACAGCGCCGACCTCGCCCAACTCCTGGGCGCCTGGGGCCCCTGCCCCACGCCCCCCGCCCCCTGCCCCGCCGATCTCAACGGCGATAACTCCGTCAACAGCGGCGACCTCGCCGCGATGCTCGGATCATGGGGGTGATGCGGAGATGACCATGCCGCGGCGAACCATCCAGCAGTTCCGCGAGGAGCGCGCCGCCGGCCAGGCCCGCGTCCTCGACACCGATCACCTCGGCATCAAGCGCTTTTTCGCGCTCGATTCCGCCGCGTACCGCGATTCGACCGCCGAAGGCGGCCTCGACGCCCGCACCAAGGAACTCCTCGGCCTCGTCGCCTCCGCCGTCCTGCGCTGCAACGACTGCATCGATTACCACCTCGAGCAGTGCGTTTCCGCCGGATTGTCGCGAAAACAGATCGAAGATGCGCTCAATGTCGCCCTGGTGGTGGGCGGATCGATCTTCATCCCCCACATGCGCCACGCCGCGCTCTCGCTCGACGAACTCTTCGCCGAAAAGCGCCCCGGCGCACAAAAACACGATTAAGCGCCCTAAACCCCGCCTTTTCGATCAATTTCGCCCCGGTCGCGGCTTTCCGCCTCCCGCGCAGCCCGCTCCTGCGCCGCCCTCGCCGCCGCAATCCGGGCCCGCTTCTTCTCCTCGTCGTCCTCGTACGACACGCCGTTCAGCAGGCAGAGCAGTTTGAACAGTTTCTTGAACATGGCGCGAAAAAACCGTGAAAACGATTCAAAAACCCGTCATTCGACGCTCTCGACCTCAATTCTGAGCCGCCCCAGCACCGGCGCCAGGGCCGCCATCGAGTTGATCATCTCCCCCTCCGCCAGGCTCGACACCGCGAGCGCAATGTGCGCCGCATCGCTCTGAACATCGTCCTCCAGGGTCGCATCCAGGTCAATCCAGCGCATCTCGCCGTCGATTTCCAGCAGCGCCTGAGTCCACATGTGGTAGCCGAACACGCCCTCATGCCCCAGGAACTCGTCCACGTAGATCAATCCGCTCGCCACGCGGCTGGGGATGCCCTCCGCCCGCAGCAGCGCGGCCAGGAGCACGGCGTGCTCCGAGCAATCGCCCTCGCGCGTGCGGCAGACTTCGGACGCGGAGGCGAGGCCGACGTCAAGGCTCTTGGCGTTGATGAAATCGTGCACGGCGCGACGCAGGCGCTCGGCGCGGAGCGCTTTCGGAGCATCGGCGCGCACGCTCGAGAGCGAGCGGCGGGCGAGTTGCGCGATTTCGGGGTCGCTTGGGTCAATCATCATCGAGGCGCCGGTGAAGCGCGCATCGAAGACTTCCGCGGCGGGCGCGGGGGCGGGCGATGTCGTGTTCACCGTCACGCGCGCGCGGAGCGCATCGAGTTCCTGAACACGCTGCGCGCCGGCGCTCGGCGGTTCGGGCAGGTCGCCGTCGGGGAGGGAGAGAACGTACGTCGCGCGGCGCGTGCGGCGCGGGTTGTCGATCCCGCGGCTGGGCTTCACGAGCGTGCTGGCCATGATCTCCGGCGGATTGAGCGGCGAGAGCGCCACTTCCTTCTCGCTCGCGATGATCGACATCGTGATGCCGCCGAGATTGACTTCGCTGCGGATGGGCTCGCCGTCTTCGGTGACGTATTCGACGCCCTCGACGCCCGGCATGTAGGACTGGCGCACGCGCCACTTCACGGCGGGCACGGTCTTGCCGAAGGCCTGCGCGGTGGTGCGCTCGTCGATGGTGTAGGTCGCGGTGACGGGGACGAGGCCGATCATTGGATCGATCGTGGTGACGGAGAACTCCTTCGCGCCTTCATCGAGGCGTTTCTCCATGTATGCGCGAGCCTGGCCCGGTGTGAGCCATTCGCCGGTGGGCAGCGGCGCTTCGCGCTTCGATTCGCGCTCGCCCTGGACATCCGTGATCCGGACGCCGCTCTCCGTGAACTCATACTTCGTGGTGGCGGGCTGCTGGCCCATGCGCTGCATGGAGCGCATGCTCAGCGGCATGCCGTCTTCGGTCTCGACGAACACGCCCTCCATGACGATCTGGAGGGGAATCTGCCCGCGGCCGACCTGGAGCTCCATGCGGGTTTCGGACGTGCGGCGGCCGTTGTCCACGGTTTCGCGCGTGCGCATCCAGCCGGCGCGCTGGCCCCACATCTCGACGACGTGCCAGCGCTCCTCGGTGGCGGCGGCGCCCCCCCCGGAAGCCCGGGGCGCGAGGGAGAGGGCAGCCGCGGCGAGTGTGAGGAGGAGGCTCAGGCGGAGCAGACCGTCGTATCCTGTGCGGAGCAAGGCTTGGCCTCCTGTGGGGTGGATGGGCGCCATGGTAGCGCGCCCGGGCTTCGCTGGCGATGAGTTCAATGATCGACACGCACTGCCATCTGACGTTTCCGGATTACGAGGGGCGGATCGACCTGGTGCTGGCGGATGCGCGGGCGGCGGGGGTGACGGGGGCGATCACGATCTCGACGACGACGCGGGATTGTCTGGACGCGCTGGACATCGCGTGCGCGCATGAGCGCGTGTGGTGCAGCGCGGGGGTGCACCCGCTCTATTCGGATCGCGGGCCGCACGAGTGGGCGAACCTGCGGCGCGTGGCGGAGCACGAGAAGTGCGTGGCGTGGGGTGAACTGGGGCTCGACAACCACTACGACAAGCCGCCGAAAGCGACGCAACTGAGAGTGCTGGAGGAGGAACTGGCGTTCATCGAGGCGGCTCGCCGCGGGGAGGGCGGGCCGGCGATCGACAAGCCGGTGGTGCTGCATTGCCGCGATGCGTTCGGCGAGTTGATTCCGATTCTGAAGCGCACGAGTCTCGACCCGGCGCGGTTCGTGTTTCACTGCTTCACGGGGACGCGCGAGGACATGCGGATGCTGCTGGATTTCGGGGCGATGGTGTCGTTCACGGGGATCGTGACGTACCGGAATGCGCCGGAGGTGCAAGCCGCGGCGAAGATGGCGCCCCTGGAGCGGATCATGGTGGAGACGGATGCGCCGTTCCTGACGCCGGAGCCGCACAGGAAGATCCGGCCGAACGAGCCGAAGTTCGTGATGGCGACGGCGCGGTTCCTGGCGGAGTTGCGTGGGGATGCGTGGGAGGAGTTTGTGGGGGCGATGGATGAGAATGCGGGGCGGTTTTTCGGGGTGCGGTGAGGGGGAGAAAAATGAACGCAGAGGAGCGCAGAGAGACGCGGAGGGGGAGGAATTGTGCGCGTTGAGTTGCGCGAAGTGAAACGGCGCGATTCAAAGAAAGACTGGATGCTGTGCAGGGGCTCTGCCCCTGCAACCCCGGAAAGACGTAGAGGGAGGAGGAAGAGGTAGAGGGGGAGCCCCTCACCCTGACCTCTCCCCACGAAGCGCGGGGAGAGGGGTAGGAGGCAACGCGATGCTTTCAGCGGGTTGGCGCGCGATGTGGGGCTTTGCGTTTCTCGCGTATCCGGCGGGGGTGGGTGTTCTGCTGATTGTGGGCGAGCGGGTTGCTGCGGGTGTTGTGGCGATGTTGGTTGCGGGTGGAGTTGCGCTTGGCGCGGCGGGGTTGTGGTGGTGGGTGTCGCGGCGCGCTGCGCTGCGCGGGGTTTCGGTTGAGCGGCGCGGATCGGCGGAGATGGGGGCGGGGCTGATCGGTGTGGTGGACTCCGCTGCCGGCGGTGATCGGGGGCGCGCTGGCGATGTGGTGGGGATTGCGTGGGCGGGGCGACGAGGGCGCGGGAGGATTGGAGGCGCCGCCGCCGCCCGCGACGCCACCCGAAATGACTCCGGCGCCGGTTCCTGCGCCGGCGCGGCCGCCGGAACTGGAAGCCGCGGCGGGGGTTGGGGAGTAGGAGCCCGAGAGCAACAGGCACGGGAGGAGGGGTTGTGTGCGCGATTGTGTTGCGCGCGATGAGCGGAGGTTGATGTGCAGGGGCTCTGCCCCTGCAACCCCGGAAAGACGTAGAGGGAGGAGGAGAAGGTAGAGGGGTAGCCCCTCACCCTGACCTCTCCCCGCAAAGCCGGGGAGAGGGGTAGGAGGGGCGGTTGCGTGGTCGGTGGGCGGTGTGCGGTTTGGAGGGCGCGCCGCGCGAATGCATAGCCGCGCAAAGCCGCGGCCATGCCACCCGGAGCCGCGGCCATATCACCTGGAGCGGCGGCCATATCACCTGGAGCGGCGGTCATGCCACGCGGAGTGGCGGCCATTGCCACCCGGCTGCGGGGCCATGGGCGCGCGAGCGGGTGGTCAGCAGGCGCCCCAGGCGCCGAGGAGTTGGGCGAGGGAGGTGGCGCTGTAGGGGTTGTTCCAGAGGCCGAGGAGGAGGGCGAGGTCGGTGGCGGTGACGGCGCCGTCGCCATCGAGATCCCATGAGCAGGCGGGGAGGGTGGTGTTGACGGTGACGGCGGCGCGGATGGTGACGGAATCGCCCGGGGGGATGGAGCGGATCCACTGGTGTCCGGCCGCGAGATCGGCGGGGCCGGCGGGGGCGCCGGTGTTGGTGAAGGTGGTGATGGCGGCGTCGTCGAGGTCGTTGCGCAGCGTGGGCGCGGGGGCGATGGCGTAGCCATCGGACTGGACGCCGTAGAAGTCGATGAAATCGGCGCCGTCGGTGAACATGATGTGTCCGTTTATGGAAGGGAAGCCGACAATGGTGGCGGAATCCGCGGCGGGCGTGCCGGCGGCGCTGGGATCGAGGTAGGAGAAGATGGAGAGATCGAGCGGCGAGACGGGGGATGGTCTGGCGTCGGTGATTTCGAGGGTGAAGGAGACGTCAGCCGCGGTGGCGACGGCGCCGTCGTTGATGGTGACGCCGAGGACGGCGTCGAAGCGGCCATCGGGCGGGCCGAGGCCGGTCCAGGTGAGTGTGGCGGTGGCGCCGGAGTAGACCTCGGTGGTGGGGGCGGGGAAGCGGAACTCGCGCGATTGGGCGGGGTTCGAGGAATCGACGCGGAACCACCACTGCCACTGGAAGAGGACATCGGGCGCGGCGGGGTCGGCGGTGAAATCGGCGTCGCCGATGGAGACGCCGGCGCCGGTGGTGATGGTGAATGTGGCGTTGCCATCGGTGATTGAGCCGCTGGCAAGGGCCGGACCGGCGGTGATGGCGGCGGTGGAGAGGGCGAGAGTGGCGGCAATGAGGAGGGAGTGTGGGGTGGGCATGGGGGGTGCTCGGGGGAGGAGGAATGTGGGGAGTCAAGAGGGGAGCGACGGATGGGGGTGAAACGGGCGCGCGAGAAGACACCGACCGCTCAGAGCAGCGGTCGGTGGCACGACGATGGCACGATCGTGGCGCGAGTGGCGGTAGAGTGGTGGGATGGCGCGGGCGCGGATTGAAATTGATGGGGATATTGCGCGGGCGGAGACGTTGCCGGCGGCGTTCTATTCGGATGTCGGGTGGTATGAGGCGGCGAAGGAGCGGATCTTTGCGCGGTCGTGGCAGTTCGCCGCGGATCGGGACGTGGTGAGGCTGCCGCGGAGCGCGTGGCCGTTTGCGCTGCTGGAGGGGTGTCTGGATGAGCCGCTGGTGTTGACGCGGGACGAGGGGGACCGGGCGCACTGTCTTTCGAACGTGTGCACGCACAGGGGGAACCTGGTGGTGGAGAGCGGGGGTGTGTGCGCGCATCTGCGGTGCCGGTATCACGGGCGGCGGTTCGACCTGTGCGGGGCGTTCAGGGACATGCCGGAGTTCGAGGAGGCGAAGGGGTTTCCGATGGAGCGGGATGATCTGAAGAGGATGCCGCTGGCGGAGTGGCACAGGTTTCTGTTCGCGGGGATTGCGCCGATGGGCCGGTTCGAGGAGTGGATCGGGCCGATGGCGGAGCGGATGGGGTGGCTGGGGGCGCACCCTGAGGAGTTCGTGTTCGAGCCGTCGCGGAGCCGGGATTACCTGGTGCGCGCGAACTGGGCGCTGTACGTGGACAACTATCTGGAGGGGTTTCATATTCCGTTCGTGCACGCGGGTCTGGCGGCGGCGCTGGACTACGGCGCGTATACGACGGAGTTGTTCAAGTGGTCGAGCCTGCAGCTGGGCGTGGCGAAGGAGGGGGAGGATTGCTTCGAGTTGCCGGGTTCTTCGCCGGATTGCGGCAAGCGCATCGCGGGGTATTACTGGTGGCTGTTCCCGAACACGATGTTCAACTTCTATCCGTGGGGGCTTTCGATCAACATCGTGCGGCCGCTGGGCGTGGCGCTGACGAAGGTTTCGTACCTGACGTATGTGCGGGACGCTACGCGGCTGGGGCTGGGCGCGGGGGCGGAGTTGGACCGGGTGGAGCGGGAGGATGAGGCGATCGTGGAGACGGTGCAGCGCGGGGTGCGGTCGCGTGTGTATGACCGCGGGCGGTATTCACCGACGCGGGAGCAGGGCGTGCACCATTTTCACAGGTTGATAGCGGAGTGTGTGAATGGGGAGGGGTGAAGGACGGTTCGCGGGGGTGGGATAAGGCTGCGCGTTCTCGTGGTGCAGCGGCTCAAGGCAGCCGCGGCACCACGGCACCCCCAGCGCGACGCCACGGGGCGCCCTGCGCGCTGCGCTTGCGGCGCTGTTCCCTCGCGGCTGCGCCGCGACGCAGGCGGGACGCCTGTGCCACCGCTTTACTTGGGGAGGCGGGCGCGCCATTCGGCGGCTTTGTGGGGTTTGCCCCAGGCGTCGTACATCTCGGCGACGGCGTCGATCGATTCGACGCGGCGTTCGGGGGCGACATAGGGCGAGGCGAGCACCTGGTCGCAGGATTGGGTGAGGAGGGGTTCGGCCTCTTCGAAGCGCTGCTGCATCACGAGGGCGCGGCCGAGGCGGACGCGGGTGAAGAAGCGGAGCCAGTGATCTTCGGGCAGTGCCTGGTCGCGGAGGGCCATGCATTCGCGAAGGGCGGTTTCCGCGGCGGGGCCGGCGTCGGCCTTGAGATGGATCTCGGCGACGGCCATGAGCGCGGAGGCGAGCGGCGCGGCGGGCGCAGGATCGACGGCGCGGAGCAGATCGATGTGGCCTGTGAGGAGCGCGAGTGATTCATCCGCGCGGCCGCCTTCGGCGAGCGCGCGTGCCCGTGCGCCGGCGAGTGTGCTGACGAAGCTGTGCTGCTCGGGGAAGAGGCGGCGGCAGATCTCGAGTCCCTGGCCGAAGGCTTCGGCGGCGCCGGAGAAGTCGCCGCGTTTGTCGCGCAGGCGACCGAGGTTGTTGTAGGCGATGGCCTGGTCGGAGTGGTCGCCTTCGTAGGCGGCGTAGGCGATGCGCAGTTGCTCGTTGTACAGGGCTTCGGCGCCGTCGAGGTCTCCGGTCATGAGGAGGGAGTGGCCGAGTGTGTTCATGCTCTGGGCGAGGCGCGGGTGATCGGAGCCGAGGAGTTCGCGGCGGGTATCGAGGACTTCGCGGAATAGGGGGATGGCGCCGGCGTGGTCGTTGCGCATCTGCATTTCGACGGCGATATTGTTGAGGGTGGTGGCGACATCGGGGTGGCGGTCGCCATAGATGCGGCGGAAGATCTCGAGCGCCTCGCGATAGAGGGCTTCGGCCTCGGCGCGCCTGTCCTGCGCGGCGAGGACGGAGGCGAGGTTGTTGAGGGCCATGGCCCTGTCCTTCGAGCCTTCAGCGCGCATGGAGAGGGCCCGGCGGAAGAGCTCTTCGGCTTCGGTGAACCGCTCCTGGCCCTGGAGGGCGAGGGCGAGGTTGTGGAGGGCGCCTTCGAGTTGCGGGAGGGCGGCGGGGCCGAGTTTCTCGCAGAGTTCGACGGCTTCGCGAGTGGCTCGTTCGGAGGCGGCGTAATCGCCGGTGGCCCAGTGGAAGCGCGAGAGTGAGACGAGGGCTTTGATGAGGTTGATGTCTTCGCCGCGGCGGCGGAGGATATCGATGGCTTCTTCGTAGAGCGGGAGGGCCTCGGCGTGCGCGCCGACGTCGAGTTTGACGCCTGCGAGCATGGCGAGTGAGTTGGCGAAGTCGGTGGCTTCTTCATCGCCGAGGGGGCGGAGGATATCGATGGCGGTGGTGAGTTGGAGGGCGGCGTCGTCGAAGCGGCCGAGGTCGCGGTAGGCGGCGCCGATGGAGGTGCGGACGGCGGCGGCGACATCGGGCTCGGTGAGGAGGTCGCCGGCGTTGTCGGCGGCGGCGTCGAGGGCCTCGCTCATGGTGAGTTCGCGGGCGCGGGGGTTGACCTGTGGGTTGGCCTGTTCGAGAAGTTTGACGCTGAAGAAGGTGTTGATGGCTTCGGCCTTGGTGCGGGCGCGATCGGCGAGTTTGCGCTGCGCGGCTTCTTCGGCGGCGAGGTTGCTGGCGGCGTTTTCCGCTCGGAGGGCGCGGGCGAGGGCGAGGCCTGTGCCCACGACGCCGCCGACGAGGGCGATGGTGACGAAAGCGCCCGCGGCGACGCCGAAGCGGTGGCGGCGGATGAACTTGCGCGTGCGGTAGGCGGCGCCGGGGGGGCCGGCGAGGACGGGCTCGTGCGCGAGGTGGCGGCGGAGGTCCGCGGCGAGTTCGGAGGCGGCGGCGTAGCGGCGCGCGGGGTCCTTCTCCATGGCGCGCATGGTGATCCAATCGAGATCGCCCTTGAGGGCGCGGGCGAGGGCGTGGACATCGCCCTCGCGGACTTCGGCGGCGGCGGAGCGGGAGGCGCGCTCCATGCCGGAGAGGCGGGCGCTGGGTTTGAGGGGATCGGAATCGCGGATGAGGCGCTGGATCTCGGCGGGGCCGCCGGAGCGGAGTTTGCGGGGATCGAAGGGGAGGGCGCCGGTGAGGAGTTCGTAGAGGAGGACGCCGAGGGAGTAGATATCGGTGCGGGTATCGACGACGGCGCCGGCGGCCTGCTCGGGGCTCATGTATTCGGGCGTGCCGATCATCTGGCCGCGTTCGGTGATGATGAGGGAGTGGGCGGAATCATCCTGCTCGAGGGCGCGGGCGATGCCGAAATCGATGACTTTGACGACGGGGGCGCCATCGACCTCGAGCGTGAGGACATTGGAGGGTTTGAGGTCGCGATGGATGATTCCCTTCTGATGGGCGTGCTGGACGGCGGCGCAGACCTGGAGGAATGCCTCGAGGCGCCGGCGGAGGTGGAGGCGGCGCGAGTCGCAGAAGCGGGTGATGGGCTCGCCGCGGACCAGTTCCATGACGAAGTAGGGGCGTCCGCGGCTGGTGGCGCCGGCGTCGAGGACGCGGGCGATGTTGGGGTGCTCCATCGAGGCGAGGGTCTGGCGCTCGGCCTGGAAGCGCGCGACGATGTGGCGCGTATCCATGCCGAGTTTGATGACCTTGAGCGCGACGTCTCGCTGGACGGGATGGGTCTGCTTCGCAAGCCAGACGGAGCCGAATCCGCCCTGACCGATGAGTTGGGTGAGTGTGTAGCGATCGATGACGTCGCCGGGGTTTTCGGCGTCGATGCCGGCGATCCGGGCGAGGTCTTCGGTGGGCGGGCCGGCGAGGAAGCCGGTGGAGGCGCGGCCATCGTGCGCGAGGAGGCTCAGGACTTCGCGGCGGAGGGATTCATCGCCGCCGCACTGCTCGGCGATGTAGGAATCGCGGCCGGGGCCGTCGAGGTCGATGGCGTCGAAGAAGATCTGCCTGGCTTTGGACGCCGAATCGGTCATTCCGGGGAAGCCCCTTGTACGACTCGGAAACTCTGCGTCGGTTCTGACGGCCGACCCTTGAACCCCCCCGGGGCGCCCCCCATGCGGGCGGAAAGGGCATTGTCGAGAGGCGGGGCGGTCGGGGCAAGATTGGGGCGCGAATCTTTGGGGAGATTGAGGGGTGAGGCGGGGTGGGGGCAGGGGTAGGATGGGCGGCGAACGCATCCGGCTGGGCGGCTGGAGGAAAGGGAGCAGCCGCGGAGGAGCGAGGACGATGCGCGAAGGAAGCTCGGGCGAGAAGGCGTTGCGGGCGTTCGGCGTGGGCGCGCGTTGGGGGGCGGTGTGCGCGGTGGCGGCGGTGATTGCGGGGGGATTTGCCGCGGCGGATCGCGGGGGGCTGGGGGATCGGGGTTTTCTGCCGGTCGAGGATGCGAAGTGCTGGCAGGGGACGTTCGGGGCTCGGCCTGGGGTTGTGGGTCAGGTCGCGGCGATGACGGCGTTTGATGATGGGGAAGGGCCGGCGCTGTATGTGGGCGGAAGTCTGACGGTGCTGGGGGGTGAGCTGTTCGATCACATTGCGAAGTGGGATGGCGAGGAGTGGTCGGCGGTGGGCGGGGGGCTTGATCGGGAGGTGAGCGCGCTGGCGGTGTTTGATGATGGGGGTGGTCCGGCGCTGTATGCGGGGGGCGTGTTTACGGATGCGGCGGGGGTCGTGGCGCGGCGGATTGCGAAGTGGGATGGGAATGCGTGGTCGGCGCTGGGGAGCGGGATCAACGGCGAGCTGGCGATTGTCGAGGCGATGGCTGTTTTTGG
>CAZGVW010000250.1:0-7135 GCA_964529265.1 uncultured Phycisphaeraceae bacterium
TATTTTTGATTATGGTGATGGCTCCTTCCCGGATTCAGGTACGATCAACAAACACCTCTACCAACTTCCCTTGGGTGTAGCCGATTCTGCTATTTTTCTCCCTACCCTCATCGCCAGGGATGCGAATAACTGTGTTGCTTCCTTCACTGATACCGTTCTCCTCTATCCCCGGCCAATCCCTGATTTTACGGCTGATTCTTCCAGCGGATGTCCGCCATTTACTGTTCAGTTTCGTGACCAGAGTATTGCGGCTATTGACTGGCAATGGGATCTGGATGGAGATGGCGTGGTGGGGAGCGGGGATCTGGCGATTTTGCTGGGGGGGTGGGGTGGGTGAGGGGCGCGCGTTGCTCGCGGCTGCGCCGCGACACAGGCGGGACGCCTGTGCCACCGTCCTTTGTTTTCATGCGCCGCACAGGCGCTTGAGCGCCATCGCCGCGTCGCGGCAATCGCGGAATGAGCAGTAGAGCGGCGCGGGCGCCATGCGGACGACGCTGGGCTCGCGGAAATCGCAGATGACGCCTTCGCTGCGCAGGGCGCCCAGGATTTCGCGGCCGACGCCCTTGACGACGACGGAGAGTTGGGCGCCGCGGCGATCGGGGTCGGTGGGCGTGATGATTTCGATGCGGTCGGCCAGGAGTTCGCGCAGCATGAACTCGAGGTAGGCGGTGAGGCGCTTCGATTTCTCGCGCAGGGAGGCCATGCCGGCGCGATCGAAGATCTCGAGCGAGGCCTTCAGGGGCGCCATGGCGAGGATGGGGGGGTTGCTGAGTTGCCACGCTTCGGCGCCGAGGCCGGAGACGAACTCCGGCGCCATGCGGAAGCGGGTGGCGGGGTCGTGTCCCCACCAGCCCTCGAAGCGGGGGAGAAGGCGGTCAGCCGCGGGGCGCCAGTGGTTTTCGTGCACGAAGCACCCGGCGACCGCGCCGGGGCCGGAGTTCAGGTACTTGTACGAGCACCAGACGGCGAAATCGATGTTCCAATCGTGCAGCGAGAGGGGCACGTTGCCCGCGGCGTGGGCGAGATCGAAGCCGGCGACGGCGCCCGCGGCGTGCGCGGCGCGCGTGATCCGCGGCATATCGAAGAGTTGCCCGGTGGCGAAGTTGACGCCGCCGAGCATGAGGAGCGCGATGGAGCCGCCCTCGCGCTGGAAGAGGGCTTCGATGTCCTCCTCGCGGATGAGGCGCTCGCCGGGGCGGGGCTTCAGGCCGATGACGGTCTTCGCGGGGTCGAGGCCGTGGAAGCGGGCCTGGCTGGCGACGGCGTGGTGGTCGGAGGGGAAGGCGCCGTCCTCGATGACGATGCGGAAGCGGGAGGGAGTGGGGCGGTAGAACGAGGCCATCATCAGGTGCAGGTTCACCGTGAGGCTGTTCATCATGACCACTTCGCCGCGGCGGGCGCCGACGAGGCGGGCGCCGAGGTCGCGGAAGAGTTCGTGGTAGGAGAACCAGGGGCGGCGGGATTCGAAGTGGGCTTCGACGGCGAGGCGCGACCAGTCGTCGAGTTCCTCATCGACGAGGGCGCGGGCGGCCTTGGGCATGAGGCCGAGGGAGTTGCCGGTGAGATAGATGCAGGGGGCGCCATCCGGGCGGGCGAGGGCGGAGGGGAAGGCGAACTCGTTGCGGAAGGCGCGGAGGGGATCGGCGTCGTCGAGGCGGGTGGGGAGGGAGTCATCGACGGTGAAGCCGGTGGGCATCGGGGCTGAGTGTACAGGTGGCGGTGGGGCGGCTCAGGCGCGGACGCGGGCGGTGACGCCGAGGAACTCCTGCGCGTTGGCGGCGAGGAGGCGGCCCCTGGTTTCGGCGCTGAAGTCGCTCATGGATTCGATGAGCGCGCCGGGTTCGTGTTCGCCGAGGGGGAAGGGGTAATCGGAGCCGAGGCAGATGCGGCGATCGCCCATGAGGCGGACGAGGGCGCGGAGGGCTTCGGGGTCGTGGACGAGGGAATCGACCCAGAACTTCGCGGGCTTGCCGTTGTGGGCGACGTGCTCGCGCGGCGAGGTTTTGTTATCGATGGCGCAGAGATCGGGGCGGACGGCGCAGCCGTGGTCGATGCGGCCGATGGTGCCGGGGAATGAGCCGCCGCCGTGGGCGAAGCAGAGGCGGAGGTTCGGCAGGCGGGTGAGGACGCCGCCGAAGATGACGGAGCAGATGGCCAGGCAGGTCTCTGCGGGCATGCCGACGAGCCACTGGAGCCAGTATTTCTGCATGCGGTCGCGGGCGAGCATCTGCCAGGGGTGGACGAAGACGGCGGCGCCGAGGCCGGCCGCGGCTTCGAAGATGGGGAAGAGGGCGGGGTCGTCGAGGTTGGCGCCGTTGACGTTGGAGCCGATCTGGACGCCTGGCATCTTGAGGTGGCGGACGCAGCGCTCCAGTTCTCGGATGGCGAGGTCGGGCGCCTGGAGGGGGATCGTGCCGAGGGCGAGGAAGCGATCGGGGTAGTTGGAGACCACCGCGGCGAGGTGGTCGTTGAGCATTTTGGAGAGATCGAGGGCGTGCTCGGGCTTGGCGCCGTAGGAGAACATGACGGGCACGGTGGAGAGGACCTGCATCGTGACGCCGGCGGCGTCGCAGTCGCGCATGCGGACTTTCGGGTCCCAGCAGTTGGACTGGATTTCGCGGAAGCACTGATCGTCGATCATCATCCGCGCGGAGCAGGGGCCGCAGTGCTCGAGACGGACCCAGCCGCCGACGCCGTAGCGCTCGCGCAGGTCGGGCCACTTCTCGGGGAGCATGTGGGTGTGGAGGTCGATTCGCAAGGGAATAGGCAATAGGCAATAGGCAATTGGGAAGGCAGGGAGCGATCACCTGCCGGCGGCGGCCATTTCGAACTCGCGGGCGCGCTCGATCACCGTGCCGCACTTTTTGCACGTGCGGCGGTCCTTCGGGCCGCCCCAGAAGTCTTCCATGATGACTTTCAGGTCTTCATCGATCTTCTTGAGCGTCCATCTGGCCTCGTGGACGAGTTCATCGCACTTCGGGCAATACCAGCGGAGGCCGTCCTGTTCGCCCTTGGGCCTCGGGAACTCGACGATGAGGCCGATGGTGTCGGCCGGGCGCTGCGGGCGGTGGGGGACCCAGCGGGGGAGGAGGAACATCTCGCCCTCGCGGATGATGACGTCGTGCGGCTTGGCGCCATCGAGCGGGCGGACGCGCACGGCGATATCGCCCTTCAACTGATAGAAGAGCTCCTCGGTGGGGTTGACGTGGAAATCGTTGCGCGTGTTGGGGCCGCCGGAGACGAAGACGATGACGTCTTTCGCATCGGTGCAGAGCTGCTTGTTGCTCACCGGGGGCTTCAGATGCTGGCGGTTGTCCTCGATCCACTTGTGGAGGTTGAACGCCGCGAGCGCGCCTGCGGACATTGCCGGGCCTCCTTTCGGGCGGTGAGAAGCGGGGCGATTTCAGATGTGCGCATCCATGATATGCGCCGGGCCGCGCTCAGGGCTTTCGCGCGGGCGCGGGTGGCCGCGCCGCGATGAGCGCGAAAAAAAAACCGGACCGGCGCGGGTGCCGCAGCCGATCCGGCTTCCGGGGGCTAGTGAATGGGCGGCAGTATACCAGCAACGGCCGCCGTGTCATCCCTCAGAAATCGGAAGGTGTGGAAGAACCTTCTCCCTGACGTGTCCCGACCGAGGGGGTTCTGTGTCATAATCGCGCTCGGCCCCATAAGCCCCTCGCGGGAAGTAGCGGGAGACACGCTTTCGTGCGCATACTCGGCATCGATCCTGGCCTGCGGTTCACGGGCTATGCCTGTGTAGAAGTTGTGGATATCGGCGATCCCCGACTTGTCGAGGCGGGGGTGATCCGCCTGCGGCCGACAGACCCCCTGGCCCGGCGGCTGGCGGAACTGGAGGCCGACCTGGTGGAGGCGATCGAGCGGCTCTCGCCGGCCCAGATGTGCGTGGAGAAGCTCTTTGCGCATTACCGGCACCCGATGACGGCGATCGTGATGGGCCACGCGCGGGGGGTGGCCTTGCTGGCGGCGGAGCGGGCGGGGGTGGCGGTGTCGGAACTGGCCTCGACGGAGGTGAAGAAGGCGCTGACGGGGAACGGGCACGCGAGCAAGGCTCAGGTGCAGGACTCGGTGCGGGCTCAACTGGGGCTGGCCGAGCCGCCGCGGCCGCCGGACGTGGCCGACGCGATCGCGATCGCGCTGTGCGCAGCGCGGCGGCGGCAGGCGGCGATCCTGAGGGTGTGAGGGGGGTGAGGGGCGTGGGGGGGCGGGGCGAGGCGGGGGCTACACTGCGCGCATGCCGGCAGCGGAACAGCACGAGCCATTGCGCGCCCAGGTTTTGATCGTGGACGATGAGGCGGATCACGCGGACGTGATGGCCGATGCGCTGCGCCGGCCGGGGCACGTTTCGACCATCGTGAACACGGTGAATGACGCCTTCGAGGAACTGGAGCACGGGGCGTTTGACGTGATCGTGACGGACCTGCGCATGCCGAACAGCGCCGGGCAGCGCGGCGTGGCGAAGGATGGGTCGGACGCGGGGCTGAGGGTGCTGGAGGAGGCGCGCCTCAGGCAGCCGGACGCCGAGACGATCATGGTGACGGCGCACGGCGACGTGGCGACGGCGCGGGCGGCGTTCAAGCACGGGGCGTATGACTTCATCGAGAAGCCGCTGGACCTCGAGGTGTTCCGCAGCCTCGTGAGCCGGGCGGCGGAGACGGTGGTGCTGCGGCACGAATCGGGCGAGTTCTCCGACCTCGTTCAGCACAAGGGGTTCGAGGGGATCATCGCCGGATCGGAGCCGATGCGGAGGATCCTGCAGACCGTGCGGACGGTGGCCGCATCGACCATTCCCGTGCTCATCACGGGCGAGAGCGGGACGGGGAAGGAACTGATCGCCGAGGCGATCCACAAGAACAGCCCGCGGGCCAATAAGCGGTATGTGACCTTCAACTGCGCGGGGCAGAGCGAATCGCTGCTGGAGGATGCGCTCTTCGGGCACGTGCGGGGGGCGTTCACGGGCGCCGAGAAGGACCGCGAGGGCGTGTTCGAATACGCCCACCACGGGACGCTGTTCCTCGACGAGATCGGGGACATGCCCGCGGCGATGCAGGCCAAACTGCTGCGGTCGCTCGAGAGCGGGGAGGTGGTGAGGCTGGGGTCGAATGAGCCCAGGCGGGTGGACGTGCGGTTCGTGAGCGCCACGAACAAGGACCTGAAGAGGGCCGTGGAGCAGGGGTCGTTCCGGGAGGATCTCTATTTCCGGATCAACGCCGCCCACGTGCACCTGCCGCCGCTGCGCGACCGGCGGGAGGACATCCCGCGGATCGTGCTGCACGCCGTGGCGAAATACGCGGAGCAACTGACGCCGGGCAAGCCCGTTCCGCAGGTGACGGACGCGGCCATGATGCGGCTCACGGCGTTTTCCTGGCCGGGCAACGTCCGGCAACTGCTGAACGTGGTGCAGAACATGGTGGTGATGAGCGCGGGGGCCGGGGACAGCGTCATCGACGTGCGGCACATCCCGGAGAACATCGCCACCCGCGATGAGGAGGATGCGCCCGAGGCCGGGGGCGAAGCGCCGGCGGGCTCGCTGGCGGGCGCGAGCCTCGAGCAACTGGAAAAGCGGGCCATCCGCGAGACGCTGCGGCTGACGGGCGGCAATCGCGAGCAGGCCGCGAAACTGCTGGGAATCGGGGAGCGGACGCTGTACCGGAAACTGAAGGAATACGGCCTGCGGTAGGAACGAGGAAGACGGCGGAGAACGAACGCAGAGGAGCGCCGAGGGACGCGGAGGGGGAAGAAACAGGGCTCAGACGGGGCTTCCCGAATCACTGCGCACAACGCGCATGAAGGCGGATTCCCGCATTTCGGGCGCTCTCGGCCGGCGCCTCTGCGCCCCTCCGCGTTCGGGTTTGGGCTTTTCCTCTTTGCGCGCGGGGGGCCCGCGGCTAAACTCCACCGGGTGATCGGCCCGAAAGATTCTTGAGCCCCGGCGCTTCACTTTTGCCGCGCAGGGGTGGATGATTGGACGGATGGACGCCCTTCTGCTCGCCGCCGTGTGCGGCGCAGCGCTTCTGGTTGCGTACTTCACATACGGCCGCTGGGTGGCGCGTCGCGTCTTCAGGCTCCGAGAAGACACGCCCACCCCGGCCGTTCTTCATTGCGATCACCACGATTACTGCCCCACGGCGAAGTCCATCGTCTTCGGCCACCACGTCACGTCCATCGCCGGCACGGGCCCGATCGTCGGCCCCGCGATCGCGGTGATGTGGGGCTGGCTCCCCGCGGTGATCTGGGTGGTGCTGGGCTCGATCTTCATCGGCGCCGTGCACGATCTGGGGTCGCTGGTCGTCTCGCTCCGCAACAAGGGCCGCACCATCGGCGATATCGCGGGCGATCTGCTCGGCCCGCGCGTGCGGCTGATCTTTCTGGGCATCCTCGTGATGGGCCTCTGGATCGTGCTCGCGATCTTCGGCCTGGTCATCGCGGCCGTGCTGCGGCAGTACCCCGCGGCGATCTTCCCCGTGCTGTTCCAGGTTCCGCTGGCCGTGGGGATCGGCTGGGTCGTGCATCGCCGGGGCGGATCGATCCTCTGGCCCTCCGTCGCGGCGCTGTCGCTCATGTACCTCAGCGTGATGTTCGGCGACGCCTCCTTCGGCCCCACGCTCGGCGGCCTGCACGCCTTCAACCAGTGGCTGGCCGCGCAGCCCACGTGGCTGTGGGTGGTGGGGCTGCTGGTGTATTCGTACATCGCGAGCGTGCTTCCGGTGTGGGTGCTGCTCCAGCCGCGGGATTACATCAACGCGCTCCAACTGCTCTCGGCGCTGGGGTTGCTCGTGGTGGGGCTGGTGGTGGCGGCGGTGTTCGGGGGCGCAACGGACGCGGCGATGGCGGCGGAGACCCTCGCCGGCGTTTCGGGCGCGCCGGAGCGGCCGCGCCTCGAGATCGTCGCCCCGCTGGTGAACGCGCACCCCGCCGGCGCGCCGCCGATGATCCCGCTGCTCTTCATCACCATCGCCTGCGGCGCGATCTCCGGCTTCCACTGCCTCGTCGCGAGCGGCACCACGAGCAAGCAACTCCAGAACGAGAAGCACGCGCAGGCCGTCGGCTACGGCTCGATGCTGACGGAGGGGTTTCTCGCGATTCTCGTGATCATCGCGTGCGCGGCGGGGATCGG
>CAZGVW010000251.1:0-11529 GCA_964529265.1 uncultured Phycisphaeraceae bacterium
CCCCCACACTCCGGACACACCACCCCCTCTCCCAACCCCTCGCGCGAATACCCGCACATCACGCACCTGTTCCTCGACCGCCGCAGCGCCCGCCGCACCCACCCGGGCGCCGACACGAAACAGAACACCGCGCCCGACCACACCACCAGGTTCCCTGCGACCCCGAACCACAGCGGGCGCACAGGCATCGCAACTGGCAGCCTTCCCAGGGCGGGTCTCGCCAGAAACACCGCGTCGTCCGCAAAGATGTTGAGTTGAGGGTCGGCGCGCCATCCTCCCTCGGACGCCTTGAACGGCAGCCCGATGCGATCCCGATCAATCGACCACGGGTTCTGTCCGTACTCCTTCTTCGCCTCGCGCCACGCCGACAGCGCCCACTGCGCGACAGCCTCCTCGTGCTTTGACCAGTTCGGCTTGCCTCGCCCGGGCTTCACGAACACTCCCGGCCCCCTGTTCACCATCCGCACCCGATGCATCCCGGGCGCCTTCAGCGTTGACCAGACGTAAGCCCTTTCAACGGATCCGAATCCTGTGGATGCCGGCGGCTTCGCATACGCCCACGTCAGCACAGGCGCCTGCGCCGCCACGCACACAACCCCGATCGCCACACTCGCCCACAATCGCCACCGCCGTCGCAACCGCATGCCCTCCGCCTCAAGAGGCGCCCGCCGCTGCTACGCCCGACTCACCGCATCGGTTCTCCCCCCGTCTACCGTCTACTGTCTACCGCCTCCATTCCCTCTTCCCCCATCTACCACCTGCCACCTACCCACACTCCCATCCTCCCCAACAACTGCCCGAAATCGCCCGCACGCGCCCATCAGCCCGCCGCCGCGACCGCCTGCGCCAGGTGATCCGGATTGACCGTGCCGATCACCAGGCTCGAAACGCCGGGCTCCGTCAGCACGAACCGCACTGCGCCAGCGACCGGGTCATCGCCGGCACCCCCGGAAGCCGGCGCGCCGATGTGCCCGCTCGCCAGCCCCTTCTTCACCAGCACGCCGACGCCGCGCTCCGCCGCGGCTTTGATCGCCGGCGCATCCGCCGTCTCGCGCACGTTGAGCGTCAGCATCACAACATCGCACGTTTCGACCGCAAGCAGCGCGCCCTCCGGCGTTTTCGTCGAGGCGCCCACCGCGCGCACCAGCCCGCGCGATTGAAGGTCGCGCAGCGCCTCCAGCCCGCCGCTCTCGCGGATCACGTACTCGTCGTCGCCGTCGGAGTGCAGCAGCGCAATGTCGATCACGTCCGTGCGCAAACGCTTCAGGCTGCGCTCGATGCTCATGCGCACGTGTGCCGCGGAGAAAGCGAACGTCGATGTCGCGCCGTCGAACTCCTCGCCCGCCTTGGTGCAGATCACCCACCGCCCGCGCTTGCCGGGGGAAATCAACCGCCCCAGCCGCTCCTCGCTCACGCCGTACGCCGGCGCGGTGTCGATGAGGTTGACGCCGAGTTCCGCAGCGCGGTCGAGCAGCGCCGCCGCGGCGGAATCCGTCGGCAGTTCGAACACCCCTGGCCCCCGCCCCGCCCCCGCCCCCGCCCCCGCCCCCGGAGGCGGAAGCGGGTGCTTCAGGCCCGCGGTGCGGCCGAGTTTGACCGTTCCGAGCCCGATGGGGCTGACGGAGATTCCGGTGGTTCCGAGCGGCCGCGGCTTCATGGGGCATTCCGTGTACCTCCGGGGCGGCGGGGCCGCAATGCGCGCTTGACCGCGGGGGCGGGGGCGCCCACGATCGTCGGCCATGCCGCCGGGCGCCGCCATCGATGTTGACGCCGTGATCTTCGGGGGCGGCATTGCGGGTCTGTGGACGCTGGGTGAACTCGTTCGGCGCGGTTTTGACGCTGTTTTGCTCGAATCGAACGCGCTCGGCGCTGGGCAGACGGTGTGGTCGCAGGGGATCATCCACGGGGGGCTGAAATACTCGCTTTCGGGGCTGCTCACGCCATCCGCGGAGGCGATTCGCGAGATGCCGGCGGTGTGGCGCGCGTGCCTGGCGGGGGAGCGCGAGCCGGATCTCTCGAACGTGCGCGTTCGTGCGCAGGTTTGCCACCTGTGGCGCACGGAATCGCTGCGATCGGCGGTGGCGATGATCGGGGCGCGGGTGGGATTGCGGGTTTCGCCTCGGGTTTTGGAGCAGGATGAGCGGCCGGAGGCGCTGCGCTCGACGCCGGGGGTGGTGGCGGAGTTGTCGGAGCAGGTGATTGATCCGGTTTCGCTGGTTTCTGCGCTGGCGGAGCGGAATTTGAAACGAATGGCGCGAATTGGCGCGGGTGGCGCTGGTTTGGTTGTGCGCGAGGATGGGGCTGGGGGTTGGGTGATTGAAATCGGGGATTCCGGCGCGGGAAGGGCGGTTGCGTTGCGTCCGCGGCGAGTGATTTTGTGCGCGGGGAATGGAAACGGCGCGCTGCGGGAGCGGTTTGGATTGGCGGCGGGGCGGATGCAGGTGCGGCCGCTGCGGATGGGGCTGGCGATCGGGAATCTGCCGGCGCTGAACGGGCATTGCGTGGATGGGGCGCGCACGCGTGTGACGGTGACGACGGATTTCGATGAATCCGGGCGCACGGTGTGGCAGATCGGGGGGCAGATCGCGGAAGAGGGCGTGAAGATGGGCGCGGATGAGTTTGTGCGCGCTTTGGAAGCGGAAATGCGGAACGTGCTGCCGAATGTCGAGTTTTCGGGTGTGGAATGGTCGTGGTACGAGGCGCCGCGGGCGGAGGCGGCGACGGGGGGCGGGCGGAGGCCGGAGGATTGCACGGTGATCGAGGAGGGAAGTGTGCTGACGGTGTGGCCGACGAAACTGGCGCTGGCGCCGCGGGCGGCGGAGGTGTTGTGCGGGAAGATGGGTGCGGCGGGTGGGGGTGATGCGGGTGTGGGCGCGCTGGCCGGTCGGGCGCGGCCGGGGGTGGCGGCGCCGCCGTGGAGGGGGAAGAAGGCAGGAACGCAGAGGAGCGCGGAGTGACGCGGAGGGGAAGAGGGGAATACGAACCCGGAGAAGACGGAGGGAGACGGAGGGGGAGGGGATTGGAACGCAGAAGAGCGGCGCCGGGCATCAGTGAAGGCGGAGAGGAAGAGGGTCAGGAGGAGGAGCAGGGGGGCGGTGACGGATGGGGCGAAGGGCTGGGTGTGTGCGCGCATGATGGGCCTCCGTATTGGGGGCGGAGGGACGCGTTTGCGCGCGCAAAACGTGTCAGTGCGCGGGCGGGACATGCGCAAGTGGTTGGGGGAGAGGGAGAAGAAAATTGTGGATTTTTGGATTTTTGGGGTGCGGCGCGCAGGGGGGGGCGGGGGGGCCAAGGGCCAAATGGCACATGGGCGACGAGGAGTGAGCAGGGTTGGGAAGAAGAGGCGCTTGTCGAGCAGGAGAAAGGCATAGTTGAAGAGGAGGGGTAGAGAAGGAGCCCCTCACCCTTCCCTCTCCCCGCAGAGCCGGGGAGAGGGGTCGGAGGGGCAGTGCGATGACCCGGTGGTTCGACAAGCGGGCGTGAGTGGCGATGACCGGGGCGGGGACGCCCCGAGCGGGCACGCGTGCGCGGGGCGCTGGGCGAACGAGGAGAAAAGGCATAGTTGAAGAGGAGGGGGTAGGGAAAGAGCCCCTCACCCTTTCCCTCTCCCCGCAAAGCCGGGGAGAGGGGGCGAGGCGGCGCGACATGTTTGGGTGGGGTGTGAGGTCCGGGGGGGTTATGACGCCTGTGGGGTTGAGGAAAGCGCATAGACGCGGTGTGACGCGGTTGAGACGGTTCGCGGCCCGTCCGATCAGAGAAGCGGCCTCCTCAACGAGGGGATGGACCGCCCGGGCGACCGTTGCCGCGGCGGAGCCGTTTTCTGCGGCGGAGAGGGGGCTTGCAGTGGCGGGCCGCGGTGGTCGCGGCGGCAGAACCGCTCCGTGGAGACGGAGCCGTGCGCAGGTCAGGAAGGGTGGCAAGCGGAGCATGACCAAGCCGAGCCTTCCCAGAGTGTTGCTCATTGAAGATGACGATGCGCTGGCGGAGCGCATGAAGCGGACGCTCGAGGGCCACTTCAAGTGGGCGTGCACGGAGCGGTGCGGCTCGCTGGCGGCGTTGGCGAACGTGGATCTGGCGCGCTTCGACGTCGTGGTGTGCGACGACGTGCTGCCGGACGGTCGCGGGCTGGACGCGGTGCAGATCATCATCAGCCGGCGCGAGGAGTTGCCGGTGGTGCTGGCGCTGGCGGAGGATTCGGCACGGCACGCGGTGGGCGCGGTGCGCATGGGCGCAGCGGACTGCCTGGTGCGGGTGGGCGACTTCGTGCGCACGCTGCCGGCGATGATTGAGAAGAATCTGGAGCTGGCGCGCATCCGGCGGGACAACCTGCGGCTGCAGGCGGCGCTTTCGAGTTCGCTGGCGGAACTGAAGCGGAAGAACCGGGAGTTGGAGGAGGCGGCGTCGCGCTTCGAGGCGATGGCGACGACGGACCTGCTCACGAGCCTTGCGAACCGGCGGCGGCTGGATCAGCGGCTGGGGCTGATGTTCTCGGAGGCGGTGCGCTACGGGCAGGACCTGACGTGTTTGATGATCGACCTCGACGGGTTCAAGTCGATCAACGACACGCTGGGGCACCAGCGCGGGGATGAGCTGCTCATGCTCACGGGGCGGATCATCAACGAGCAGATCCGGTCATCGGACCTGGGCGCGCGGTACGGCGGGGACGAGTTCGTGGTGATTCTGCCGCACACGGGGTATGAGACGGCGATCTCGCTGGGGCGGCGGCTGGTGGTGGAGTTTCAGAAGCAGGTGGGACGCGTGCTGGGGGAGATCGGGCGGTGCGGGATGTCGATCGGGCTGTCGTCCTTGAGCCTGAGCCGGCCGCTGGATGCGCAGCAGTTGATTGCGCACGCGGACAGCGCGCTGTACACGGCGAAGCTGTCGGGGCGTTCGCGGATCATGGTGTGCGGGCCGGACGGTGTGACGGCGATGGCGCCGGAGAGTCTGGCGGCGTGAATGGGGGTAGGTGGTAGGCTGTAGGTGGTAGATGGGGGAATAGAAGACAAAGGACGCGTGAGTCCTCAGATCTTCTTGCGCGTCATGGCGCGTTGGAGTTCTCTGTCTGACTCGCGCTGCTTGAGGTCCTGGCGGCGGTCGTGGTGTTGTTTGCCGCGGGCGACGCCGATGAGCAGTTTCACGCGGCCGTCCTTGAAGTACATCTTGAGCGGGACGATGGTCGTGCCCTTGGCTTCGGACTCGGTGGCGAGTTTGAGGATTTCGCGTTTGTGGGCGAGGAGTGCGCGGGAGCGGAGTGCGGGGTGGTGGTGGATGCCGCGGGCGGGGGCGTATTCCCCGATGTGGACGCCGTAGAGGGTGAGGGCGCAGGGCTCGGCTTCGGCGCGGACGTAGCCTTCGGCGATGGAGGCGAGTCCGGCGCGGATGGATTTGACCTCTGAGCCGCGGAGCGCGACGCCGACTTCGAGCGTGCGCTCGACGAAGTAGTTGTGGCGCGCCTTTCGGTTCTCGATGACGGGCTCATCGGGTCGGGAGTGTTTTTTGGCGGCGGCGGCCATGGGAAGGGGGAGGCTAGGAGGGGAAATGGCAAAGCACAAATGGCAGAGCACAAATGGAAAGCGGCAAGGCAGGATGGGGAAGTGGAAGACGAATACGCGGACGAAGCGCGGGGCAGGGGCGGGCATCCAAAGCGACTTGGGAGTGCGCGGGCGTTCTTCCGTAGGATGCCCGCATGCGGATGCGCGCGAAAGGGGATGTGGTTGAACTGACGCTTGGGCACTCGCCGGATGCGGATGATGCGTTCATGTGGTGGCCGCTGGGGGATGCGACGCCGGGGCGCGAGCGGGCGGCGGCGATGGACACGGGGCGGTTTCGTTTTCGGATCGTGGCGGAGGACATCGAGACGCTGAATCGGCGCGCGGAGGCGCGCGGGGATCTGGACGTGACGGCGATTTCGATGGGCGCATATCCGTGGGTGCAGGGGCGGTATGCGCTGACGGCGTGCGGGGGAAGTTTCGGGGATGGATACGGGCCGAAGGTGGTGGTTCGGCGGCGCGACGCCGGGAATGAGGTGAAGTGGTTGCGATCGCGCGGCGTGCGCGCGGCGATTCCGGGGGCGCGCACGACGGCGCATCTGGCGCTGCGTCTGTGCGCGGGCGCAGATGTGATGGTTGTTGAGGCGCCGTTCGAGCGCATCGTCGGGATGGTCGTGCGCGGGGAGGTGGAGGCGGGGGTGGTGATTCACGAAGCGCAGCTGACGTTCGGCGACGCGGGGCTGGCGCTGCTCGTTGATCTCGGCGCGTGGTGGAAGCGCGAGACTGGTCTGCCGCTGCCGCTGGGCGGCAACGCGGTGCGGAGGGATCTGGATGAGCGCTTCGGCGCGGGGACGGCGAGCGCGCTGGCGGGTGTGCTGAGGCGATCGATCGAGCACGCGATGGCGCGGCGGGAAGACGGGCTGGCGTTTGCGCGGGAGTTCGCGGGGGAAGAGGTGGATCAGGTGCGGATGGCTCGGTTCGTGGCGATGTACGTGAACCCGTTGACGCTGGACGCGGGGGCGGCGGGGGAGGAGGCGGTGCGGAGGCTGGTGGGGTGGGGGGCGGAGGCGGGGCTGTGCCCGCCACTTCAGGGGGGGTTCGGCCTGGTGCGGCCGGCGGGAGGTGGGGGCGGGTGAGCCGCGGGGGTGTGGCTGGCCGGGGGGTTGGAAGTGGCCGATGGAGTGAAGGTTCCGCGGTTTCTGAGGCGGGAATGGGGTCTGACGCGTCCCGGGACCGGGGCAAAAACCCTGAAACGGGCAGGAAATTGCTTGTGTCCGTGTTCAGGACGTGTGATAATCATCGTTCCCGCTGATCGCCGCGGCGGGCATCTCCCAACTCTGGAGGCTGCCTGATGGAACGGGAGCAGTCCACGGACGGACATGATGGTCACTCTCACTCCACACCGCTGACACCCCCCGGAACCCCCGGAAGCCCCGGAACCGGAACCCCCGGAACCGGAACCCCCGGAACCGGAACCCCCGGAAGCGGAACCCCCGGAAGCGGGTGCTTCAGGGGAGCGGGTGGTTTTGTGTGCTGGGTGGAGCGGCGGATGGCGGGGGGTTTGGGGTGGCCGGGAGAAGCGGTGGGGGGCGCGCAGCGCAGGCGCGCGGTGGGGACGCGGATGCCGCCCAGGCGGGGCGGAGCGCCCGCGCATGAGACACAGGGCAGGAAAGAGACACTGGGTGACGACGCTCCGGAGTGGGGCTCGTCGGGCAAGGATCGATCCGCCCGAGGGAACTGGATGAGTCAGGCAGTCAATCCTTTGGAGACAGCGCGCGCGTATGCGCCGCCGAGCGTGACGCAGTTCAGCGTGTTTCTCGACAATCGCGTGGGGAAACTGCTGGACGTTGTGGAGGCGATCGACAGCGAGCCGGGCGTGCGCATCGTGGGGATCGCGGTGCACGAGGCTTCGGATCACGCGGTGGTGCGGTTGATCACGAACTCTGCGGACGCGACGCGGGATTTGCTGAGGAAGCGTTCGTTCGCGTTCTCGGAGATGAGCCTGCTGGTGGTGGAGCTGGTGAACGGGCACACGCTGGAGAGCATGTGTCTGTGCCTGCTGGCGGCGGAGCTGAACATCCGGTTCGCGTATGCGCTGATGCTGCGGCCGAACGGGACGCCGACGATCGCGCTGGCGGTGGACGATCCGACGCTGGCGGGGCAGGTGCTGCGGAAGAAGAACTTCCGGCTGCTGGGCGAGGCGGATCTGCCGGGGGCGCGGTAGGGGCTGGTTGCTCGCCGGGCTGAAGCCCAAGACGACCGGAAGCCCGTTGAAACGGGCTGGAAGCCGGGGCATCGGGCGTTGACCACGGCTGAAGCCGTGGCCTACAAGCGAGCAAGGCCGTTGAAACGGCCTGAAGGGCGAGAGATACACTCGGCGGGCCCTGATCCAGACGGCTGGAGAATTGACGAAGCGGGTTGGCGCGGGCACGCTTTGTGTCTGTGAGGATCGTGCGCGAGATTGAGGGGTTGGGGCCGTTTCTTGGGGGCGTGTTCGTCCCGACGATGGGGGCGCTGCACGAGGGGCATGGAGCGCTGGTGCGGCTGGCGGCGGCGGAGGCGAGGCGGCGCGGGGGCGCGTCCGGGGGGGCGGCGGGTGAGAGCGGGCCCGGCGGGGCGCTGCCGGTGGTGGTGAGCGTGTTCGTGAATCCGACGCAGTTCAATGAGCGGGCGGATTTCGAGCGGTATCCGCGGATGGTGGAGGTGGATGCGGCGCTGGCGGCGGGCGCGGGGGCGACATGCGTGTTTGCGCCGCCGGTGGAGGTGGTGTATCCGGGTGGGGCGGAGGCGACGAAGCCGCGGGAGGGGGAGTTGCCGCGGGTGGCGCGGGCGCCGGGGTTGGAGGATCGGTTCCGGCCGGGGCATTTTGCGGGTGTGGCGCAGGTGGTGCGGCGGTTGTTTGATCTGGTGCGGCCGGTGGCGGCGGTGTTCGGGGAGAAGGACTGGCAGCAGTTGCAGGTGGTGCGCGCGATGGTGGCGGGGGATGGATCGGGGATTGAGGTGGTGGCGGGGGCAACGGTGCGCGAGGCGGATGGCCTGGCGATGAGCAGCCGGAACCGGTTTTTGTCGGCGGAGGAGCGCGTGCGCGCGCGGGCGATTTCGGGGGCGTTGCGCGCAGCGCGGGAGGAGCGTGTGGCGCGGGAGGCGGAGGCGCGGATGCGCGGGATACTGGAGGAGGCGCGGCTGGAAGTGGAGTATGCGGTGGTGCGGGACGCGGAGACGCTGGAGGCGGTGGATGAGGCGGGGGAGCGCGCAGGGCGGGCGTTGATTGCGGCGCGGGCTGGGGCGGTGCGGCTGATCGACAACATGGCGTGGCCATGAGTGAGTAAGCGGGCGCGGGGGGCGACTTGCCGACACTGGGGCGGGGGGGCGGGGGGCGGAGCGCTGCACTATGCTGGCTTGGCGCGGCGGGATTCGCCGCGGATTCGGTGGAAAAGGAGCCTTCGATTGCTTCGCACACCCTTCTATGACTTTCATGTCCGGCACGGCGCGAAGATGGTGGATTTCGCGGGCTGGGAGATGCCGATCATGTACCGCTCGATCATCGAGGAGCACCAGCAGGTGCGGCGCTCGGGCGGGCTTTTTGATGTTTCGCACATGGGCCGGGTGCGGGTTTCGGGGCGGCATGCACGGCGGTTCCTGGAGCGGCTGTGCACGCGGCGCGTGAGCGACATGCAGCAGGGGCAGTGCAGGTATTCGCTGGTGTGCAACGAGGCGGGGGGCGCGCGGGACGACATTCTTGTCTACAGGATGGACGAGGATGATTTTCTGCTGGTGGTGAACGCGAGCAATCGCGAGAAGTTGCTGCCGCATTTTGCGCAGGTGAAGGGCGACTGGAAGGTGGACATCGACGATCAGACGATGAAGACGGCGATGGTCGCGATCCAGGGTCCGAAGGTGATGCAGCACATCTCGAAGTTCAGCAGCGAGATTCCTTCGCTGAAGCGGTATCGGTTCGCGGTGAAGAATCTGCTGGTGATGAAGATCACGGTGAGCCGGACGGGGTACACGGGCGAGGACGGGGTGGAGGCGATTCTGCCGGCAAAGACGCTGGAGATGGCGATGAAGCTGATCGCGAGGGACATCGACTTCGCGGCGGAGGATGCGATCATCAAGCCGGCGGGGCTGGGCGCGCGCGACACGCTGCGCATGGAGGCGGGGATGCCGCTCTATGGGCATGAACTGGGCGAGGAGATCTGCGCGCTGTCGTGCGGTGTGGATTTTGCGATCAACATGGATAAGGACCAGGATGAGCGGGGTGAGGCGTTCATCGGGCTGGAGGCGCTGAAGGCGGCGCAGGCGGAGGGGCTGAAGAAGCGGATCGTGGGATTGACGATGGAGGGGAAGCGCACGGCAAGGGCGGAGATGGCGGTGAAGTCGGGGGACAAGCGCATCGGGACGGTGACGAGCGCGTGCCTGAGCCCGACGCTGGGCCATCCGATCGCGATGGCGCTGGTGGACGCGAAGTGGGCTGAGCCGGGGCGCGCGGTGCAGATCGACACGGGGAAGCAGGCGCTGGAGGCGAAGACGACGGCGCTGCCGTTCTACAAGGCGGGGAAGGCGGGGTGAGGGGGGCCGGGTTCCTGGGGAGGCTGAACATGCGGTGGTTGCGCATTGCGCTGGTGGCGCTGGTGGCGGCGGTTGTGGGCGCATCGTGCGCGCGCGGGACGGGGCTTTCAGTCTCGAATGTCGGCCTGCGCATCGATGAAGAGGACGCCGCGCACGTTGAACTCACGATCGAGTGGCGGAACGCGTGGCGGAATGAGCGGAACCACGACGCGGCGTGGGTGTTTCTGCGGATTGTGCGGCCGGGGGGGCAGGGGTTCACGGCGCCGGCGCGGTTGGCGGGCGAGGGGCGGCTTTTGGCGCTCGATGCGCCGGCGGACCGGCAGCCGCGGGCGGAGGTGGTGGTTGCCGAGGACGGGATGGGGGCGTTTGTCTCGATCGCCGAGCCGTTCCGCGGGCGGGCGGACGTGAAATGGCGGCTGGAGTTTCGACTTGCGGATGATGCGCGCGAGTTGCTGAGGCGGTGGGATACACAGGCGGTCGAGGCGGTGGGCGTCGAGATGGTGTGGATTCCGGAGGGCGGGTTCACGCTGGGCGATCCTGATGCGGAGGCGCTGGAGTATGCGGCGTTCTTCCGATCGGACGCGGCGGGCGAGCCGGGGGGGCTCTACAGGGTGGAATCGGAGGCGGAGATTCCGGTGGGGGCGCGGGAGGGGGCGCTGCACTACAAGTTGTCAGAGAACTTCGCGGCGTATGAGGGCGATCAACTGGGGCCGGTTCCCGGGGAGTTTCCGAAGGGGACGCGGGCGTTCTACGTGATGAAGTACGAGGTCTCGCAGGGCGAGTACGCGAGGTTTCTGAACTCGATCGGCGGGCAGGCGACGGGGTTCCGGGCGATCCACGGCGTGCGCGGGTATCACGCGAATCGCGGGAGCATTGACTTCGTTGATGGCGCGTATGTGGCGGCTGCGCCGTCGCGGCCGGCGAACTTCATCAGTTGGGACGATGGGTGCGCGTTCGCGGACTGGGCGGGGCTGCGGCCGATGACGGAGCTGGAGTTCACGAAGGCGTGCCGCGGACCGGGCGAGCCGATTCCGCGGGAGTATCCGTGGAACACGGCGTCGAAGGAGGGTCTGCTGCGCGTGTTGGGGCCGGATAACGATCTGGTGAGCGCGGGCGAGGCGGATGAATCGCGGCTGACGGATGACCATCGCGAGGCGTTCGGGGCGTCCTTCTACTGGGTGATGGACCTGGCGGGGAGCGTGTGGGAGCGGTGCGTGACGATCGGGCATCCGAAGGGGCGGGCGTTTCGGGGGACGCACGGGGATGGGGCGCTGTCGGAGTATGGGTTTGCGACGAATGAGGATTGGCCGCGGGGCGATGCGGAGGGCGGGGGGTATGGGTATCGGGGCGGGGGGCACTACGAGCAATCGCGGCGGTATCCGCCGGGGCATTTCAATCCGCACAGTCCGATCGGGTGGAGGCGGTTCGGGTCGTGGGGCGGGTCGCCGCGGTCGGTGGCGTATGGGTTTCG
>CAZGVW010000252.1:0-5659 GCA_964529265.1 uncultured Phycisphaeraceae bacterium
CACTATCCTCCCCCCATGCCGCTCCTCTCCTGCCACACCGCGGGCGAATCCCACGGCCCCGCCCTCATCTCCCTCGTCCAGGGCATGCCCGCCGGCGTCGAAATCGACACCGATTTCATCAACGCCGAAAGGCGCCGCCGCCAGGGCGGCTACGGCCGCGGCGGGCGCCAGAAAATCGAGCACGACGCCGTCGAGTTCCTCTCCGGCGTCCGCCGCGGCTTCACCATCGGCTCCCCCATCGCCATGCGCATCCCCAACCGCGATGCGCGCCTCGACGACCTCGCCAAAACCCCGCCTCTCCACCGCCCCCGCCCCGGCCACGCCGATCTCGCCGGCAGCGTCAAGTGGCTCACCACCGATTGCCGCGAAACCCTCGAACGCGCCAGCGCCCGCGAAACCGCCGCCCGCGTCGCCGCCGGCGCCCTCGCCCGCTGCCTCCTCCGCGCCTTCGATGTCGAAGTCTTCGGCTTCGTCCGCTCCATCCACGCCGCGCACTGGGATGGCGCCGTCACCGCCGACAACTGGTGCGCCATGCGCGACAAGCGCGATTCCAGCAGCGTCTACTGCCCCGATGAATCCGTCACCGCGCGCATGGAGGAATCCATCCGCCAGGCCAAGATCGATAAGGACACGGTGGGGGGGCTCGTCGAAGCCCACGTCTTCAACGTCCCCATGGGCCTCGGCTCTTGCGCCGACTGGCGCGACAAACTCGATGCCCGCCTCGCCGGCGCCGTCATGGGCATCCAGGCCATCAAGTGCGTCGAAATCGGCCTCGGCAAGGACGTCGCCTCCCGCCGCGGCTCGGAAACGCACGACCCCATCGGCTTCGACGAATCTCAATCCGAATCCATCACGCTCGGCTTTACGCGCCCCACCAACAACGCCGGCGGACTCGAAGGCGGCATGACCAACGGCCAGCCCGTCGTCGTCCGCGCCGCGATGAAGCCCATCTCCACGCTCCTCAAGGGCCTCCCCAGCGTCAACCTCGTCACCCGCGCGCCCGAGCAGAGCCAGTACGAGCGCAGCGATGTCTGCGCCGTCTCCGCCGCCGGCGTCGTCGTCGAAAACGTCGTCGCCTTCGAAATCGCCGCCGCCATGCGCGAAAAGTTCGGCGGCGATTCCCTCATGGAAATGCGCCGCAACTACGACTCCTTCCTCGAACTCGCCCGCGGCCTCCCCCGAGGCAACCCCGGCCCATCCATCGCCTGACGTGCGCCAACCCCGTGGTTCGCCGACTTCACAGGGGGCGCCGTGGTTCAGCGACCGCCCTGGGTCGCTGAACCACGAGAAGGCTCAGTTGGCTGGGTCCACTTCGCGCCCGGTCACTTTGCGCTTTGATCACCTCCCCCCGCGCGGTACCCTGCACCCTCCATACCCGGCAGAGGAGCGATCATGCGATACACCCGCACACCCCTCATCACCCTCGCCGCCGCCATCCTCCTCTCCACCCCCGCCGCGGCTCAGTCCAACATCGATCCCGCACACCGCTTCGCCTGGGGCGAAAACATCGGCTGGACCAACTGGCGCGGAACCGCGCCCGATGGCGTCCGCGTCATGACCGATCACCTCCAGGGCTTCATCTGGGCCGAAAACGTCGGCTGGATCAACGTCGGCAACGGCGGCGGGCCATACGCCAACACCATGGGCGCCAACTTCGGCGTCAATATCGATTCCGGCACGGGACTCTGCTCCGGCCTCGCCTGGGGCGAGAACATCGGCTGGATCAACTTCGACACCGCCCCCTTCATCGGCGCGCAGGGCGCACGCTTCGATTCCGCCGCCGATCGCTTCCGCGGCTACGCGTGGGGCGAAAACGTCGGCTGGATCAACCTCGACGACGCCACACGCTTCGTCGCCGTCAACTTCTGCCTCCAGGATCTCGATGGCGATGGCTCGATCGGCGCCGGCGATCTCGCCCTGCTCCTCGGCTCATGGGGCCCCTGCCCCGCCTGCCCCGCCGATCTCACCGGCGATGGCGCCGTCGGCGCCGCCGACCTCGCGCAACTCCTCGGCGCCTGGGGCCCATGCCCGTAACGCCCATCGCTCGCGCCCTCACCGCGCAAACACGCCCTCAATCGCCTCCGCCGCGGCCGCCGGCCCATGCTCCTCCGCAAACCGCGCCGCCGCGGCCATCCGCCGCCGCTCCAGCGCCGGGTCCGTCATCACCCGCTCGATCAGCCCCGCCATCGCGCGATCGTTCAGCGACTTCGCCGTCGCCATCACGATGCCCTGCTCCACGATCTCGCGCCCGAACGCAATCGCGCTCGAATGCATCGGCGGAATGCACAGAATCGGCTTCCCCATCACCAGCGCATCCCGCATCGCCAGCGAATCGGGCTTCCCGATGAGCATCGAGCACCGCTCGATCAGCGGCTTCATCCACAGCGTCGCCGTCTCGTATCCATACTCCACCTTCGGCGCCGGCCCGCGCCCGTGCGCAATGAGCAGCCGCCGACCCGCCCGCTTCGCCGCCTTTGCAATCAACCGGAGCGTCCCGCGGCTGCCCGGCGTCTCCAGCCCGCCCACCGTCGCCACAATCGGCGGCTCACCAGCCTCCATCCAACTCGCCGCATCCTCCGGCGATTCACTCCGCAGCACGCCGATCCGCTCGTTCATGAACCCGCACACCAGCAGAATCTCCGGATCCCCCTTGCCATGCGGCCGCAGCAGCGGCGACCACATCCCCAGTGCCATCGCCGCCTGCGTTTCGTGCCGGTAGAACAACTCGTCCCGCTCCGAAACCGGCAGCCCGATCTGCGCCCGCACCTCGCGCAGCGATGGATCCAGTTTCCGCCTCACGACATACGACATCGCCTGCCGCGCCAGCCACGCGACGAACGCCCCCGTCACGAGCGAAGTCCCCGCCTGGTTCGCGCCCAGCCCGCGCCGGAACACCTCCGGCTGCGGCGCGATCGTCACCACCGCCGCGCCGCTCGATTCCGCCGCCCACAGCGCGCCGAAATCCATCGCGCTGCACACGATCACATCCGGCCGATGCTCCCGCACCGCCGCGGCGCACGCCCGGTAGATCGGCTCGATCCACGGCATCACCACCTCGCGCCACACGAACCGAGTCCCCTTGATCGACGCCGTCAGTTCCGGGCTCTCCAGCGCCGCGCGCAGCGCCTCGCCGTCCCCGAACGCCCTGCACGCCAGCCCGAACTTCGCCGCCGTCGCTTCATACAGCGAGTTCGTCACGCACAAAACGTCATGCCCGCGCGCAGACAACTCCGCGCCGATCTCCATCGCCATCGCCACGTCGTCATCCGCCCCAAACGCCGACACCACCGCGCGCATGCCCGGAAAGATACCGCCCCACGCTCTTGGTGGGAGCGGCCCTCCGAGCCGCTCTCTTCCTCCCTCTCTCCTTCTCGACCACTCCCGACGCGCCGACCCAAGACCCCAGCGCCCACGCAACACCCCGGCGCACCACACCCTCCTCTCTCTTCTCTGTGTCCTCTGTGACTCTGTGGTGAACTCTTCTCTTCTGTAGAAAAGGCCGCCAGCCTCTAGAATCACCCCATGATCCACCTCGGCGTCAACATCGATCACGTCGCCACCGTCCGCCAGGCCCGCCGCGGCGTCGAGCCCGATCCCGTCCGCGCCGCCCACGAGGCCGAACTCGGCGGCGCCGATGGCATCACCGTCCACCTCCGCGAAGACCGCCGCCACATCCAGGATCACGACGTCGAGCGCCTCCGCACCGCCGTCAACATCAAACTCAACCTCGAAATGGCCGCCACCGACGAAATGGTCGCCATCGCGCGCCGCCTCAAGCCCCAGATCGCCATGCTCGTCCCCGAGGGCCGCCAGGAAATCACCACCGAAGGCGGACTCGATGTCCGCGCCCAGCGCGCCCGCCTTACCGACGTCGTCGCGCAACTGAAATCCGCGGGCCTTGTCGTCTCCGCCTTCATCGACCCCGATCCCGCGCAGGTCGAAGCCGCCGCGGCTGCCGGCTTCCACGTGTGCGAAGTTCACACCGGGCCATATGCGCACGCCTTCGCCCGCGCCGGCGGCGACCTGCTCATCGGAACCCTCCCCGCCGAACTCGAAAAGGTCGCCGACGCCGGCCGCCGCATCATCGCCGCGGGCATGCGCTTCAACGCCGGCCACGCCCTCAACTACCACAACGTCCAGCCCATCGCCGCGCTCGAAAACGTCCGCGAACTCCACATCGGCCACGCCATCGTCAGCCGCGCCGTCTACGTCGGCATGCGCGAAGCCGTGCGCGAGATGAAGCGGCTGATGGTCGAGGCGGCGCGGGGCGGCTGATCCGTCGCCGATCGCGATTCGAAGTCGCGCGGTCGTTCCGTTATCGGGCGCACTCCCCTCAGAATCTGCGGTTTGTTCAGTCAATCCGAGCATTGCCGGTTGTGCTGCCGCCGCATGGCGGTAGATTCCGCGTGAGTCCGGCGGCGGCGCAACGCCTGTGCTGTTGTTCGGACGATCGGGGCGCGCTGCGGCGCAACGCGCGGGCCGGCGAGGTCCGCGGCGGCGCAGCGCGAAAGTAGAGATACGCAAGGAGTGGAAGACATGCATTCGTTTCGCATCATCACAGCGGCCATGGTCTGCGCAGGCGGCGCCGCCGCGGCGTCGGCCGGGATTCTCTCCCACACGTTCGATATCACCGGCCTCGCCAGCTCGACCGGCTTCGGCGGCGCGTTTCCCACGCTGACGCACGATTTCGGCGTCCCCGGCACGGTCATCATGGTGCTCGTGGACGTGAACTATGAGGCGTTCAGCCCCAGTTGGGTCTCCGAAGCGCAGATCGCCGTTGACACCGACGATGATTCTTCGTTCGATGGCGACGTCGATCCCGCCGATTTCGGCGCGCCCGACAGCAGCGGCGTCTTCGCCTACGTCGCGGCCGTCGGCGCGAGCAGCGTCTCCTCGAACGGCCTCGTGCACCTCACCCTGTACGAATCCTTCAACGACGGCGCCGTCGATCCCGACGCCATCTACCGCGGCGGCTCGACCGTCACCGTGCGCTACGACGCCATCCCCGCCCCCGGCGCGCTTGCGCTCGCCGGCGCCGCCGGACTCGCCGCGGGCATGCGCCGCCGCCGCAACTGAGCCTGAATCGGATCCATCCCGCCGGGTTCCTCCGGCTGACGTGCAAGTCTCGCAAGACGCCGGGCCCGGCGTGGGCCCGGCGTTTTGTTTTTGCGCGCATCGCGCGGAACGGGGGACTGAACGCAGAGGAACGCAGAGGGACGCGGAGAGTAAAGAAGAAGAGGGATTGAACACAGAGGAAGACGGAGGAAGACACTGGAAGACAGTGGAAGACAGTGGTGCACCACATCGGCCGCCACACTGGCGCCTCCCCACGAGCCCGAAGCGCATGCGAGGGTCTCATCACCCCACGCGCCAACTCGGGTGCCACTTTGGCGCCACAGCTGGCTCGACCACGAGCCCGAAGCGCAAGCGAGGGTGTCATCACCCCACGCGCCAAATTGGGTGCCACTGGTGGCTTGCCCACCAGTGCAAAGCACCCCACGCGCACAACCTCCCCACACACCCGTCGCGCACCCTCTTCCTCCCCGTCTACCGTCTACCGCACTACCGTCTACCCCTCCAAACGCAGTGCCACGTTTTGCGTGCACAAAACACGTCACTCCACCCCCCGTCGCTCCACCCCCCTCATTGTCGCGCCCCA
>CAZGVW010000253.1:0-2764 GCA_964529265.1 uncultured Phycisphaeraceae bacterium
TAGATCCACAACTTCATCCGCAGCCAGTCCGCCACCCTGTGCGTCCAGATCCACGCCAGCCGCCGCTCCTGCACGTCAATCCGCGCCGAGCCCTCCATCCCCGGCCGCAGCCACTCCGCTTCCTCCAGCAGCCGCACGCGCACGCGGAACACGTTCCGCTGCTCGCGCACCTCCGCCACCGGGTCGATCCGCTCCACCTCGATCGGAATCCGCCTGTCCGGATACGACGCCGTCGCGATCCGTCCGCGCTGCCCCACCTCCACGTCCCCGATGTCGCTCTCGGGCACGAACACCTCCGCCCGCAGCGCATCGATCGGCGCAATCTCGAAGAGCGCATCCCCCGCGCTCACCGGCGCGCCGATCACCCGCTTCAGATCCCCCGCCACCACCACGCCCGCGATCGGCGCGGTCAGCGTCGCCTGCTCGATGCGCCTCCGCAGCAGCGCCGCCTCCGCCGCGCTCTTGTCCGCCAGCGCCCTGGCAATCTGCGCCTCCGCCTCCTTCCGCTCCCGCATCGCCACCGCGACCTCGCGCTGGTGCGAGGCGTACTCCGCCTCCGCCGCCGCCAGTTGCAACTGCAGTTCCGTGTCGTCCAGACGCGCCAGCGGCGCCCCCGCCTCCTCAACCCGGTCCCCCACCTCCGCGCTCACCTCGCGCAGGAATCCATCGAACGGCGCCGGAACCACCCGCGCCTCGACCGCCTCCAGCCGGAACGGCGCCTCCACCCGATGCATCCCGTTCGCAAACGTCAGAAACACCGCCCCGGCAAGCAACACCACCGCCAGCATCTTCAGCCACGTATGCCGCGGACCCAACAGCGCCCCCAGCCCGCGCCGCGCCTCCGCCGCCGCACGCGCCCCCACCCACCGATCGTGTTCAGAGAGCGCCGCCAGCCGCACCCCGCACAGTTCACACACCAGCCGCAGCGCCTCCACCTCGTGCGCCGAAAACGGCCGATCCGCCGTGCGCTCAACCGTCAGCGCCCCGATCACCTCGCCGCGCCGCCGCAAAGGCAGCGTGCACACCGCGCCGCCGTTCCCATGCTTCTCCGCAAGTTCCCGCGCGCTCCGCCCCACCCGCCGCGCCTCCGCACCCGCCGGATGCACAACCTCCACGTCCTGATCCAGACTTTCCTCCATCGCCGCTTCAATCGCCTGCAACAGCGCCGAGGCCTTCGCAAGCCGTTCCGTGTGGCTGATCGCCCGCACCCGCGCCGCGCCCGACTTCACCAGCCCCAGCGAAACCCGCTCCGCCTCCCACGACGCCGCCACGTGGTTCACCAGCGCCATCGCGCTCGTCTGGAATCGATCCTGCCCCGCCGCGGCGGCGCACGCCTCCAGCACCATCCGCATCCCGTGCTGATCCGCCTCCGCCTCCGCCACACGCGCCCGCAGCGCATACACCTCCAGCAGCCGCGCACTCAGATCCAGCCGCTGCAGAATCGCGCTCGATTCACCCGGCTCCGACCGCACCAGGTACGCCCCCGCCAATGGTGCCCCATCCGCCTCCGCCGGAAAGGGCAGCAACGCGATCGACGCCACACCCTCGCCGTAATACCCCTCGCCCCCCTCCAGCCGCACCAGCCGCGCCCCACTGGCCCGAAGGTTCCCCTCCGCCAGCGCCTCCGCCGCACGCGTCAGCCACGCCGGCGCCGATTGCCCCGGACGCGTCGCCGGATACAGCGCCACCGGCTCCGGCGCCGCCCCCGGCCGCGCACGCAGAATCGCACCCGCCCGCGCCGGCGCCGCATGACACTGCGCCACCAGCAACTCGGCGAGGAAAGCCTCGGGCGATGCGCCCACAGCGCCCACCCGCGCACCCGCAGGCGCAGGCGTCACCGCCCCCCCGGCCTTCTGCTCAACTGGCTGTTCAGGCTGCTCAGGCAATGCTCGAATCTGCCTCCGGCCCCCCGCGAACCTGCTTCAACCCCTTGTCGGGCAACGCCCTCGGACCGCGCCGAGGACTCCGATTGTTCGACCCCGAGGCGGCAATGTCACGGCAGACCGACGCCCCAACGGCCGATCCTCTATCCAACAGACCCCGCAGCCAACACTATCGACCGGCCTCACACCCGCGCTCCGCCCTCCGGTAGGTCCAGACCCGGTTTTCCCCCCCGCGGCGTACAGTTCCACCTCGTTTCGCTCGATTTCGACTCAGAAACGGAGCAATTCCGCGTGCTCACCCACCTCATCATCGCCCTCAGCGCCCTTTCCGCCGCCCCCGGGGACCGGGGCGGGGGCCTCGAACGCCCCGTCGAGGCCGTCACACAGGCCCGGCACGACCTCGACCTCGGCTTCACGATCCGCGGCAGCGTGCGCGACGTCCCCGTCCGCCCCGGCCAGCGCGTCGAGGAAGGCCAGATCCTCATCGAACTCGATGACCGCGAGGGCGCCGCCCAGGTCCGCCTCTATTCCATCCGCGCCGAGGGCACGCTCGAAATCCAGGCCGCGGACGCCGAGTGGAAGATGGCCCAGAACGATGAGGCCCGCCTCAAGGAAGCCTACGACAAGGGCGGCGCCGCGGAGTTCGAACTCGAGCGCGCCCGGCTCGAAACACTGAAACGGCGCCTCGCCCTCGATCTCCACGCGCAGCGCCGCGAGGAAACACTCGCGCAACTCGAACTCGCCAAGGCCCAGCACGAGCGCTCCACGCTGAAGGCCCCCATGGCCGGCGTCGTCGAGGAAGTCATCGTCGGAAAAGGCGAAATGGTGGACGAAACGCGCCCCGTCCTGCGCCTCGTCGTCATCGATCCCCTCGTCATCGA
>CAZGVW010000254.1:0-20803 GCA_964529265.1 uncultured Phycisphaeraceae bacterium
CCTATTGCCTTCCCCCCTGCCTTCCCCCTCACCGCACCGCCATCTCCATCGCACCCTCCACCAGCAGATCGACCGGGTCGTACACCGGCAGCGCCGGCGCCCCCGCCTCGAAGAGCAGCGGCGTCTCCGTCGAGCCCAGAATCACGCCCTGGCACCCGCGCTTTGCCAGTCGACCGATCGCCGTCACCACGCGCTCGCGCGAAGCCGGCAGCACCTGCCCCTCCACCAGTTCGCTGTAGATGATGTGGTCGATCGCGCCCGCGTCGTTCTCTTCCGGCGCCAGCAAGGTCACGCCCTGCAGCCCCAGCGCCGTCTGATACACCGAGCCATTCATCACCGGCCGCGTCCCGATGATCCCCACCGTGCGCAATCCATCCGATTTCACGCGCCTCGCCACCAGGTCGATCATGCTCAGCCACGGCCGCGTCGATCCATGCTCCGCGAACTGGATCGCGAAGTGCGCGATGTTGTCCGGCAGAATGATGAAATCCGCACCCGCCGCCGCCAGCGTCTCGCTCGACCACCGCAGCATCGTCCCCACCTTCTGCCAGTCGTCCGCCTGGATCGCCTCCAGGTACGTCGCGAACGGCAGATTGTGCAGCGTGATCAGCGGCCGCTTCATCGGATCGGGAATGTGCGACGCCATCCGCGCGATCTTGCGGTAGCAGATCGCCGACCCCTCCGGACTGACCGCCACAATGCCGATGTGCCTGGGCAAATCCCGACCCCGCGAAAATGGTCCCGATTCGGAGAGCGATGCGCGTGCGACGCCGATCATAGCCGCTTTACCCCCTCCGAACGCCCCACGCGCCCCGCCGCGAACCGGGCGCAATCCACCTTCCCCGGGGCGAAGGCAGCCTTCCGGGGGGTAGGATCGCGCTCCATGCCGCCTGATTCCCTCCCCGATCCCTTCAACACACTCGGCCTCCCAGCCACCTTCGATCTCGACCCCGCCGACATCCGCCGGGCGTGGCTGCGCCTCGCCTCCACCAGCCACCCCGACCGCCTCGAAACCGGAGCATCCCCCGGCGCGGGGGCGTCCCAACCCGGCGCGGATGCCAACGAAGCGCGCCGAACCCTTGAAGACCCCGAAAAACGCGCCGAAGCGCTGCTGATCCGCCTCGGGGGGCCCAGAAAGGAGCACGAAAAGACCCTCCCCCCCGGTCTGCTCGCCGAAATGCTCGAAGTGCGCGAGGAAATGGAAGCATCGCTCCAAAAAGGCGAAAACCGCGCGCATTTCGAGACATGGGCCGAGGACCGCCGCCAGGGCCACATCGAGCGCGTCCGCGCGCTCTTCGAGCGCGCCACGCGCGAAAACGACGAAAAACGCGCCGAAACGCTCCGCGAGATCCGCATCGAACTCAACGCCTGGCGCTACGCCGAACGCATGATCGAGCAGCTCGACCCGGACGACGACCCCAACCGCGCCGATCTTGAGCCATGAACGCTCAAAACAGCGCACAACCCGTCGCCATGCTCACCGGCGCCGGCGGCGGCATCGGCCGCGCCGCCGCCCTCCTCCTCGCCCGCCGCGGCTGGCGCCTCACGCTCGCCGGCCGCACCCGCCGCACGCTCGAAGAAACCGCGGCCGCGATCCCCGCGGCGCAGTCCCTGATCCTCACCGCCGATATCGCCGACCCCGCCGCGGCAAAAAGACTCGTTGACGACACTTTTTCGCGCTTCGGGCGCATCGATGCGCTCATCAACAACGCCGGCCTCGCGCCGCTGCTGCCGATCGAGCAAACCGATCCCGAAACCCTCCGCCGCGTGTTCGAAACCAACGCCATCGGCCCCGGCCGCCTTATCCACCACGTCTGGCCGGTGATGGCGGCGCAGAAATCCGGGCGCATCGTGAATGTTTCGACGCTCGGCACGCGCGATCCGTTTCCGGGGTTCTTCGCCTACGCCGCATCGAAGGCGGCGCTCAATCTTTTTGCGCAATCGTGCGCGAAAGAGGGCGCGGAGCATGGAATTCGCGCGTTTTCGGTGGCGCCGGGCGCCGTGGAGACAGGCATGCTCCGCGCCCTGTTCAGCGAGCGCGATCTGCCACCCGAAGCGTGCATGTCGCCGGAGGACGTTGCGGAGATCGTCGTCGCCTGCGCCGCGGGCGAGCGCGACGAGGACAACGGGCGGACGATTTTCCTGTCCGCGCCCGGTGGGCGGAGCGAGGGCTGATTTCCGCCCCTTTCCGGGCGGAATCCGGTATTCTGATGGGGCACGCCGCGGGGCAAGGAGATAGGAATGAATCGCATGCGCCGAATCGCCGGAACATCTTCGCTCGCCGCACTGGCCGTCTGCGCGGCGGCGCTGCTCACCGCCTGCGCCGGCGGCGGGAATCCGCCGGGCTCGGAGATGACGGCCGGGCAGGTTCCGGAGCAGCCGGACATGGCCTCGTTCCTGCGCATCCGCACCCCCGGAAGCGCGGAACTCGGCCCCGGCGGCGCGATGTACTTCCGCGACTGGCCGGACGGCGTGAACCAGTTGTATGTGCGCGGGCCCGGCGCCTCGATGCGCGGGCCGATGACGAGGCTCACCGACTTCGAGGATGGCCTCTCGTCCTACTCCGTGTCGCCCGACCGGCGCACGGTGATTCTCTCCGCGGCGCAGGGCGGCAACGAGCAGCACGACCTCTGGCTGCTCGACACTGCCACGAACGGCGTCACGCCCGCGCTCCAGAATCCGGACGTGCAGTATTCGGCGGACGCGTGGCTGCGCGATTCGACCGGCTTCTTCTACACCGCGAACGACGACAGCCCGAGCGATTTCCACGTGTACCTCTACGACCTCGGCTCCGGCCGCAGCGAGAAGGTGCTGGAGCGCGAGGGCACGTGGTACGTGGCGGACGTGACGGACGACGGCTCGCGCGCGCTGGTCGGCACGTTCCGCTCGATCTCCGATTCGCGCATCTTCGAGATGGACGTGAGTTCGGGCGACCTGCGCGACCTGAGCGCCACGCCGGAGGGCGCGCCCTCCTCCAACAGCGCGGTCGGGTACCTGCCGGGCGAGACGAGCATCCTGATGATCTCGGATTTCGACGGCGGGCTGGAGCGGCTGTACGTGCGGAATCTCTCGGGCGACGCCTCCGAGCCGCCGCGGGAGGCGCTGCCCGCGCTCTCGCGCTGGGAACTGGACAGCGCCCGGATCAACGATGCATGCACGCATGTCGCCGTCACGCACAATGAGGACGGCTTCTCCACCCTGCGCGTCTTCACGCTGCCCGAACTGAACGAGGTCTCGCTGCCGCCGATCGAGCGCGGGACCGTGGGCATCGCGGATTTCGAGAACTCGACGCTGCTCTTCACGCTGAGCAACGCGCAGACTCCGGGAATCACCTACGCCATCGATATCTCGAACGCATCGCGCGGGCGCCCCACCGCCGAGGCGGTCACGACGCGCATGGATGGTGAGCCGATCGATCTCTCGGAGTTCCGTCTGCCGCGGCTGATCAAGTATCGCTCCTTCGACGGGCTGGAGATTCCGGCGTTCGTGTATCTGCCGGCCGATTTCCAGGACGGCCAGCCGGTTCCGTTCATCGTGATCTACCACGGCGGCCCGGAAGGGCAGAGCCGGCCGGGCTTCAGCGCGGTGAACCAGTATTTCCTGTCCCGCGGGTTCGGCGTCATGCTCCCGAACGTGCGCGGCTCCACCGGCTACGGGCGCGCGTTCCACGAGCGCGACAACTACCTCAAGCGCTGGGACTCCGTAAAGGACGGCGTGGAGGCGGCGCGCTGGCTCGTGCGGCAGGGCTATTCGGCGCCGGGCAAGATCGCGGCGTACGGCGGCTCCTACGGCGGCTACATGTCGGTGGCGACGATCGTCGAGGACAACCGCTCGCCCGATCCGGTGTTCGGCGCCTCGGTGGACATCGTCGGCATCGTGAACATGAAGACGTTCCTCGAGCAGACCAAGGACTACCGCCGCGAACTGCGCGAGGCGGAGTACGGCCCGCTCGCCGATCCGTCGTTCCTGCTCTCCGTCTCGCCGATCCAGTACATCGACCTGATTCGCGCGCCGATGCTCATCGCGCACGGGCTGAACGATCCGCGCGTGCCGGTGGGCGAGGCGCTGCAGCTGCACGTGGGCCTGCTCAAACTCGGGCGCGAGCCGGATCTGCTCATCTTCCCCGATGAGGGCCACGGCTTCGCGAAACTGGAGAACCGGCTGGTGTTCTACGAGCGGGCCGCGGAGTTCCTCGAGAAGCACATCGGCGACTGAAGCGCCGCGCGCAGGCCTTGACCATCTTCGAAGCGCGCTATCATGGCGCCCGGGCGACTCGCGCCCGGAGCAGGAGGCCCACCGATGACCGCCACAGGCGACCAGACGCGCCAGATCCTCGATGCGCTGGCCCGCGCGTACAACGCCGAACTCGAGACGGTGATGAACTACATCGCGCACTCCGTGAACCTGGACGGCGTGCACGCGAAATCGATCAAGACCGCGCTCGCCGCGGACATCGCGGAGGAACTGAACCACGCGCAGACGCTGGCGCGGCGGATGAAGACCATCGGCGGGCAGACGCCGGGCTCGATGGCGTTCAAGGCCACGCAGAAGTCGCTGCAGCCGCCGGCCGAGACGACGGACATCGCCTCGGTGATCAAAGGCGTGATCGCGGCGGAGGAGGATGCGTGCCGCATGTACGAGGAGATCATCCGTATTTCGGACGGCGTCGATCCGGTGACGCAGGATCTCGCGGTGACGACGCTGGCGGACGAGCAGGAGCACCTGCGCGAGTTCCGCGGCTTCCTGAAGGAATACGGCGACCGCTGAGGTTTCGATGGCGCGCCTGCGGCTGCTCATCGCGCCGGACAAGTTCAAGGGGAGCCTGACGGCGGCGGAGGCGGCCGCGGCGATGTCGCGGGGCGCGCAGCGAGCCGCTCTTGCGGCGGGCGCCGAGGTGGAGATCGATATCTGCCCGGTTTCGGACGGCGGGGAGGGGTTTCTCGATGCGCTGGCGGCGCGGGCGCCGGACCTGCGGAGCGCCAAGGTGCGAGGGCCGCTGGGCGCGAAGGTTCGCGCGGACTATCGCGTGCGCGATGTGGATGGGAAGGCGGCTCGCACGGCGTTCATCGAGATGTCCGCCGCGGCGGGTCTGCATCTGGTTCCGCCGGATTCGCGTGATCCGGAGCGGGCTTCGACATTCGGCCTGGGGCAACTGATCGCGCAGGCGCTGGACGCCGGCTGCGCGCGGATTGTCGTCGGCCTCGGGGGCAGCGCCACGTGCGATGGCGGAATCGGGATGGCTGCCGCGCTTGGAGCGGCGTTTCTCGACAGAGCGGCTTCGCGCATCGAGTCGCCGACGGGCGCCGATCTCTCGCGCATCGCGCGGATTGATCTCGCGGGCATGGATGAACGGCTCAAGCGGACGCGCCTCATCGCCGCGGCGGACGTGGACAACCCGCTCTTCGGCCCCGATGGCGCCGCGCGCGTGTATGCGCCGCAGAAAGGCGCGAGCGCGGCGCAGGTTGCGCGACTCGATGCGGGATTGAAGCGGCTCGCTGACCTTGCTCGCGGCGCCGGCGCGCAGGCTGACCCCGCGCAACCGGGCTGCGGCGCCGCGGGAGGCCTCGGGTTCGGGCTTGCGGCATTCTGCGGCGCAACGATCGCGCGCGGCGCGGAGTACGTGCTTGAGTCGTTGCGGTTCGATAAGCGCGCCGCCGCGGCGGACCTCGTGCTCACGGGCGAGGGGCGGTTCGATGCGACAAGTCTTTCCGGCAAGGCGTGCATGGCGGTCGGGCTGGCCGCGGCGAGGGCGGGGGCGCGGGTGATGGCGCTGGTCGGCGCGACGGGCGCGGGGTTCGAGCGGGCGCTGCGCGATCGCGGCGGGCCGTTTGCGGAGATCGTCGCGGTCTCGCCGCCGGGGGCGGGGGCGGGCGAGCGCGAGCGGATGGCGCGGGCGGCGGAGTGGCTGGAGGAAGCCGCGGAGCGCGTTGTGGAAGAGGCCATAGGGAGTAGGCAATAGGGAATAGGCAATGGGCAATAGGCAAGAGCAGAATGGACTCCGCCGGGGCGGGCGCGGCGGCGCTCCGCGCGGTAGTCTGAGGCTCGGTGGGGTTCGCGGCGCAATGAAAGCGAGGCGCACATGGCTATGGCGACACAGGAGACGACGGCGCCGATCGTCGGGGCGGCTTCGACGATCATCCGGCGCGTGAGCGATCTGAACCGCTCGCTGGATTTCTATTCGCGCGTGCTGGGGCTGCCGGTGAAGATGCGCGTGGAGGCGTTCGCGTTCCTGGACGCGGGGCCGGTGACGCTGGCGCTCAATCAGTTGGCGCAGCCGGCGGCGGCGGTGACGGCGGGGATGACGGAGATCGTGTTCGAGGTGGCGGACATCACGCGGGCGTATGAGACGCTGCGCAGCCGCGGTGTGGCGTTCCTGTTCGAGCCGCGGGTGGTGTCGCAGGACGCGACGCACGATCTGCTGGCCGCGGCGTTCCGGGACCCGGACGGGCATGCGATCTCGATCACGAGCAGGCGGGGAATGCAGTAGGCCATAGGCAATAGCGGAGGGGAGGCCGGCGGGAGGAGCGCGCCCCGCTACAATCGGGCGCGGCGTGTTCGTTCCGGCACTTCACGGAGCCCCTGTTCATGGCCATCCGCGACGATGAGATCATCCACATCACGGTGCCGAAAATGACGGCGCTGGAGGCGACGTACATCCCCGAGATCGTGAAGGGGATGGGCGTGACGATGCGCCACTTCTTCACGAGCTTCGGGCAGGGGAAGACGAGCCGCACCATCCAGTACCCCGAGCAGCGGCGCGAGGACACGCCGGTGGAGAAGGGCGGGATGAACCACGGCAACTTCCGCGGCGTGCACCGGCTGAACCGCGACGACGCGGGGCGCGTGAAGTGCGTGGCGTGCATGATGTGCCCGACGATCTGCCCGGCGAACTGCATCCACATCGTGGCGGGCGAGAGCCCGTGGCCGGATCGCGAGAAGTACCCGGTGAAGTTCGAGATCGACGAGTTGCGGTGCATCTTCTGCGGCATGTGCGAGGAGGCGTGCCCAGTGGACGCGATCGAGCTGACGACGGAGTACGACGTGGTGGGGCTGTCGCGTCAGGAGATGGTGTTCGACAAGGAGAAGCTGCTGAGCGTGTACGACGTGACGGTGGAGAAGAAGCCGATGTGAGTGCGCCGGGCCCCGTGGCGGCGAGTCAGACCCGATCAGGGTGTTTCATGACGATTGAGCAGCTGAAGAAGATCCACGCATCGAGGCCGTTCAAGCCCTTTACGGTTCACGTGGCGGACGGGCGCGCGTTCGCCGTTCCGCACCCGGAGTTCCTGTCGTTCTCGCAGAGCGGCCGCACGATCGCGATCGCCACGCCGGACGATGCGCACGAGATCATCGACCCGCTGCTCGTGACATCCATCCACCTCGGCAATGGCCGCAAGCCGGGCGGAAACGGTCGTCAAAAGCGGTCGTGAGTCCGAGCGCAACGGCGCATCACATCGGGCACGGTCCCCACGAGGCGAGCAGGATGCCGAGGTCGGATGAGTTCACGTTCTGATCGCCGTTGAGGTCGGCGACTGAGGCGCCGGGACCCCACGAGGCGAGCAGTTGGCCGAGGTCGGAGGAGTTGACCTGGCCATCGCCGGTGATATCGGCGGGGCAGGGCGGATTCGCCACGGTGAACTTCGCGAAGTGCATATCGAAGGGGCCGGGGAGCATGGCGACGATGATTCTGTCGTCTCCGGGGTGGGAGATGGCGTACGACACATCGATGTTCGACCCGGCGGTCTCCCGCGCGATGGCGCCGGGGAAATCGAGGCGATTGCCGAAGATGCTGGCTTCGCCCTTGGTCTCGTTGGGGACGCTGATGGCGAGGTTGTACTGGCTGACGGCGAGGTAGTAATCGCCGAGGTCGAGCGTCTCGACGATCTGGGACTGGAGCGAGGCGGGCGACTGGCGGTCGTCGTTCATGCGCAGGACGTTGAACTCGTCGTCGAACAGGATGATCTCGGTGTCGGTGAAGTGCCCCTGGCCGACGGTGGAGAACGTGAACTCGCCGGGCTCGAACGAATCGCCGAGGTTCACGGGCGTCACGGCGTCCTGCGTGAAGCCCGAGATGTATGGGTCTGTGGTTCCCGTCGCGCCGGTGACGCGGTAGTAGAGATCGTGCTGGGCGCCGAAGGAATACCACTGATTCATCTTGCTGGTCGAGGTCTGCGCGACCGTGGTGTCGCTCGCGGCGCCGGACTGGGGAATGCCCATGATCGCGCCGATGTGCGCCGGCGCCGTGATGATGGTCATGCGGTTGAGGTAGATGCCGGGAGCGCTTGCCGCGATCCTGAGGCGGAAGAAGTCGCGCGACGAGGCGCCGACGCCGCTGAACGTGCCGGTCGATGATCCGGAGACGACGTCGGACGGGATCATCGGCGTCGAGGTGAGCGTGGCGGTGGACTTGACCTCGTTCGGCTCGGCCTCGGGCGTGTTGACGCCGCCGGCGAGCGCGGCGGGCGCGAGCGCCAGCCCGGTGGAAAGCGCGCAAACCCCGAAAGAGCGCATGTTCATTGGTCGACCTCCGTTTCGAACCCTGGCTTCGTGCAGCGTACACGGCAGAGCGCGACTGCTCCAGAGAAAAAGCAGGAATGAACGCGCTGCAGGCGCCGGAGCGGGTCGGCGCGGCGGGCGGACGTGTCCCGGGCGCTCCCGACACACAAAGAGAGACGCCCGCGGGAGGTTCCCGCGGGCGTCTGTAAGCGATCCATCATGAAACTGCGTTCAGACCGGCGCGATCAGCGTCTGCGGCGCAGGCCGACGAGACCCGCGAGCCCGAAGAGAGCCGCGGCGCCCGGGGCGGGGACGATCGTGAGTTTGGCGAAGTAGATCTCGTAGGGGCCGGCGAGCGACGCGGCGAAGGGCGTGGTTCCCTCGGTGTCCGTGACCGCGAAGGAGACGTTCGACGCGGTGGTGGATGCACTCGCGCGGGCGAGCGAGCCGCCGAAATCCATGCGGTTGCCGGTCGTGCTGCGCTCGGTCGCGGCGGCCTCGTTGGCGTTGCTGTTGGCGGTGTTGAAGGTGCTGATGGCCAGGAAGTACGTGCCCGGGCTCAGGTCCTCGGTGATGATCGACTGGAAGTCGGTGGCCGGGGAGGGGCGGTCGTCATTCTGGCGGAGGAAGTTGAAGCCGGAATCGAGCAGGTACATCTCGGTGTCGGTCGTGTGTCCCTGGCCGAAGGTGGTCATGGAGACCGTTCCGGGCTGGAACGCGCCGATATCGACGGGGACGATTTCGACCTGGTCGAACACGACTTCGTAGGGCGCGGTGGTGGCCGTGGCGCCCTGCACGCGGTAGTGGAGATCGTGCTGAGAGCCGAACGAATACCATTGGCTGAAGCGCGGCGGCGTCGTGGTCGTGGACGTCGTCTGGATGGTGGTGGTGTCGCTCGCGGCGCCGGACTGAGCCGTGCCCATGATCGCGCCGGTGTGGGCCTGCGCGGTGGCGAACGTCATGCGGTTGCGGTAGATCGCCGGGACGGCCGAGGGCGCCACCGTGAGGCGGAAGAAATCGCGCGACGTGGCGCCGGCGGCGGCGCTGGTTCCGATCGATGAGCCGGTGATCGAATCGCCGCTGAGCATTGGTCCGACGACGATGGTCGCGGTGGCCTTGCCCTCATTCGGCTCGATCTCCGGCGTGACGGCGGCGAGCGCCGATGCGCCGATCGCGAGGCCCGCCGCGGCGAGCCATCGCACTCCAACACAGGACATGTTGAACCCTCCTTTGCTCGCACAGATGACCAACCGGAATGGCCCGGTGCGCCGGGACAGCCGGAGCGTCCACCGCGCAACGACCGCGGCGACGCCGACGTGAACTCACACTGGATTTCCGGGTGGCCGCCGTTCGTCTGCGTCGCTGCCCTGGGCGGCGAATCGCTTCCCCTGACGACACGGTTTGCGCCGAAGGACGTGTTTCCGGAGATCCTTGACGAAAACCTTCACCAATGTACCGGGGGGGATACTCCCCTCATAGGGGAATTCGACCGCGGTGGTTGGTCAGGATTGCGGGAATGCCGTACGGATTACGAACTGGTGTGCTGATCGAGAGAGGAGCGCTCGGCTTACGCGCACGGCCCCCACGCGCCGAGCATCAGCGCCAGGTCGCCGGCGTTCACCGAGCCATCGTTGTTCAGATCGGCCGGGCTCCCCGCGCCGGGGCCCCAGGCGCCGAGCATGGACGCGAGGTCGGAGGCGCCGACGGCGCCGTCGCCATCAAGATCGGCGGGGCAGGGGACGATCTTGCGGATCTGCGCGCCGCTGAGGGGCGCGCCGTCGGCCGGGTTCTCGCCGGGGACGATGCCGGAGTGTGCGCCGATGCGGCCGTTCGTCACGTTGGCGATGTGGCGCGAGTGCGTCACGAACTCCTGGTGCGCGCCCGTCCACGCGCCGCCGACGATGAGATGCGGGAATCCGGGCTCCTCATCGACGCTGGTGTAGGCCGTGATGTCCGGGCGCGTGGGCATCCACGCGTAGAGGATCACTTCGTACTCGCCGTTCTCGAGGCCGTCGAAGAAGAGGCAGGATTCGAGCGTGGCGCTGTAGGTGACGAGGAAGTCGTCGAGCAGGGCATCGTCGGCGCCGGTGGTGGCTGGATCATCCTCGTGCAGCGTCTGGAAGCCGCCGATCTGCTTGAGCCGGACGTTGGTCACGTTGCCGTGGATATCGAGAAGATTGAAGTACGTCACGCCGTGGTCGCCGCGGAGGCTGTTCCACGTGCCGGCCAAACCCGCGGCGCCGTAGGACGCCGGCGGCGCAAAGGCCGGATCGGCGCTGAAATCGACGTTGATGGTCTGGGCGAGCGCGGGTGACGACGCCGCGGCTGCGAGCGCAAGTGCGAGCGTGCGAGTGACGGTCTTCATGATGAGGCCTCCGCGTGAGGGGTTGACCTGACCCCCGGACCGCCGGGATCCCGGAATCTCCGGACCGAACAGCCTCTGTTCTACCGGGCGGCGCGGCGAAATGGCCGGGTTTTCCAACGAATTGACGCCCCGCATCGCGGCCGGTGGTGGAAGGCCGCCGGAAATTGCGGCCTTCGGCCACCGATCCGGCCGATATCCGCTTGTTGCGCTGTCCGTGCGCTTCGGCTGGAGCGATTTCCATGCGGGCTGATGACTCCCCACTGCTGGCGCCGTCGAGGCTGGTGCTGATCGGCACGCCGGAGACGGTGCGCGCCGCCGCGGCGGCGCTCGCGACCCTGCCGAATCCGCCGGAGGCGCTCGGCGCGGTGCTGCTGCATCGCGCGGGGCCGGAGGCGGAGGCGTCATTGCCGGCGACGCTGCCGGTGCTGGGTGAACTGGACAACCTCCCGCGGCTGCGGCAGCGATTCGACTTCGATCTGGCGCTCGTGAGCCTGCCGGCGGTGATGACGGAGGCGATTGCGCAGGTGCGCGCGAGCCTGCGCACGATGGGCGTGACGGAGCGGTTCTTCCCCGCGATCTCCGATGTCCTCACGGCGACGGCCACGCACATGAATCTGGTGACGGGCGCCTCGGCGCTTGCCGCGGCGACAGACATGCTGGAACTCGTCGGACGGAGGCCGCACCCGATCGATGAGCAGCGAGCGCGGCGGACGATCGCAGGGAAGCGCGTGCTCATCACCGGCGCGGGCGGGAGCATCGGCGCCGAACTGGCGCGGCGCGTAGCGGCGCTCGAACCGGCGCTGCTCGTGCTCATGGACCGCTCGGACAACGCGCTGTTCGAGATCGATCGGCAGGTGTCCGCCCGTTTTCCGCGGATTCCGCGGCAAGGCGTGCTGCACGACGTGGTCGAGGCGGAGCCGACGCTCCGCCGGCTCGTCGCCCTGCGGCCGGATGTCGTGTTTCACGCCGCGGCCCACAAGCACGTGCCCATGATGGAAGATCACCCCGCGCAGGCGGTGAACAACAACCTGTTCGGCACGCGCTCGATCGCGGACGCCGCGGTCGCCGTCGGCGCCGAGCGGTTCGTGATGATCTCGACGGACAAGGCGGTGCGGCCGACATCCGTCATGGGCGCCACCAAGGCGCTGGCGGAGATGTACGTGCGGGCGCTGAACCGCGCGCCGCGCCCCGGGGCGCGCCAAACGCGCCTCTGCATGGTCCGTTTCGGCAATGTGCTCGGCTCCGCCTGCAGCGTGCTGCCCATCTGGGAGAAGCAGATCGCCGAGGGCGGACCCGTCACCGTCACCGATCCGCGCATGACGCGGTTCTTCATGACGATCCCCGAAGCCGCGGCATTGGTCATCCAGGCGGCGTCACTGTCGCCCGAGCAGGCGGGGGATGCGGACGTGTTCGTGCTCGACATGGGCGATCCGGTTTCGATTCTGGACCTGGCCCGGCGGTTTGTGGCGGCGCACGGCCTCTCGCCGCGAGTGCAAACCATGCCCTCAACCGACGCCGCCGGAGGCGCCCCTCGCGCCGGCAGCGAAATCGAGGTGGTCTTCACCGGCGCCCGCCCGGGCGAGAAGCTGCACGAGGAACTCGTCCACGAGCCCTCCGAACTCCGCCCCACGCCCGCCCCCGGCGTCATGGCCTGGACCGGCCCCGCGGCGGACCCCGCCCTGGTGACCGAGATGGTGGCAGACCTGTCCTCCGTCCGGACCTCCTCCCACGACCGGGCGGTGGTGGAGGCGATCGCCCAGTGGATTCCGGACCTGTCAAAACAGGGTGTTCACCCCATAGACCGTGCGAGGCTTTCGGGGGCCGCTTGATCGGCGGGGCCTGGGGTGCGACAATCCCGGCCCTCTTCCACGCGGCTCAGGTCACCGGCGCCCCTCGCCGATGCTGCGCAGGCATCTTGTGCGGCGGGGCCGATGTCCGATAAGGATCTCCCGTGAACACCATGCTCACAGAGCGACAGCGCATCCTTCTCGAAACGAACGCGCTGCGCGACAAGGCGGAGGCGCTCCTGAAGGGGCTGCTCGAGGCCAAGCGCGTCACCGAGCGGGAACTGGCCAAGTTCAACCGCCCGGATGCGATGCGAATGGTCACCGGCCGCACCTCGATCGACGACGGCATCGCCTCCACCCGCCGGATGATCGAAACGCTGAACCGCTCGCTGGCCCAAGCCAAGCGGGATCTCGACGACGAGGACATCGCCCTGCTGGATGACCTTGACGCCGAGGACGTGGTTGTTCACGCTGCGGGGCATGCCCGCCGCAACAACTGACACGGTTTCAGCCTCGCCGCCCCGCGGCGGGCGAAGCACCCCCGGAATTGCCCCAGAACCACTGCTCCAGATCTGCCGGCTGAGCCAACGGGCGACGCTGCCGACTTATCAATCCGCGCTCGCGGCGGGGATGGACCTCTCGGCGTGCCTGCCGGATGACGCCCCTCGGCTGACGCTGCCGCCGGGCGGCATTGCCGTCGTGCCCTGTGGATTCGCCATGGCCCTGCCGGCGGGGTTCGAGGCCCAGGTTCGGCCGCGGTCCGGGCTGGCGTCGCGGCATGGTGTGACGCTGCCGAACGCGCCGGGGACAATCGACGCCGATTACCGCGGCGAGGTAAAGGTCCCGCTGATCAACCTGGGGCCGGCGCCATTCACCATCGAGCACGGGATGCGGATCGCCCAGATGGTGATCGCCCCGGTGGTGCGGGCTGAGGTGCGGGAGGTCGCGACCCTCGAGGAGACCGCCCGCGGCGGGGGTGGATTCGGCTCGACGGGGGTCTGAGACTGGCCAAGGCGCGAGATGTGGAAGGGATTGCCGGGGGGCGGGGGGCTCTCCTTGCGCAAATCCTGCCCCCGGGAGAGGGCGTCGCGCCGATATTCAGACTTCCCATATGGCCAGGAAACAACCGCGCGCACGTCGTTCCGAGTCCAACAGGACCCAATCCCAGGCCCGGGCCCCGGATCCCCCGGAACCTGCCAGCCGCGCCGAAAGGCGGGAACTCTGGCAGCGCCTCGGGTGGTGGGCCGCGGCGGCGGTGTGGGCATTCGTCGCGGCGAGCCTGTTCTCGTACAGCGCCGCGGATGCTCCCGGGCACGCCGTCTTCCCGCACAACAGCCCCGCGGCGAACTGGTGCGGGCCGGTCGGCGCCGTGATCTCGCACTACACGCTGGTCGCGCTGGGCGCGGTGGCGACGTGGGCGCTGGTGGCGGCTGCGGCGGGGGCGATCATCGCCACGGCGGGGCGCGGATCGATCGACCAGCCCATTCTGCGCGCCATCGGCGTGCTGCTGTTCGCGCTGGCGCTTTCCGGGTTTCATGCGCTGCTGGCGCCGGGGTTGACCGGAGCGCCGCAGGGCGCCGGGGGCCTGGTGGCGATCGCGGGCGTGGCGGAACTGACGCAGCGGTTCAGCGTGTTCGGCTCGGCGCTGTGGCTGAGTCTCTTTGCGCTGGTCGGGGCGGCGCTGGCGTTCGATAAGTGGCTGCTGCGACTGCCCGGCGTGGCGCGGGCCGTGGCCGTGATTGCGGGCGCTGCAGGCGGCCGCGCGTTCGGCGCGCTGGCGAAGCGCTCAGCCGCGGCAAGGGAGGCGCGGCGTGTGCGAGCCAACGACTTGGATGACGACGAGCGCGTGGAGCGCCCGGCCAAGGGGCGCGAGAAACGCCGCGAGGCGCCACCGATCGCGATCGAGCCGAAGGCCGCGGCCACTGCTGCGCCCGTGAGGCAGGCGCCCATAGCGGAGGAACTCGCGGACGACGACGAAGACGCAGCGCCGGAGGCGCCCGAGGCGCCCGGCGCCCCGCAGGTCTTCGATCCCGAGGCGCTGCGCCAGAAGATCTCGCGGCTGCCCGTGCGCTTCGCGGGCTCATCGACGCGGACGGCGACGGAGGCCGACCTGCGCGACATCCAGTGCCACGTCGATCTCGAGGGGTACCAGTTCCCGCCGCTCGATCTGCTGGAGGACCCCGAGCACAACTTCACCGACAAACTGGAATCCTTCGTCCGCGACCAGGCCAAGTGCCTCGAGGAGGCGCTCCGCGTCTATCGCATCGACGGCGAAGTCGTGAGCATCGATTCCGGCCCGGTGATCACGCTGTACGAGGTGAAACTGGCGCCGGGAACGAAGGTGGCGCAGCTCCAGAACGTCGCGAGCGACCTGGCGCGGGCGATGAAGGCGGTGAACATCCGCATCGTGCCCAACACGCAGGGGCGCGACACGGTGGGCGTCGAGGTGCCCAACGCCGAGAAGGAAAAGGTGCGCCTCAAGGAACTCATGAGCCACGCGCGCTCCGGCGAGGCGGCCGTGGGCCGCATGCGCCTGCCGATGTTCCTCGGCAAGGATGCGCACGGCGATCCGCTCATCGAGGACCTGGCGTCGATGCCGCACTGCCTGATCGCCGGCACCACCGGCTCGGGCAAGAGCGTGTGCATCAACACCATCATCATGTCGTTCCTCTACACGAAGAAGCCCAACGAACTGAAACTCGTGCTCATCGACCCCAAGATGGTCGAGATGTCGCAGTTCCGCGACATCCCGCACCTCATGTGCCCGGTCGTGACGGAGATGAGCAAGGCGTGCGCGATCCTCGAGTGGGCTGTGAACAAGATGGACGAGCGGTACGAACTGCTCGCCGAGGCCGGCTGCCGCGACATCAACGCCTACAACGACCTCCCGTGGGAAGATCTGCGCGAGCGCTTCAACCCGCAGAGCGAGGCGGAAGCCGCCCGCATCCCGCGCAAACTCCCCTTCATCGTCTTCATCATCGACGAACTCGCCGACCTGATGATGACGCAGAAGGAGGTCGAGAGTTCGATCGTGCGCATCGCGCAGAAGGCCCGCGCGGTGGGCATCCACCTCGTGCTGGCGACGCAGCGCCCGCAGGCCAACGTGGTGACCGGCCTCATCAAGAGCAACATGCCCGCGCGCATCTCCTTCAAGGTCGCCAGCGGGATGGATAGCCGCATCGTGCTCGACCAGAAGGGCGGCGAGCTGCTGCTCGGGCAGGGCGACATGCTGTTCCTCTCGCCGCGGTCGCACAAGCTCATCCGCGCCCAGGGCACGCTCGTCGAGGATCGCGAAACGCGGAAGGTCGTGCGCTTCCTCAAGGAGATCGCGGCGCCCTCCTTCGAGCGCAGCCTCATTCAACTCCGCGGCGGCGACTCCGCGGAAATGGGCGACGACGCCGTCGAGCGCAGCCTCGAGAACGCGCAGCAGGACCCGCTGTTCGACAAGGCGGTCGAGATTATCCTGGAGAGCAAGCGCGGCTCGGTGTCGCTGCTGCAGCGCCGCCTCGCGATCGGCTACACGCGGGCCTCGCGCCTCATCGACCTCATGGGGCACGCCGGCATCCTCGGCGACCACAAGGGCACCGTGGCGCGCGAAGTCGTCATCACGCCCGAGGAATGGGAAGCGATGAAGGAACAGGCCGCCGCCGACGCCGCGGCCGCCGAGGCGCTCGCCCCCGGAACCCCCGGAACGGCCGCGCCACGCCCGCCCGCCGAGACACTCTTCGACGATGACGCGCCCGCGCCCGCCGCGGCGACGTCGCTGCGCATCGCCATCGGCTCGGCGGCCGCCGAGCCCGCGGCCTGGAAGGGCACGGATGACCACGAGGAGGAGGAAGAAGAAGACGAGGACGAGGACTCGGACGAGTCGGCTGAAGAAGAAGAGGAGGAGGAAGAAGAAGAAGACTTCGAGGCCGAGGACGACGAGGAATACGAAGAGGAAGAGGACGGAGAAGAAGAAGAAGAAGAAGAAGAAGAAGGAGAAGAGGACGGCGAGTGGGAATACGAAGAGGATGAAGGCGAGGAGGAAGAGGAGGAAGGCGAAGGAGAGGGAGAAGAAGAGGAAGACGACGGCGAGTACGAAGACGACGAAGACGAAGAGGAGGAGGAAGAAGACGAGGAGGTCGCGCAGGGTTCGGGCAAGGAATCCGAAGGCGTGGCCCTCCCCTTCAAGCCGAACCGCCCCGCGCGGGCCTGAGCCAGGCCTGACGCCGCGCGCGTCGCAACCCGCCGCGCTGCGACGCCACGAAAGACAAAGGGCCCGCGGGAATCCAACCCGCGGGCCCTGTCAATTCATCACGAGACTGCTCAGCGCGGTCGCGTCAGAACCGCGGCCGTCCGCCGCCCTGCCCGGCCCCCGGGGCGCCGCCGCCCATCATCTGCTGCTGCACGGCGAGGCCGATCGACGTCGCCGTCTTCAGCACATCCGCCGGCACGAAGACCGTGCCGCGCACCGCGCTGTCGCCCGTCACGAGCGATGCGCCCACCGGCGAAACCTCCGCCGGCGCCGCGACAGGCATGCCCATCATCTGCGCGAACGGAATCGCCATGTCGAGGATCGGCTTCACGCCGATGTACACCTCCGCGGTGCGACCCGCGGGCAGGCGCTCCTGAATCTGGCGGATCGTGGCGTCGCCCGCCACGGAGTCCTCGCCGCGGGCGGCGAGGGCCTCTTTCAGAAGGTCCGCGTTCTTCGACATGGTCTGGAACACGCCGCGATCCGTCGCCACCATGAACCCGCCCATGCCGCCCGGGCCGTACATGACGGTCATGGCGTTCTGCATCTGCATCGCGGCGGCAGGGTCGGCCGCGTCGAACGCGCACGACCATTCATCGACCTTGAGCCCGTCGATGGTCATCGCGCCCTCGGTGTAGGTGCAGTCGAACGAGACGCCTTCGATCTTCGCCTTGCCCGCGTCGGAGAAGACCTGACGCGTCGTCTGGAGCGCCGCCTTGGGATCGGTCGCGGCGGTGAACTGCACCGTGTTGGCGAGCAGCCCGCCCATCGGGCCCGCGGGGTTCGGATAGATCGCCGACGCCACGCCCTTCATGTTCTGGACCGCCTCATCGACGTTGATTCCCGCGAGGATGGCGCCGAAGCCGGGCATGTTCTTCTGCATCGCCGCCATATCCTTCACGATGGCGCGGACGCCGCCGCTGGTCAGGTCGATGGCGCTCGCGAAGAGGAACGGATTGCCGGGAAGCGAAGAGAGCAGATCGCTCGACTTCCCGCCGCCCATGTTCATCTTCTTCGCCGACTCGCTGCCATTCATGAAGACGAGGCCGCAATCAAGGCTCGCGCCGATCGCGCCGACGTCGAGCCCGATGGCCAGCGTGCGCCCGTCGCGCTTCAGCGTCGTCACGAACTGATCCATCATGCCCTGCATGCCGGCCACCGCGTCGGCCTGCTGACCGCCCATCGCCCCGGCGTTGGCCATGCCTTCCTTCACGTGGCCGAGCATCTTGTCGAGCAGCGGGCCCATCGCCTGGATGTTCGCCACGGCGACGAGGTCGGATTTCTCGGCGATCGCGCCCCCCACCACGCCCAGCGCCGCCTGGTGCGCCTTCATGTGGCCGGACCTGCCCTCGAAGCCCTCCACGAGCGAGCGCTCCGGCGAAATCACCGCGTACCCCGCGTCCAGTTTCTTCGCGAAGGCCGGGCGTCCGTCGAGTTCGAACTCGTCCACTCCGCCGGCGCCGCCGGGAGCGCCGCCGAAGTTGCCCAGGAACGCGGCGTAGTCGCTGGTCGGAATGAGCACGAGCATCGGCGGCTCATCGCCATCCAGGTCGCCTTCGAGCAGGATGATCGCGGCCGAGCCGTCGAAATCGACGCCGCCGCGCAGGCCGGCCATTCCAAGCGCCTGCTTCACGGTGATCATTTCGGGAAGGCCCATCACGCCGGTCAGCTGCGCCGCATCGGCGTCCAGAGCGGACACGCTCGGCGTCGCGATGACGAGCATCGCGCTCTCGGGCACGTAGTCGAGCGCCTTGGGCATGCCGGCGCCGGCCACCGCGGCCAGCATCATCGCCGCGGACATGGAGCAGACTGTGAAACGCCGCACGAGTCGGGTCATGGATCGCATCCTTGTTGAATGAAGAGTGTGAATGGTCGGTGTCTTCGCCGGGCGCCGCGGCTCAAGGGCCGCGCACCCCTGCGGTTTTTCGGCTTCTCAGCCCCGGGCTTCCAATGTGCGTGTCCGGCCTCCGGGTCCGGAAACCAAGGGGTCGGGGAGTATAGGGATTGCCTGGCCGCCGTTCCCCGGAGTCCCGGGGCAGGTGGGGGCGAGGCCCGCCCCGTTCGGTACCCTTTCACCCGTGCAGAACACGCTCCACAGGCTGGTCAGCGGCCTGACGCTCACCGAACAGGACGCCGAAGCCGCGTTCGACGCCATCCTCCGCGGCGAGGCGAACGAATCGCAGGTGGGGGCGATGCTGGCGCTCATCGCCCGCCGCGGGCCCACCCTGGATGAACTCATCGGCGGGGCGCGCGCCATGCGCCGCCACGCCCTGCGCGTGCCGACCGAGGGGCTCGAAGCGCTCGGCGTCGTGATCGATACCTGCGGCACGGGCGGGTCCGCGAAGACGTTCAACGTCTCCACCGCCGCGGCTCTGGTTGCCGCGGGGGCGCGCGGGCGCACGCGGGTTCTCGTCGCCAAGCATGGGGGGCGATCCCGCTCCGGGCGCGGCTCCGCGGAGGTGCTGGAGCAACTGGGCGTGAACATCCACGCCTCGCCGGCGGCCCAGCGTCGCTGCCTGGAGGAGGCGGGCGCGTGCTTCTCCTTCGCTGTGAACCACCATCCCGCGATGAAGTTCGCCGCGGCGCCGCGCAAGTCGCTGGGCTTTCCGACGATCTTCAACCTGCTCGGACCGCTGACCAATCCCGCCGGGGCGTCGCGCCAGGTGATGGGCGTCTACGACGGCGAGCGCATGGACATGGTGGCCATGGCGCTCGCTTCGCTTGGATGCGACCGCGCGATGATCGTGCGCAGCATCGATGGCATGGATGAGATCAGCACCACGGGGCCGACGGTGATCGTCGAGATGATCGCGTCGCGTCCCATCGTGTACGAGACGAGTACGTCAAGGGTCTCCAAACGCCGCCGCATCCTGCTCGACCCCGCGGAGTTCGGCGTCCCCCGCGCAAGCATGGCGGATCTCTCGGCCCCCGCCACGCTCGACGACGCGGCGAACGCGCTCCTCCGTGTGCTGCAGGGCGAGCCCGGCCCGCGCCGCGACATCGTGTGCGTGAACGCCGCGGCGGCGCTGGTCGTGGCCGACGCCGCGGGCGACTTCCACGAGGGCCTCGCGCTCGCGGCCGAGGCCATCGATTCCGGCAGGGCGAAGGCGGCACTCGATACGATGGCGCGAATCTCGAACACGGAGGAGGGTTGACGATGGCGATGGCGACGAGGCAGACAACGATGCCGGAGGCTCTGGCCCAGGGCATCGACGCGTCGAAACGGCTTCTTGCGCGATATCTGCCGGGCTTCACGGATGAGAACCGCACGCGCCAGGCGCCCGGCCTGCCCAACCATGTCGCGTGGTGCCTCGGCCACTGCGCGATGACGATGCACGAGGTCGCATTCCGCATCGGCGACGGCCTGCCCGACAGGCCGGAGGGGGTCTTCGTCCGCGGCGATGGAACGAAGGGCGATGCGCAGCGCTTCGACACGGAGTCCATCTGCTTCGGCTCCCAGCCTGCCGACGACCCCTCCCGCTATCCCCGCCTGGCGCGATGCGTCGAGATCTATGAGGCCGCTGTGGACCGCCTCGCGGCGGCGGTGCGGAAGGCCACGCCGGGCCGCCTGGAGGAACTGACCAAGTGGGGCCCTCGCGAGATTCCCCTGTGGATGGCCGTGCAGACCATGACGTTCCACAACGGCATGCACACCGGGCAGATCGCGGACCTGCGGCGAGCGATGGGGATGGGGGGCGTGCTGGGGTGAGCAAGAGCACAAAGCGAAGAGCACAAAGCACAAATGAAGAGAAGGGACTCCGCGGTGGCCGCTGAACGCCTCCTCCGATTTGTGCTTTGCCATTTTCGCTTTGCCATTTCCGCCCCCCGCCCAACAGCAACAAACCCACCACCCCGCTCAACCCCACCGGCGCCTTCGTGAAGAAAGGCTCCGCCGCCATAGTCCCCATCCGCGAGCCGCAG
>CAZGVW010000255.1:0-6747 GCA_964529265.1 uncultured Phycisphaeraceae bacterium
AGGCCCCTCACCCTGACCTCTCCCCGCCCCCGGAAAAAGCCGGGGAGAGGGGTAGGAGTGTGTGCGTGTGCGCGTTTGGGGCGGCGCGGTGGGATGTTGGGGCGGTGAGTCGTTGCGGGCACGGCGGGCCGTGCCTACTACCGGGGTGCGCGGGTGCGCGCGGGGTTCTTGACAGACGAGGCGCGGAAGGAGAGGTAGAGAAGGAGCCCCTCACCCTGACCTCTCCCCACGAAGCGCGGGGAGAGGGGTAAGAGAGCTGTTTGCGCGCGTGTGGTCGCGCGGTGGGACGTGCGCGCGGTGAGTCGTTGCGGGCACGGCGGGCCGTGCCCCTACCGGGCGTGTGCGTGTGCGCGCGGGGGATCAGAATGGATCGTCGTGGAGGGGGGCGCCGGCGTCTTTGAGGGCGGTGGCGACGGCTTTGCGGCAGGTGTCGGAGTCGTAGCCGCGGCGGGCGAGGAGGGAGGAGAGTCGGCGGGCGAGGGTTTGGGGGTCGAGGCGTTTGGCGCCGGATTCGGCGCGGCGGCGGATGAGGGAGAGTGCGTCGGCGAGGGGGTCGCGGCCTTCGACGGCGCTGCGGGCTGCTTCGGCGGCGACATCGCCGGGGACGCGCTTGGCGCGGAGATCGGATTCGATGCGGCGGCGGCCGGCGGGTTTGCGCGCGAGGAGATCGCGGGCGGCGGCGTCGGCGAAGGCGCGGTCATCGATGAGGCCTTTGCTTGCGAGTTGATCGACGACGTGTTGGGCGACTTTGCGGTCGTGGCCTTTGCGCGTGAGGGCGTCGATGAGGCCGGCGCGGCTGAAGGCGCGGCGGGCGAGGCGGCGAAGGGCTTCGGCGCGGGCGGCGCGCTCGGCGCCGAGTTCGGCGACGCGGGCGGCGAGGGGTTCGGTCCATTCGGCGCCGAGGGCGAGGTGGAGGTGGTCGGCGTGCTTGCGCTCGATGACGGCGGCGATGCGGCGACCGACGACGACGGCGACGGCTTCGGGATCCTGGGCGCGGGCGCGGAGCGCGGTGATGACGCCGCCGGCCGGGAGCGGGGCGCTGGAGGCGCGGCGCGGGGTGGGGCGCGAGGTGGGGCGGTCAGCGCGCACGGGGTTTGCTCCGCGAGGAGGTTTTCTTCTTGCGCGCTGAGGGTGTTTTCGGGGCGCCTGATTTCGGCGAGGATTTCGGCGGGGCGGAGGTTTTCGCGTTCGAGCAGTAGCGGCGGCAGATGGAATCCTGCGCGCAGGTTGCGTTGCGGGCCTTGCAGACAGCGCGGCCGTGTGCGATGAGCATGTGGCTGAGATCGGTCCACGAATCGCGCGGGAAGAGGGCCATGAGGCGGCGCTCGACCATGGCGACGGTGGCGTTTTCGGGGGCGAGGCCGAAGCGCTTGGCGAGGCGCTCGATGTGTGTATCGACGACGAAGCCGACGTTGACGCCGAAGGCGTTGCCGAGGACGACGTTGGCGGTCTTGCGCGCGACGCCGCGGAGTGTGAGGAGTTCATCCATGGTGCGCGGGACGTGGCCGCCGTAGCGCGTGGCGACGTCGGTCATGGCGGATTGGATGGCTTTGGCCTTGTTGCGGAAGAAGCCGAGGGAGTGGATGAGGGGCTCGATGTCTTCGGGGGCGGCTTTGGCGTAATCGGCGGGGGCGGGGTAGCGCGCGAAGAGGGCGGGGGTGGCTTTGTTCACGCCGACATCGGTGGTCTGGGCGCTCAGGATGGTGGCGACGAGCAGTTCGTGGGGGGAGGAGTAGTTGAGGGCGCACTTGGCGTGGGGGTAGCGATCGCGGAGGGCGGCGAGGATTTCGGCGGCGCGTGTGCGCTCGGCGGGGGTGACGCGGGGGAGGGGGAAGGGGAGGTCGGAGTGGGTTTCGGCGGGTTTGGTTGTGCGCGCGGTGGATGAGCGGTTGGCGCGCTGCGGTTTCGTGGAGGATTTTTTCTTTTTCGGTTTGTTTGCGGATGCGGGGGTCATGGGCGCGCTCCGCGGCGGGCGGGGTCGCCTCCGGCGGCGGCCCAGAGGCCGGTGATGAAAGCGGCGGCGGCGAGGAGCGTGGTGGCCTTGAGGAGTGCGCTGGCTTGCGGATGGAAGGCGTCGAAGGCGGCGCGGTGTTCATCGGCGTCGGCGGTGCGGCCTTCGCGGGCGGCGTTGCGGAAGGAATCCATGTGATTGGTCATGCGGGGGGTGAGGAAGAGGGCGGAGTAGGCGAGCGTGACGCAGGCGGCGGCGAGGAAAAAGCCGCGGAGCATGGTGGTGGTGCGGCGGGCGCTGAGGGCGCCGATGGCGAGCGCGGCGATGAGCGTGAGCGCGGCGGTGACGGCGCAGATGGCCTGGAGGATGTCGCAGGCGGCGAAGACGCGCTCCATGGCGGCGCCGGCGGCGATGGCCCAGTGGCGATCGGAATAGAGGGAGAAGTCGGGGAGTTCGGGGTTGAGGGCGCGGATGGTGGGGAAGACGATGGCCGCGGCGGCGCCGGTCATGATGAGTCCGCCGACCCAGACGCCGAGCGCGGCGAGGTGGATGGTCTCGAGTGTGGCGCGGATGCGTCTCATGGTGTGGGGCGGCGGGGGTTGTTGTCGGGGTTGCTGGGGGGTGAGAGGGGAGTATCGGCGCGCCAGCGTTCGGCGCGGGTCCAGACTTCCTTTTTCCAGATGGGGGCGGAGCGCTTGAGTTCGTCGATGACGTTGCGGCAGGCGGCGAAGGCTTGGTCGCGGTGGCCGGCGAGGGCGCGGATGAGGACGCTGGCTTCGCCGATGGGGACGCGGCCTTGCGCGTGGCGGACGCCGATGTAGGCGCAGTGGTGCTGTTTCGCGGCGGCGGAGGCGATTTCTTCGAGGCGGGCGAGGGCCATGTCGGGGTAGACGTCGTAGTCGAGGGCTTCGAGGCGGCCGTCGGCGTCGGTGGATTCGGCGCGGGTGCGGCCGAGGAAGAGGGCTTCGGCGCCGCAGTGGGGGAGCGTGACGGGGGGGCGGGCATCCGTGGCGCGGACGGAGCGCGGGACGATGGCGACATCGATGATGATGGCGTCGGTGGTGGTGGCGGGGGTGGCGGGCACGGGGGCATGGTATGGGAGGGGGGTGCGCGGCGGGGATTGCGGGCGCGACGGCGCGGCGCGCGGTGGGTACAAGTGTGGGTGTGGACGGGATTGCGTCGGTGAGGCCGGGGTTGGCGGTGGCGCTGGTGGGTCTCGAGCCTGCGGGCGTGGGGCGGGATGCGCGCTCGCTGCTGGAGTGGGCGCATGGGCGGGGGTTTCGGGCGGTGCAGTGGAATGCCGCGGCGGCGGGCGCGCGGCCTCGGGATCTGGATCGATCGGCGCGGCGGGATCTGGCGGCGACGCTGCGGCGGCTGGAGTTGGGGCTGGCGGGGGTTGATCTGCTGATTCCGGCGGCGCATTACGTGGAGGATGGGACGGCGGATCGAGCGCTGAGTGCGGCGCGGGCGGGGGTGGAGTTTGCGGCGGAGTTGGCGGGGCTGGTGGGGAGCGCGGGCGCGGAGGTATTGACGGTGACGCTTCCGGGGGCGGGGGCGGGGGCGGGAGTTGGGGAGGGTGAGGCGGCGCGTCGGGGGCGGGAGGTTTTGGGGGCGCTGGTGGAAGCGGCGGAGCGGTGCGGGGGGCGGGTTGCGGATGCGTCGTGGCCGGCGCCCGCGGAGGCGATGGAGGAGGAGAGTCCGGTGGGGGTTGCGATTGATCCGGCGGCGGTGTTGGCGGCGGGCGCGCAGGTGGATGTGGAGGCGGCGCGGATTGGGCGGCGGGTTTTTGCGGCGCGGCTTTCGGATACGGATGCGGGCGGGCGGACGGCGGCGGGGGAGGGGAGGCTGGACGTGCGCGCGTATGTGGCGACGCTGGCGACGATCGGGTTCGCGGGGAGCGTGGCGCTTGATCTGCGCGGCGTGGCGCGGCAGAGGGAGGCGGCGCGGAAGGCGATGGAGCGGTTCGAGGCGGCGCTTATTTAGTTGCGATTCAGCGCGGGGACGCGGCGGGGTGCGCGGTGGCGGGCGCGTCGTGCGGTTCTTCGGGCGCGGGCTGAGCGCTGGTTGCCGCGGTTTCGAGCGGCATGGGGCCGGGGAACTCCGCGGCGATGATCGCCGGCTTGATCTCCTCTGCCCACCAGCGATTCCACGCGGGGATATCCCATGCGAGGGCCGCGGTGCTTGCGCCGCTGGCTTCGGTGGTCATCTGCACGAGGGTCTGGTGCACTTCGGTGCGGTAGATGACGGCGACGGCGTCGATGATGCGCATGATCGAGCCGGTGGTGATGACGCCGATCTGCGGATCGAAGGCGACGGAGTTCGTGCCGACGATGGGGTTCACGTCGGTGACGAAGGCCTGCTGTGTGCCGACGAGGATCCAGGCGAGGGCGCTGTCGTCGCCGCCGCCGGTTCCCTGCACGCTGACCTGCGCGGTGATGAGGAGCGGGATGGCCTGGAGGAGTTTCAGGCTGTGGGCGAGGTGAGCCGCGGCGTTGACGATCGGAGTTTCGTCGCGGCGGAGGGCGTGATCGATGACGAGTTGGACGCGGTTGGGGACTTCGCCGCGGGCTTCGACGCGCTGGGTGAGGCGCTGTCGCGCGGCGTCGCGCACGGTTTCGCGCTCATCGAAGACGGCGACCCAGGCGAGCGTGGCGTCGCCCTCATCGGTGGCGCTATCGGCGAAGAGATCGAGGACGGCGAGGCGGACATCGTCCTTCTCGCGCTCGAAGACTTCGAGGAGCGTGGGGAAGAGGGCGGGGTCGCTGAACTCGCGCAGGCGCAGGAGGCCGGCCTGGCGGAGGGGTGTGGCCCGCACGGAGCCGAAGTGGCGGGCGCGGAGGCGCGCGAGTTCGCGCTCGGCCTCGGTGCGCTTCGCGGCCTGCTCGGCGTAGGCCTTGATGGCGGGGTCGGCGGGATCGGGGACGATGACCCTGAGCCAATCCGGGGGCTCGGCGGGGTAGGCGGGGTACGGGGCCGCGCCGATCTTCATGGAGGCCTGGGCGAGGGCGGGGGAGGCGGCGAGGGCGAGCGCGGCGATGGCGGGGAGGAGGCGGAGCGGGGGATGGGATGGGAGGCGGATGGGCAACGCTCGGGACTCCTCCGGGGGCCGGGGCGGGGGCCAACGGGGTTGGACGCGGCGGGGGAGCCGGAGTTCCCGTGCGGAGCGTAGGGCTCTCCGGGAACCTCGAAGAGGTGTTGCGGAAGACCACATCGAGGCGCGGGGAGTTGTGGAATCGTGCGGGGACAAGAGGGGTAGACGGTAGGCGGTAGACGGGGGTGCGGATTCCCAGTCTGCCGCCTGCCTTCGGCGCCTCGGGCGGTAAGGCTCAGCGCTCAGGACGTGAGCCACTCAATGACTTCGACGATGTGATCGATGAGTTCCGACTCGCTGAGCGAGTTGAGCCAGTTCATGTAGTCCTCGACGCTCTCGAACTCGTAGTGCTCGACGACGGGCGGGAGGCCGCCGCCCATGAGAGATTCGCCGCAGGAACCCCACGAGGCCAGGAGGATCGCGAGGTCGGATGAACCGACCATACCGTCGAGATTCAGGTCGGCGAGGCAGACACAGGGTGGATCATCGCACGGACCCCAGACGCCAAGCAGGAATGTGTTGTCCGTGCTGTTCACCACGCCGTCTCCGTTGAGATCCGCGGGGCACGGGTCGGGAACGGTGAACTCGTAGATGTAGCCATCTTCATCGCCATGGTTCACAAGCGGCTCGGTGGCCACTTCGAGGCAGCGCACGGCCTCGTCGCCGGTGCGGCGTGGGGTGATCTTGTAATCGAAGCCGCGGAAGAATCCGATCACGTTCTGCCCGCCGCATCCGATCGACGAGACCTCACCAAGGCCGATCACGAGGTTCATCCACGCGGGCTCGGCGAAGACCATCTCGGTGATGTCCGTCCATGAGCCGGTATCGCCGATGCGGCGGCGCTCAACGACCACAGGGAGGTTCTCCGCCTCCTCGTCCCACGTCACGGGGCCGTAGTGCCGGATGTATACGGCGCCCTCCATCTCCGTGATTGGCTCCGGCAGCGGCGGCGTGGGGAGTTTGACGGCCGGTAGTTCGAGCGGCGTCGAAGAGCCCGCGGCGGGGAAGCAGCCCGTGCCCTGAAGATTGAACGACGCGACGCCCACGCCGCCCCCGCCGACACCCAGAGGATGGACCTCACCGTGTGGTGGATTGGTGTAGTCGGGGCCGGTGAGCGTGATGACGCCCTCCTCGTCGAACCGCGTGATCTCCACAACGGCGCTATTCTCCCACTGACCGCCATTGAATCCGTTGTTGAACACGATGGGGCCGCGCAGGCCGCGCGCCGTGCTCGTCGACTGGGCGCGCCCGAGGACCACGATCCTGGCGCCGGACTTGAAGGAGCCGTTGATGCGCCACTCGTCGTTGCCGTTGACGCCGCGCCGGACAAGGCCGACGGTGAGTTCGGCGTGGAGGTCGCCGCCGACGTCGAGATCGCGGATGCTCGGACCGTGGAACGTTCCGTGCAGATCCCCGCCGACGTCGAACACTTCAAGACGAGGGAGCTGTTGCGTCGGGGTAGGGGGTTCAACCTCCTCGCCGCCGTTGACGCTGATATCGGCCCAGACGTCGCCGCCGGCGGTGATCGCGGCAATCTCGCCGCCAGCCGCGATGGTCGCATTGGCTGTGGATGCGCCGATGTCGCCGGAAATCTCAACGGTCTCTGTGATGTCACCACCGATGTCTACTACGCCTGTCAGTTTCCCGCCAACCGTGAGCGAGCCCAAGGTCTCTGTCTCGGTCTCAACCCTTCCCGCAAGATCAC
>CAZGVW010000256.1:0-5916 GCA_964529265.1 uncultured Phycisphaeraceae bacterium
GTGCTCCCGGCGCCGCTGCGTCTCTGCGGCTCCCGGGCGGCGTCATCGGAATCCGAGCACGCGATCCGCGTTCAGCCGGTACACCTTCTCCAGCACCGCGTCCGGCAGATCGACCCCGTAGATCTTCCACTCGCCCGCCGGCGGGAAGTCGTGGTCGTGGTAGTCGAAGTACTCGTCCGCCGTTTCGAGGAAGCGGTAGTAGATACGGTATCGAGGCTGATCTTCGCGCCCCGGATAGCGGTCGGTGCCGAAGAGAACGCGATCCTGGTAGTCGAGAAGGAACCGCCGCGCCGAGTACGGCTGCCGCCCGAGCTCGGCGATGCGACCGGAGATGTCCACGACGAGGTTCGGATACGCATCGAGCGCGGCGGCGGCGGCGGCGAGGTCCTCCGCGTTGTTGCCGACGTGGGCGCCGATGAAGGTCGTCCCCGGGTGCCGCGCGAGCACGCGGTTGCGCTGAGCGAGGACTTCTTCACGCGCCGGGAACTGCGGGCCGTGGAAGCTCCAGCCCGGATGACGCTTGAGCTGCATCCAGCGTTCGTTCGCTGCGTCGATCGGCGCGAAGAACGCGACGGGGTCGGCCGAGTGGATGAGCACCGGCATGCCGAGCCGGCCGCACGTCGCCCAGATCGGGTCGAGCCGCGGATCGTCGATCGGAACGAGCGCGCCGGATCCGTCGCGGATCGTGAGGCCGAGGCTCTTGAAGATCTTCAGGCCCCGCACCCCCTTGCGGTGCGCCTCGGTGAGGAACGCGCTCATCGCCGCGCCGAAGCCCGGATTGTCGATGCCCGAGAAGTCAATGCTGCAGAAGATGACGAAACGCCCGGGATCGACCGCGTAGTACCGCGCGAGCATCGCGTCGAGCTGCTCGCCCCATCCGCCGCTCAGGTTGACGGCCCGGTGCACGTTGCGCTCGTCCATCGCGCGGAGCATCGCGTGCGGATCGGGCTCGAGGGTCCAGTGGCAGTGAATGTCCACCGCGGGGTATCGCGCGGCGGGCACCGTCGTCACCGGCACACGGAGCGCGGGGTGCGGACGGTAGCCGCGGATCTCGGCATCACCGACAAAGACGCCGGTTCCGATCTCCGCGCCGGGTCCGCCCGCGCGCGGCACGGTCCCGCAACCCGGAAGCGCGAGGATGATCGCCACGGCGACGAGATGGAGGATCGTTCCCGGCATTTGGGTCGGTGGCATGGCGTCGGTGGCATGGCGGTCGGTGGCAGGCGGTCGGTCGGCCCCACGATACCATGCCCGCCGGTGCACTCTGCGCGTCAGGACCAGTTCGCGAGCAACGTCAGCAGGTCGGCGAAGTCGACCGCTCCGTTGTGATCGAAGTCGGCGGGGCGGTCCGTGGGCGGCGGCGGGCACGGCCCCCAGTCACGCGGGATCAGAGGGTCCGCCTGCCGGAGGTGTTCCCGACCGTGCGGGAGTGGGTCGCGCGGCAGGGGCTCGTCGCGAATCGGCAAGGCCCGCCGAAGCTCCAACATGCCGGGAAGCTCGCGGTCGCTGGACTACTGTGGCATCGCGACAAGAAAACCTGTCGCCAGCAGATACTCGTAGAGATGCCGCAGCGGCGGCGGGGGATGCAACTGATCGGCCGTAATCCACGGTCGGCTGCCATCAACCTCCCATCCGCGACCGGCGTCGGTGTTCAGCAGGCGATGCAAGTCCTCGCGCCGCGAAGGGTACGCCAGCACGCGCACGTCGTAGCCAAACAGTCGCGCGACGCCCTCGAGCATGCGCCCATCCAGATGCTGGTAGCGCACATCGTCGAAGATGCGCATCAACGCCGGCAGCGTGATGGCGAAGCGCAGGGGCGCCTGGGTATAACGGCGCACGAACGCGGTAGCGCGAAAGAGCGGTTGATGCCGCGTGATCAGGGCTGCGCCCTGGAAGGCCGTTGCCGCGGCAAGCGATCGCGGATCGGGCGTTGCAGTCACCACGAGGCGGACATCGATGACGTCCTTCACCTCGGCGTCGCCGGTGACTCCGCGGCGAAGTTCCTCCGTACATGCCGCAATCGCTTCGCGCGAAAGATCATCGCGCGGATCGCCGGCCAGCGGTGCGATGATCACCGACTTCTTATAGAGGAATTCGTTGGCCGCAACGGCCGCGCCATCAGCGGTGAGTGTGATCGCCTCGGCGCGGCCATCGCGGGCGAGCGCCACATGAAGAGCGCCCATGTCGCACTTCGAGAACGCGCTGCCGCGCATCTCGATCTGATCGATCTCGATTCGATTGTCCTCAACATTGTCGAACAACCGCGCAGGAATCTGATCCGCATCGGCGCGCTCGTTCAACAGCGCGTGCAGCAGGTTCACACCCAGAATGCCGACCGCTTCCTGTTGCAGCAGGTTGGCGCTGTCGCGCAGGTTGACGTGCAGCAGGATGTCGTTGGGCTCGGCCTGCGGGCGATCCTGAAAGCGCACGCCGATCCACCCGTGACAGTCATTGGTGCCGGCGAAGTTGCGGGCGGCGATCGTGTCGGCGAATGCGAACAGGCGCGTGTTCCTGCCCCGCGCATCGTCCACCTGACGAAGCAGCGATCTCCATTCTCGCTCGAGCATTGCCTCCAGGCGCGGCTTCGACACATAGCGTGTGCCGGAGCCGTACAGATCGTCGCTGACTTCCTTGTCGTAGGCGGAGACGGTCTTGCCCACCGTGCCCGATGCGCCGCCGACGCGCAGGAACCAGCGCGACACTTCCTGCCCCGCGCCGATCTCGGCGAACGAGCCGAAACTCGTCGCATCGAGATTGACGGCGAGCACCTTCTGATGCGTGTCAGGAACGGCGTGGTCTGATCGGCTCAACGAGTCGGCGGTGGCAATATCGCTCATGACGGATTCTGCACAGTGGGCTGCGGGTTGCACGAGACCTCACCCGTTGACGCGCTTCGGCACCGCGCTCATGGCAACGATCACATGAAGTGCACATCAGGGCCCACGGAGAGGCTCAAAGCTCCCGCCCAGCGCCAGGTGCAAGTCGATCCGCTGCGCCAGACGCTGTTGCTGCATGTCGATCAGAGCAGCGCGGCTGAGATTCGTGCGCGCCTGCATCTGCAGCACATCGAGCATGCTGACCCGGCCTGTGTCGTGTTGCACGCGCGCGATGCGAAGTGCTTCTGCGTTCTGCTCGACTGCAGTCTTCAGCAACTGCTCGCGCTGATGAAGCAGTTGCTCGGCGACGAGGCCGTTCTCAACTTCGCTGAACGCCACCAGCGCGCTCTGGCCGAAGGCGGCCAGCGCCGCCTCCTGATCCGCAGTCTCGATCTTGACCTCGGCGTCAAGCGTACCGCCGTCGTAGACGGGCGCGAAGAAGTTGGCACCCATGCGGAAGAACGAGTTGCTCATGCCTCCCAGGCCTCCGCCTGCGGTCAGCGTGAAGCTCGGCAGCTTCGCCAGTTTCGCCGCCTGCACGTTCTGGAACGCGGCACGAACATCGGCCTCCGCAGCGATGATGTCAGGCCGTCGTTCGAGAATCTCTGAAGGGACGCCCGCAGGCACGGCCGCCGGGACCGGAATGAAATGCTCTTCCACTTCGAGTTCCGCAGAGGGATAACGGCCCAGCAGCACCTCGAGGCTGCGCACCGCTTCCTTGTGCGCGCCTTCCGCGAAGCGTTCGCGCTCATGCGCCGAAGCCAGGTCGGCCTGCGCCAGGTTCATGTCTTGAGGCGTGACTTGCCCCATCTTCGACTTGGCAGTGACGACATCCACAAGCTGTGCGTGAACCGCCACCGTTTCCTTTGCAAGCTTCCTTTGCTGCTGCGTGTCGCACGCGAAATACCACGCCTTGGCGGTCTGCGCTGCGAGCGATTCGCGCGCAAACTCATACTCGGCCTGCACCGATGCGAGTTGCTCTTCGGCCGCTGACCGAAGCGAGGCGAGCCGGCCCCATACATCGAGTTCCCACGAGACGTTGAGCCCGACGCCGCTGCCGCCGCCGCCGCTCCCGGCAGTCGCGATGCCGCCGCCTCCAGCCGAGACGATCGGCCCCATCGCCGCCTCCGCCTGTGTCGTGGCGGCGGAAGCGGCATCGATTCGCGTCTTCGCGCCGCGCAGCACGAGGTTGTGCTGCAGCGCTTCAATCACCACCGCTTCCATCCTGGGATCGTTGAACGACTTGAGCCAGCCGTCAGGCACCGCGCCTCTTTCGGCGGCCTCGGCCCACGCGCCGCGCACGGTCTCCGTGCCGATCGAATCGGCGATGATGTCCTGGCGCACAGGCGCAGGCTTGGCGCCGGCGCAGCCGCCGATATTCGCCGCGAGGACGCCGGCTGCACAGAGCACCGCTGATTGCCACCAGCCATCTGATTTCAACTCGCTCATCATGTACTGCCTTTCTGAACCGACGCTTCCCTACTCACTCACGCCGAAAACACATACTTCTCCCACGCTTTGATGCGCAGGATGACCATCCGCATGATCTGGATCGGCTTGAACTGACCGGTGTACACCACCGTTGTGCCACTCGCGCCGATGGGGAGCTTGTACCCCGACAGGTCGTCTGTGAACTCCACCGTGATCAGTGACCGGCCGGGCTTGGAGCCGACGCTATCCAGCGTGCGCAACTGCCCCGTGGCCGACATCTGCCCTTCCGACATCATCGGCAGGACTTGTTGGACTTTGCCGGCGAAAATGCGGCCCGGAACGGCGTCGAACGACACCTCGACTTCATCGCCGGGATCGATGCCTTGCAGGGAGTTCTGCCGGAACGCGGCGACGAAGACACGCTCCTCATCGTGCACGAAGATCATGAGGGGCGACAGCGGCATGGGAACGGCCATCATGCCCGGTCGCAGTGAGACTTGCGTGACGTAGCCATTGGTCGGAGACCGCACTGTGGTGTTGTCGAGGTCGATCTTCGCCTGGTCGAGGGCGGCGGTAAGCTGCTTGACATCGGCGTCGTAACGCTGGACTTCGTACTGGTTGCCCGCGCCTTGCGCGACGAGGTCGGTTTCCTGTTGCAGTCGCGTGCGAGCCAGTCCGAGTTGGGCTTCGATCGCGGCGACCGCGTGCTGGTACGGCACGGGGTCGATCTTGAAGAGTATGTCGCCAGCCTTGAGGGGCGTGTTGCCGGTGACGGGGACTTCGATCACTTTCCCGCGGACTTCGGAAATGATCGACGTGGTGGCCGCCATGAAGCGGGAGTCCTTGGTGAGCGGCTGATACATATTCATCATCAGCACCAGGAACAGGAGCGAGAATGCGCCGACGAGGAACGCTCCAACCATGGTCCAGGTGTTGATCGGAAGCAGCTTGAACTTCTTGAAGACGAGCCAGAGGATGCTGCCGTAGACGCCGATGAGGATTTCGATCATGACCTGGTGCCCCCCGCGTTTCCGCCCGCGTCGGTGCGTCGTTGAAGTGCATCCAGGCGTTGTTGCAGTTCGGTGATCGCCTTGCGCAGCGATGCCGTGTCGGCGGAGTCGACGGATTTCCTGCCGCCGCCAGCCGGAACCCCCGGCCGTTCGTCGCCTTCCACGATGATCACCTCCAACTGCGGCTTCTGGATGATGGCCCAGAGGAACACGAACGGCCACAGCGCGTGCAGCGTGAACAGGCTGAGCCAGCAGGCGATGTGGATGGCGTGCAGGTTGGGGTGATTCCGCTTCTTGGCCAGCATGTACGGAATGTCGTGTATCCAGATGAACGCGTACACGATGACGATGACCATGATGATCAGGACCGCCAGAGCGAGATAACTCAGAAACATGTGCGGGGCCTCGCGGTGCGAAGTGGGACGTTCAATCGAGCGAGCCGGCCATGATAGCAGCGCCCCCGCGCCTTCCGGGCTTCGCTTGAACCGGAGCCGATGAGCGCCCGCTCAGGACCGCCGGATCGAATCCGGCGGTCCGTACCGGAGCGAGTGTGCGGCCGGAGGCCGCTACGGAGCGCTCAAGAAACAGATTTGGCGGGG
>CAZGVW010000257.1:0-10056 GCA_964529265.1 uncultured Phycisphaeraceae bacterium
CGCCCCCGAGCGCCCCGACCCCGCCCGCAAAGCCGCCAACTCCATCATCACACTCGCGCGCGCCCACACCGCATGCTCCAAAACGAGCCCGAAGCGCAAGCGAGGGACTTCCCTCGAACAACCCCTCTCCGATACGAGCCCGAAGCGCAAGCGAGGGTCGAAGCAACTTGCCGCACCCTCAATACGCGCACCGCTTCCGAATCATCCCCACCCGCTCCCCCTCCCCGATTTTCCCGAGAATCTTCGCGATCCGCACGCCGCTCCGACCATCTCCATAGGGATGCCCGAGCCCGCTTCGCTCGATCCTCATCGCCCGCTCGATCGCCTCATGAACATCGGAGGCGCCGCCCTCCCCGCGCACATCCACGATATTCCCCGCCCGCTCGCGCCCGGCCTGCCGCGGGCCGAGGTTCACGGCGGGAAGCCGCAGCGCAGCGCACTCGATGAGCGCCGCCGACGAGTTGCCGACGATCATTCCCCCCGCCCGCCGCGCGAGCCGCTTCAGCAGGCCGATGAACACCGGGCGAGGCGCATGATCGATCGCGCGCACGCCGGAAGCGCCGATCGCATCCAGCACGCCCTCGCGCCCGGCGTCGAAGTTGGGATGCAGGGCGAGCACGCGCCTTCCGCGCAGCGCCTCCAGCCCCGCGGCGGCGCGGCGGCGCTCAACCTCTCGGTCGTCCCCGACCGGATGCATGAGGAAGATGACATCCGGATCGCCGAGCGCGGCCGCGTCGGCGTCCGACATCGCCTCGATTCCCGCGAGCCCGTCAATGGCGGGCGAGCCGACGATGTGAATCCGCGATTCGTCCTCGCCCATGCGGCCGATGCGCTCGGCGGAGGCGGCGGTGGCGGGGAAATGCACGTGCGCGAGTTTGGTGATCGCGTGCCGCATCGCCTCGTCGGCAACGCCCTCGGCGCGGTCGCCGCCGTGGATGTGGGCGATCGGCCGGCCGCCGATGGAGGCGGCGCTCACCGCGGCGAAGGGCTCGATGCGGTCGCCGAGGAGGAGCACGAAGTCGGGCGCCAGTCGGTCGAAGGCTTCGGCGAAGCCCGAGACGCCGCGGCCGAGCGCGCGGGCGTCGGCGGCGCGGCCGGTTTCGCCAGGACGCTGCATGGGGACTTCGGCGGCGATCTCAAACTCCGCGGCCACCTCGCGCCGCGTCTCGGATGGTGGAAGCAGATGGGCGCCGGCCACAACGACCTGAAGTTCAAGCGATGGATGCGCCGCGATGGCGCGCATGACCGGCGCGAGGAGGCCGAACTCGGCGCGCGAGCCGGTGACAACGGCGACGCGGCGGCGGTCGCGCGCCTTGGCGCTCATGAAGCACGCTCCGATGCGATGGGTGTCGATCGCGATGGGCGCGCAGGCGCGAGATCGGATTCGGAAAGCGGCGCATCGGCCTCGACGTCGCGCACCAGCATGCGCCCGATGATGTCCGCGAGGCGATCCGGCGCGAGGCTGCTCGCGCCCGCCGGGCGCTTCAGCGTCAGGTCGCCGCGCGTCAGGACATGCCCCGCCTTCATGGCCCGCACCGCCACGATGGACTGGCGCGACGCGCTGCGCACGTCCTGCTCGATGTCGAGGATGCGTTTCTCGCGCGGCCCGAGCATGGAGTGGGCCCGCCGCGCCAGGCGCACGTACTCCGCAAACTGCGCCGCATCCAGCGACGCCGCGTGGTCCGGTCCCGCGGCGGCCCGGTCATGCGTCAGGTGCTTTTCCAGCGCGCACGCGCCCGCCGCGGCGGCCAGCGCGCCGGTGTCAAGCGCCGTCGTGTGGTCGCTGTACCCCACCGGCAGATCCGTCGCCCGCGCCAGAGCCCCCACGCCGCCGATCGCCGCGGATTCATCCGGCGTCGGATAGGCGCTCACGCACTGCATGAGCATCGCGCGCCCCCGCGGCAGCCACGCGCACGCGCGCAGGACCTCTTCCATGTCCGCCGCGCCCGTGCTCGCGATGAGCGGGCGCCCGTCCGCCGCGAGCGCCTCGATGAGCGGCCGGTTGATGATGTCGGGCGAAGCAGTCTTGAACGCGTCCCACGGCAGGCGGGCCGCCGGCGCGACGAGTTCAAGGCTGAAGACGGTGACGATGGCCGCGAGCCCGCGGCAGTGCGCGCGATCGACGATCGCGGACATGGCGTCGAGCGGCAGTTCGAGGCGGCGGAGCATGTCGATGGGATCGGATTCACCCGCCGCGCGTTGATAATCGGCAAGGCGCGCTGCCCGGCTCATGAGCAGGTCGGCGCGGAAGAACTGGGTCTTCACGGCGTCCGCGCCCGAGTCCGCCGCGGCGTCAACGAGCTCAAGCGCGAGGTCGGGCGAGCCATCGTGGTTCACGCCGATCTCGGCGATGATGAAGGGAGGACAGTCGTGGCCGACATCTCGCCCGGCGATCTGGATCGTCATGACCGCGGCTCTCCTTCCTCCATGGCGCGGGCCTGCTCGCGGAGGATGGCGTCGGCGACGAGGAGGTCGATGCGGGAATCGATGTCGATGACATCGCCTTCGCGCGTGAGGACGCCGCGGCGGTCGCGGCCGAGGAAGGCGTGGGGGCCTGCGGCGCCGGGCGCGCCGAGGAAGAGCGCGCTGCGCGTGACGGCGAGGACGCCGCCATCGGGAATGTGCGCCGGGGGCAGGTCCTGGCGGCGGAAGACGCCGTGGTTGAGCACCTCGCCCTCCCACGGCGCCACGCGGGAATCGGTGTCGCTGATGCGGGCCGTCCACCACGGGTGGTGCTTGCCGACGGGCGCGTATGACTGCACGGAATCGGCGCGGGTTTCGATGAGCGTGCGCACGGCGCGGTCGATGAGGCCCGCGGGGCGGATGGGTACGTTGGCGTACAGGATGACGATGGGATCGAGCGACTCGTCGGCGAGGGATTCGACGGCGTGGCGGGCGGCGGCGTCCACGGTGGCGGTGTCGCTGGCGAGGTCGGCGGGGCGGGCGACGGCGTCGGCGCCCATTTCGACGGCGATGCGCATCATGTCGGGCGAATCGGTGGAGAGCGCGATGCGCGCGATGGATTGTGACTCCTTCGCGCGGTCGATGGTCCAGCGCACGCACTCGCGGCCGGCGATGAGGGCGAGGTTCTTGCCGGGGAGTCCCTTGCTGCCGGCGCGGCCGAGGATGAGTGCGAGTGGGCGCATGGATTCAGCGGAATGCCGCGGCGCGGCGCTCGAGGAGGCGGGGCCAGACGGCTTCGAGGGGCTCGCGCGAGAGGTCGGCGATGGTTTCGGTGTGTGGGCCGCCAAGCGCGGGGAGTGTGACGGCGCCGTCGGAGCGCACGAACATGGTGTTGCGCGCTTCGCGGAGGGCGGCGGGGCGCGGGAGGGCGAGTGGGGTGATGCGCTGGTCGGGGGCGGCGTTCGGGAGTGGATCGATCACGGCGGCGCCGGCGAGGAGGAGCCACTTGTCGTAGAAGGTTTCGAGTTCCTCATACACGGCGTCGCAGCGCGTGATGCGCGGCGCGACCCAGAGGGAAGGGAGGCCTTCGAAGGTCGTGCGGCGTTTGAGCAGCGCATCGAGGTGTTCCAGGGCGCGGCGGAAGCCATCGACCCCCATGAGTTGTTCGTAGATCGTGGCGGATTGCGCCATGAGGTTGACGCTGACGATGTCCACGGCGCCATCGAGGAGCGCATCGAGCGCGGGCGCATCGCAGAGGAGATCGGTGCGGATGTGAATGCCGCGGGAGGTGAGCGAGCGCGCGTGTTCGGCGATGGCGCGCCACTCCGGGTGGAGGAGGGGGTCGCCGGCGCCTTCGAAGGAGATGACGAGGTCGTCGCGGAGGGCCGCGGCGGCGGAGATGAGTTGCTCGGCGAGGGCGCGGGGCATGTCGGGGCGCTGCGCGGCGGCGCCGAAGAGCCAGGGGGCGGGCTTGGAAGCGCGGCGCGGGGTGAGTTCGAGGATGAGGTGGGCGGGGCCGGGGGCGGCGTGCGCTGCGGTGATTGCCGCGGATTCGATGGCGGCGGCGATGAGTTCCGCGGGCGCATCGGCGGGCGTGTTCGCGAGCGCGCGGTCGAGGAAGACGGTGCGCGCGGCGGAATCGGGGATGAATCGGAAGAGGGCGTCGCGCACGGTCGGCGTCACGGGCGCGCAGACGGCGTGGGCGATGGGATCGGGCTGTGGGTTGACGGGAACGTAGCCCAGGAGGCCGCCGATGCTGGCGAAGGGGCCGCCTTTGTCGTGCGAGCGGGCGAGTTCTTCGAGCAGACGGCGGTCGATGACGCAGCCGGCGAGTCCGGGGGGCGCTTGCGTGAAGGTGAGTCGGTGGGCATCGGGGCGTTCTCGCCAGCGCTCGATGACGGAATCGCAGAGGGCGGGATCGACAAGCGCCCAATCGGGGCCGACGAGGAGTGCGGCGTCGAGTGTGTGCTTGATGAGCGCAGCCGCGGCGGGGGCGGTGTGGAGGAGTTCGTCATAGATGGTGGCGCCGCAGAGGCCGCCGCGCCAGGAGGAATCGGCGAGGGCGCGGGCGGGGCGGAGGCGATCGGCGCGGGCGCGGAGGGCGGCGGGGTCGATGCGTTCGACGTGGATGCGGATGTTGTTGATGCGGTCGGTGGTGAGGGCGCGCGTGCGCGCGGGGTCGGTGGAGAGGAGGATGGCGGAATCGATGTGCTTGCAGCGGGAGAGGCGCGCGAGCGTAACGCGGAGGAGGGGGGTTCCGCGGAAGTGGGCATCGAGGGAGCGCGGGACGCCGAGGGGGCTGCGGTCGTGATCGACGGGGATGACGGCGGCGGCGCGGAGGGTTGTGCGCGCGCGAGGGGAGGCGGAGGCTGCATCGCGGGAGTGGGTGGCGGGCTCGGGCGCGGGGTCGCGTGTGCGCTTGGGGGCGCCGTTCAAGGCGGCCATGGCGTCGTCGAGCATGGTGGCGAGGGAATCCGCGGCGTCGCCGATCCACTCGACGTTGGTGCGATCGCGCTCGATCTGGCGGCGCTGGAGTTCGAGTGGGGAGAGGGAGGCATCGAGGCGCATATCCCGATCGGCGCGGGCGCGCTTGAATCCGCCGGTCTGGTTGAGTTTCTGGACGAGCGCGAAGGCGGGCTGGATGGATTGGACTTCGTCGCGGACCTTGTCCACGTCGGCGATGAGTTTGTTGACGAGGCGCTGGTCGTCGTGGTGGTCGAGCATGCGCTGGAGGAGGGATTGCGTGCGGCGGCTGAGTGCGGTGAGGCGGCCGAAATCGCGGCGCATGGCGCGCAGATGGTGGAGGAGGTGTTTGCGGACGGAGGCGCCGGCGCCGGACGCAGCCGCGCGGGCGTGCGGAAGGCTCAGCGGCGCTGCGCCTTCGCTGCGCGCGAGGGCGTCGGCGAGCGTGGCGGTGACGGCGTGGCGCTTGGCGACGCCGCCCTCGGTGGCGTCGATGATGGTGAGTCCGCGCTGGGCGTCGGCCATGAAATCGCGCTCGAACTGCGCGAGGTAGGTGGCCATCTGCTCATCGGTGTAGACGGGGCGGCCGAGGTGGTCGGTGGCGCGGCGGAGCGTGCGGCGGGAGCGCGCGATGCGCTGCCACTCCATGGTTTCGAGGGAGTTGAAGGGGTTGAGTTCACCGGCCCAGACGGAGTGGATGGCGGCGCCGGAGGCGTAGTACTGGCCGTCGGTGAAGCCGAGGTCCTGCCCGATGAGGATGACGGGATCGCACGCGAGGTGGCGCGCCAGGTAGTAGGCGAGGTGCGCCACGGTGGCGCCGGGCGGGAGCGCGCCGTGCGCGCCGGTGAGGTCGGGGCCGAGGAGGAGATCGAGCGTATCGTCGCCGACGCAGCGGACGGCCCCCGCCCCGGGAAAGGAATCGAGAATCGCCGGGTTGGCCTTGGCTTCGGCGACGAGCGTGACGCCTTCGACATCCGCGGGCGAAAGACCTTCATAAAAGCGGCGGCTGATCTCGTGGTAGTCGAGCGCGGTGACGAAGTGCGGCTTCACACCGTGCGCGAGGAGCGTTTTCAGCGCGGTCTGCACGGCGATGATCACGACGCGGTCGCGCACACCGGGCTGCGCGAGCAGGTGAATGTTGCGCGCGAGGCTGGGGCCGGCGGAGACGACGACGGCGGGGGCGCCGCGGCAGGCGCCGGCGAGATCGGCGACGCCGAGGGGGCCGCCGCGGTCGTCGCGCCTCGTGTAGTGATCGAGATTCATGAGGCAGTTGCGCACCGTGACTTCGCTCTGCACCATGGTGGTGATGACGACGGTGCGCACCGCGGCGACGGCGCGGGCGAAGCGCTCGCCGAAGCGGGCCGCGGTGTCGCCGAGGCGGGCGCGGCTGGCGGGGTGATCGAGGATGCGCGTGCCGAGGGCGAGCAGGCCTTCGGCGCCCTGGAGCGCGGCGGTGATGGCGGGGCCATCGTCAGGGTCGGTGAGGAAGAGGATGTTGGTCTCGCGCAGCCACGATGTGTGGTCGATGCGCTCGAAGACGGCGCGGAGGAGGGCGACATCGGGCTCGAAGACAACGATGAGGCCATCGCGCTTCATGCGGCGGGCGAGGGCGGCGACGTGGTGGCCGAGGCCGAAGCCCATGACGACGATGACGGCGGCGGCGCGAAGATCAACGGTTTCGGCGAGGCGGGCGGCTTCGTCAAGGGGCCGGCGGCGGCTGGCGAGGAGGCGGCCGGAGAGTGTGGCGGAGGGGGCGCCGGGCTCATCGGTGGGGAGGAACTCGAGTTCGGCGCAGGGGAAGGCGGCTCGGATCTGGGAAGCCGCGGCGAGCGAACAATGGGAGACAGCCGCGAGGTTGGCCTCGAGGGTGGCCGGTGAAGGAGCGATGGTGGCTTGCGCGGCTGTGGTCATCGTGGTCCCCTGGGCGCGCAGTGTCGGCGCGTGGATTGACGGAGGGACTTATCGGGACGTTTCTCGGCGCGCCTGCAGGAATTGCGCATCATGGCTGATGTGAGCGTGGGAACGGGGTTTTTGGAGTTGATCGCGACGATGGCGCCGCTGCCGTCGCCGCCGGTGTGGCGGGTGTGGCTGCTGGAATCGCCGTGGCTGCCGGCGATCGGGCTGGCGGCGGTGGGGGTGGCGCTGTTCGTGGCGCTGGGGCGGCGGCAGCAGGCGCGGCTGGGGGCGGCGATCGGGGGGGCGGCGGTTTTGGCCGCGGCGATGGTGGTGGCGACGGCGTTTCTGGTGACGACGGAGCGTGAGCGGCTGATCGACGGGACGAAGCGGTTCATGCGCGCCGCCGCGGCGGGGGATTCCGCGGCTGTGGCGCCGCTGCTGGGCGAGGACGTGGGTCTGGTGATCGAGGGGGCGCGGATTCCGGGGTTCGGGAAGGCGGCGACGCTGCGGCTGGTGGAATCGGTGGAGGAGCGGTTTGCGTTCCGGGATTTCGGTGTGGTGGAGGCGCAGGCGGCGGTGGTTGGGCGCGGGATGGGCCGCGCGCAGGCGCATGTGCGCGTGCAGCCGCGGGACTTCTATCCGAGTTTCTCGTGGTGGGGATTGGAGTGGCGGAAGGATGGGGGCGGGGAGTGGCGGATCGAGGCGATTGAGTGCCTGATGATTGATGGGCGGAGGCCGGGGCAGTGGTTGATGGGGGAGGTGGAGAGGATGGGGAGGGAGTAGGCAATAGGCAATAGCGGAGGAGAGTGTTCGTGGCGCGCAGATGAAGAGGAGAGCAGGAGGAGTGGTAGGGGGATAGCCCCTCACCCTGACCTCTCCCCGCAAAGCCGGGGAGAGGGGTTCGAGCAGACGCGCTGAGTGATTTTGGGCGCGTTGGGTGATTTCGGGCGCTGCGCATGGGTCGGCGAAGCGCAGGGCCATGCCACACTGCGTTGTCGAAGCGCCGCTGAGATTGGGATGGGCGCTGGGCATCGGCATAGCCGCGCAGAGCCGCGGCCATGCCACCCGAAGTCCGCGGCCATGCCACCGGACGTCTGCGGCTATGCCACCCGATGGGGGGAGGAGAGCGAGTTGGAGCGTAATGCTCGCGGCTGCGCCGCGACACAGGCGGGACGCCTGTGCCACTGGTTCGGGACACAGGCGGGACGCATGTGCCGCCGTGTGGCAACCGATGCGCCATCGGGATCACATCTGTTCGAGCGGGACGATGCCGAGGGTTTCGAGGCCGGCTTCGAGGATGCGGCCGGTGAGGTGGCAGAGGCGGAGGCGGGAGAGGCGGAGGGATTCGGATTCGGCGCGGAGGACGGGGCAGTTCTGGAAGAAGCCGCTGAAGGCGCCGGCGAGGTCGTAGAGGTAGCCGCAGAGGCGGTGGGGCTCGATGGATTCGGCGACGGAGCGGAGCGCGCCGGGGAAGCGGAGCAGTTGCAGGGCGAGGGCTTTTTCGTCGGGGGCTTCGATGACGAAGAGGGGGCGCTCCTCCGCGTGGCCGGGGAGGAAGATCGAGTGATCGACCCCAAGTTCCTTTTCGGCCTTGCGGAAGATGCTGCGCACGCGGACGAGCGCGTACTGAAGGTACGGGCCGGTGTTGCCCTCGAAGGCGAGCATGCGGTCGAAGGAGAAGACGTAGTCCTTCACGCGATCGGATGAGAGATCGGTGTACTTGATGGCGCCGACGCCGACGGCTTCGGCGACGTTGCGGCGCTGATCGGGCGGGAGGTCGGGGTTCTTCTCGGCGACGGCGGCGAGGGCGCGCTCGACGCCTTCATCGAGGAGGTCGCTGAGTTTCACGTTCTCGCCGGAGCGGGTCTTGAAGGGGCGGCCGTCTTCGCCGAGAACGGTGCCGAATGCGGCGTGCTGGAGGAGGGCGTTCGAGCCATCGGGGCGGCGGGCGTATCCGGCCTTGGTGGCCGCGGCGAAGACCTGGCGGAAGTGGAGGCCCTGGCGGGCGTCCACGGCGTAGATGACGCGATCGCCGCCGAGTTTCTGCACGCGGCGGCGGACGCCGGCCATATCGGTGGTGGCGTAGAGGAAGCCGCCATCGGACTTGCGCACGAGCAGGGGCTCGGCGATGCCGAACTCATCGAGGCGCACGATGACGGCGCCCTGGCTGATCTCGGCGACGTGGCGCGCGAGGAGGTCTTCGACGACGCCGGCGAGTTCGTTGCGGTAGGTGGATTCGCCGGCGGTGTGCTCCGGCTGCACGTTGGCGTGGAGGCGGGCGCAGGTGGCGAGACACTCGCGCATGGTGACGTCGTAGATGCGCTTCCACACGGCTTCAACGGCGGGGTCGCCGGACTGGAGGGCGACGAGCGTGGCTTTGGCCTGCGCGAGGCGCTCCTCGGCGCTCGCGGCCTGGGCCTCGAGTTCGGCCATGACCTTGGGGCCCATGTCGAACTTGAGGGCGAGGGCGAGGCCGGCCTTGTCGGGCGTGCAGTCGCGGCGGGCTTCGCGCGAGATGACGTTGAGGTCGTCGAGCGTGAGGGCGGAGAGATCGATCTGGCCGGCTTCGGCGCGGCGCTTCAGGAGATCGGCGGCCATGGCGATGGGGAGGCCCCAATCGCCCAAGTGGTTCTGGCGGACGACGCGGTGGCCGAGGCGCTCGAAGACGCGGGCGATGGCATCGCCGATGACGGTGGCGCGGAGGTGGCCGACGTGCATCTGCTTGGCGAGGTTCACGCCGCAGAGATCGACGACGATGGTTTCGATTTCTTCGGGCGCGCCGACGCCGAGATCGGGCGCATCGAGCGCGTGCAGGAGCGCGGCGAGGGCGGGGGCGCTGAGACGGATGTTGATGAAGCCGGGGCCGGCGACGCTCTCAGGCGTGACGGGCTCGGCGACGCCGGTGAGATCGAGGTGCTTGACGATTTCGAGGGCGATGTCGCGCGGCTTGGCGCCGAGGGCCTTGGAGAGGGACATGGCGGCGTTGGCCTGGTAGTCGCCGAACTGGGGGTTGCGCGACGCGGCGATCATGGGATCGGCGTCGGGCGGGAGGCGATCGGCGTAGGCGCGGCGCATGGCGGCGAGGAAGCGCTCGCGCAGGATTTCGATGGGATCGTGCGTCGCCGCGGGCATGGCGCGGAGTGTAGGAGGGAACGCAGAGGAACGCAGAGGAACGCAGAGGAAGACGGGAACCCGGAGGAAGACAGAGGAAGACAGAGGAAGAGGGGAAGAGAGGAAGAGGGGAAGAGGGAAGAGGGAAGAGGGAAGAGGGAAGAGGGAAGAGGGAAGAGGGAA